>JACRPV010000200.1 GCA_016223015.1 Geobacter sp. | reverse complement strand
TGACGCCTGGGCGGGACTTGACGTTGGACTTGACCGCGCAGCTCGAGCAGTCGCCCGTCGGGTCATTGGGCTTGACGTGCTTCGCGCGGTCTTTGCGGGTCTTCTCGGGATAGATGGAGAGGACCTCGTCGATGAGCTTCTGAGTCTGATTGATCTTCGAGGATGGCGACATGCTCACGCCACCGCCTCGTCGACGGGCTCGGCTTCCATGATGCCGAACTCCATCAGCAGCTCTTCGAGCTCGTCTTGGCTGATCGGGGTGGGGATGACCATCATCTCGTTTTCCGAGATCTTCTTGGCGAGCGCGCGGTACTCGTCGGCCTGGACGTGCTCGGGGTTGTACTGCAGGACCGTCTTGCGGCGCAGCTCGGCGCGCTGAACCTCGTTGTCGCGCGGGATGAAGTGGATCATCTGCGTGCCGAGTTTGGCGGCGAGCGCCTCGATCAGCTCGTCCTCGCGGTCGGTGTTGCGCGAGTTGCAGATCAGTCCGCCCAGGCGCACCCCGCCGGACTGCGCGTACTTGAGGATGCCCTTGGCGATGTTGTTGGCGGCGTACATCGCCATCATCTCGCCGGAGGTGACGATGTAGATCTCCTGCGCCTTGCCCTCGCGGATCGGCATCGCGAAGCCGCCGCACACGACGTCGCCGAGTACGTCGTAGAAGACGAAGTCGAGGTCGTCGGTGTAGGCGCCCTCCTCCTCGAGAAAGTTGATCGCGGTGATGACGCCGCGGCCCGCGCACCCCACTCCCGGCTCAGGCCCGCCCGACTCGGCGCACTTGATGTCCTTGAATCCGGTCTGGAGCACGTCCTCGATCTCGAGGTCCTCGACGCTGCCACGCTCGCGGGCGAGGTCCATGACCGTGGTCTGCATCTTCTGGTTCAGGATCAGCCGCGTCGAGTCGGCCTTGGGGTCGCAGCCGACGATCATGACCTTCTTGCCGAGGTATGCGAGGCCCGCCACCGTATTCTGTGTTGTTGTCGATTTGCCGATGCCGCCTTTACCGTAGATAGCGATCTGTCTCATTGTGAATCTCCTTTCGTGACCACTCATCCGTGGACCACCGATGTTTTTGTCCGGGGCATGAAAAAAGGCGCCCCAAGTTTGGCCTTGAGGCGCCTTTGCCGATGAACTGACTCTTCCCTGTACTTCAGTGTAGAGTGGAAAAGTAGAATAAGATTGTCAGAGATGCTGCGGGGTGCTCGTCCGTCGTTTGATTCTAATGAAGCATTGTCTGTGCCAACTTGCCAATGTGTTGATTTCTGACGGTTTAGGTAGGGAGGCTTCTATCGGTTCTGGTGGTATTGCCTCTTTTATGTGCAGCTACTCGGTGAGCAGGATCGCCTCGGCGATCTGCCGTAATGACTTGCGCTTGTCCATTGCCAGTTTTTGCATCTTGCGGAAGGCTTCGGGTTCGGACAGACCATGATTTTTCATCAGCGCTCCCTTGGCCTTCTCGATGACCTTGCGGCTTTCCAGGGTCTCCTTCAGGTCTGCAACCTCGTCTTTCAGCTGTTCTACGACATCATTGTGGGCGTAGGCCATCTCGATGGCTGGCCAGAGATCCTGTTCCCGCAGCGGTTTGGTAAGGAAGGCGGCAATGCCTACTTTTTTGGCACGCTCGACGGTTTCGGGGTCGTAGCACGCGGTCAGGAAGATGATGGGGATCTTCAGTCTCTTCCTGATCTCGGTGGCGGCCGTGATGCCGTCCTTCTTTGGCATTGAGACATCGAGGATGGCAATCTCCGGAATCTTGTCAATGGCCGTTGCTACGGCGGCTTCGCCGTCGCTGCATTCGAAGATTGCATCGAACCCCAGGCTTGTAAGCAGGGCCTTCAGGCTCTGTCTGATGATCGGTTCGTCGTCGCAGATCAGTATCCGTTTCAAGGGGGATCTCCTTTTCCTTCCATGGCAGTATGAACCATCGAACAAGCATAAATCATTCCCGTCGGTGCGGGATGGAGGTCATGCCGCGGCAGGTTGCAGGTGCTGCAGGTCGTAAAGCCTCTGCAGGTCGGAATCCGTGAGCGCCCGCTTGAGTCGCTGCGCAAGTGGACGTGCCTTGTCCAAGAGCAGCACCGCTTCTTCTTTGCAAACCGGTATCCCCAGCATGTGATATCGCTCCATGAGGCCACTGCTGCCGGAGTGCTTTCCTACGACCAACTGGCGGGAAAGGCCGACTTCGCCGGGATCGAACCCTTCATAGTTGTGGGGATTTTTGATGACTCCGTCGGCATGGATGCCTGATTCGTGGGCAAAGGCCCGTTCGCCGACCACTGCCTTCCAGGCCGGCACCGGACGGTGCGATGCCCGGCCGACAAACCGGGAAATCTCGCAGAAGCGGTGGGTGTCGATGCCCGTTTCGATGCTGCAGGAGACCTTCAGGGCCATGATCACCTCTTCCAGTGCCGCGTTGCCGGCCCGCTCCCCCAGGCCGTTGACCGTGGTGTTGACGAAGCGGGCGCCGGCCTTGATGCCGGCGATGGCGTTGGCAGTGGCCATGCCCAGGTCGTTGTGGGTGTGCACCTCGATCGGCAGGTCCGGGACGGCAAACCTGAGAGCCCTGACCTTTTCGAACATGGTGAAGGGGTCGAGAATGCCGAGGGTGTCGCAGAAGCGGAACCGGTCGGCGCCGAGTTCCAGAGCGGACTGCATCAGTTCGGCCAGGAAGTTGAGATCGGCGCGGCTGGCGTCTTCGCCACCGACCGAGACATAGAGCCCCTTTTCCTTGGCAAAGCCGAGCGCCTGCTTCAGCTGTTCCTTGACCCACTGCCGGCTCTTGCCCAGTTTATGGCGGATCATGATATCGGAGACGGAGAGGGAGATGTCGACGGCCTGGACGCCGCAGGAAATGCTTGCCTCGATATCGCCGACCACTGCCCGATTCCAGGTGATGAGCCTGGCCGAGAGGCCGAGATTGACCAGTGCGCGTATAGAGGCGCGTTCCTCTTCCCCCATGGCAGGGATGCCGCATTCAAGTTCGTGGATGCCTATGGCGTCCAGCATCCTGGCGATGGCGATCTTTTCCTTCCTGCTGAAGGCGACGCCGGCGGTCTGTTCCCCGTCGCGCAGCGTGGTATCGTCGATAATGATGCTATTGGTGGTTTTCCGGTTCATGACTACCTCCTGAAAAGCAAACGCCCCGGAGAATTATCCGAGGCGTCGTTGCCGGCTGGTTTCCGTCTAGCACGAGGCGTGCCGTAACGGAATTGCCGGATGTTTCAGGAGGTTATCAGTTGATGCGGTAGCTTCTGTCTGTTTGTGCGGCAGCAGAGCGCGTAATTGCTGTGCATGCCGAGTCTGGTTTACACCGCCGGTTTCCGGATGGGAAACTCTAGATCCTGAACTGCCCCACCAGCCGCTGTAGCTCTTCGGCAAGGCTCGCCAGCTTGTTGGCCGCCGTTGCGGAGTTGTGGGCGCCATTGGCCGTTCCTTGCGCCACTTCGGTGATCTGCAGGATGTTGCTGCTGATCTCGCTGGTGGTTGCGGTCTGCTGTTCTGCAGCGGTGGCGATCTGGTTCACCTGCATGGTGACGGCGTTGATCTGGTCGAGGATCTGCTGCAGGGCGCCTTCGGATTTGGCCGCCTCTATGGTGCCCGCCTCCACCTGCGCGACCCCCTGTTCCATGGCAGCCACAGCACCTTTGGTGTCAACCTGGATCGCCCGGATCATCTCGCCGATTTCGCGCGTAGCCCTGGTTGTGCGCTCTGCCAGTGCCCGGACCTCGTCGGCCACCACGGCAAAGCCGCGACCCTGCTCGCCGGCGCGCGCAGCCTCGATGGCGGCGTTCAGCGCCAAGAGGTTGGTCTGTTCGGCAATATCCTGAATGGTGACGACAATGGCGCCGATCTGGTCGGAGCGCTTACCCAGCGATTCGACGGCTGCAGAGCTCTCCTTTGAACGTGCCGCGATCTGGTTCATCATGGCCATGGTATTCTGCACGACAGTGGCGCCATTGAGGGCTGCCTGGTTGGCCTGTTGCGCGCCTTCAGCAGCCATCTGGCTGTTCATGGCGATCTCGCCCGAGGTAGCCGCCATCTCTTCGCTGGCGGTTGCGACCGTTCCGGCCTGGACGGCAGCCTGTTCAGCGCCGGTTGCCATCTGTTCGGCCGTGTCGTTCAGGGTGTTGGCGCTGGATGCAACCTGGACGGCAGAAGAGGAGACCTTGCCCAGGAGATCGACGAAGGCGTCCCGCATCATGTTGAATGAGCGGGCTGCCGTGCCGATCTCGTCGGAACCGTCGATCCGGAGCAGGGTGGAGAGGTCTCCCTCTGCCATTCTGCCGGCAGCTGCCGAGAGTTCGGATGTCCCCTTGGTGATGGAACGGATGACCGCCAGATTGATCAGGGTGCCGAGTGCCATTGCCAGAAGGATGACGGTCAGGATCAGGATTTTCGCCCTGGCCATGGTTTTCCGGGTAAGTTCGTAGCTTGCCTTGGCAAGCGCATACTCGTTGGCATAGACCTCGTTTGCCGCCTTAAAGGCTGCAGTTGCCAGCGGGGTCACTGCCTGCTCGGTGAGAATCACTCCCTTGTCGTAGTCTCCTTCGAGCAGGGCTGCCCCTGTGGGCTTGAGTCCGTCATTGACGAATTTTGCCCGTGCTTCGGCAAAGACGTCTGCCAGCTTGATCTGCTCCGCATTCTTGTTGGGAATGGCCTTGTAGGCTTCCCAGATACTAGTGATCTCTTCGATGTTTTTGGCCACCTGGTCTGTATGGACGCTGAGCTGGTGATCGTGCAGCTTGCTGGAAGGATTGCGTGGATCATGCTGCGAAGCCAGCAGGAGCTGGATGCGGTTGTCGCGCATCAGTTCGCTGATCCTGCCGATCTTTTCCGTGCCGAGGAGATGTCCCTTGTAGAGCTGCTCCAGTTGGGCATTTGTCGTGCTCATGCTGAAAAACGAGACCAGTCCGAGCAGGATCAGGAAGCCTCCGGTCATCCCCCCCATAAGTAACAATTTCAGCTTGATCGTCAGGTTCGGCACGGTCGTCTCCTCCCTCAGGCAACTGTTGTGGCATTTATATTCTCGTCGTCTGCAATTGCCGACTACTTTAGGAGAGATTGGCTTTCCTTTTGCGGCAGTTCCTCAACGGGACGGCAGAGCACTGCAGCCCGAGGTTGCCCCTTTGCCAATCAAAATGGGTAAAGATTTGTAAAGCGATGTCGATATGAGTGCAGAAGGAATCATGATTCCAACGGAAACAAGTTTCCTGCCTTGACAAACGAGGAGCGTGCAATGGGACGAGCAAAAGTCATTTATATGGAGGAATACCTGAAGGAGCGGAATGTCAGGCAGCGTGAACTCCTTGCCAAGATTGAAGGCCACCTGGCCGAGGCAGGTCTGCTGGACAAAAATCTCTCCATTTCCGTAAAAAGGCAGATAGAGGAATCGCTGGTCTCCGATGAATGCTGGCAGCCCTGGAGTGTTGCGGGGATGGATGAGAAGGAGCGGGAGTCATGAAAAATCCTGGACGATGCCGGGAGTTGACGGCATACTGTTCAGTGACAATGAGTAACATTTCTTCCGTGAAACGCCCCACATGAGCAATGGAGACACAGCAGCCGGTAGTCTGGACCGCGATCTGGCCCAGCGTCTGAACGAGGCGCTGACGGCCGGCCACGACGAGTTGTTTCGCGTCATGCAGGACCAGTCGCCGGATGTCCTGCGGGCAGCCCTCAAGAATCCTCACCTTGGAGAACCTCACCTCCTTTCACTGCTGAAACGCCGCGACCTGGGCGGCGACCTGCTCAAACAGATCTGTGCCATGCCGTCGGCACGGGAAAGCCATCCAATACGGGTCGCTCTGGCCCACCATCCGGCCACCCAGGCACCGCAACTCATGGAGATACTCCCCCATCTCACCCTGTTTGAACTTGCCACCATCTGCGCCATCCCCGGCGGCACCCCGGACCAGAAGATCGCTGCTGAGCGGGCCATTATCCAGCGGCTGCCGACCACCCCCCTGGGGAGCAAGATCACCCTTGCCCACCGGGGGACCGGTGCCGTGGTGGAGCACCTTCTGAAAGAAGGTGACCCGCGCTTGATGGCAGCCTGCCTCGATAACCCGCGACTCATGGAGCGCGCGGTCTTTCAGTTTCTTCGCAATACCACCGTCACCCCCGAGGCCATTTCCATGGTTGCCCGCCACCAGCGCTGGCAGAGCCGTACCAATGTGAAGCTGGCCATCCTCAGCAATCCGCGGACACCGCTGATCTGGTTTACCCATTGGCTGCCCGCGCTTCGCACGCTTGAAGTGCGCAATCTCTATGAATCCCAGCGACTGAACCAACTGCAGCGCCGCGAGGTTGTTGCGGAGCTTGACCGCAGGAACCGTGGCGTTTAATATTTTGCTTTAGGAGTCTTGCCGGCGAACCCTTTCCGGGCCATGACCGCGGGAGACGATATCGTCGCGCGTTTGGCCGAGGATGGCTGCATGAATGAGCAGTACGACATAATTATTCTCGGGTCCGGTTCGACCGCCTTTGCCGCGGCACTGCGGGCAGAGGTTCATGGTGCCCGGATACTGATGGTCGAACGGGGGGAGCCGGGAGGGACCTGCGTCAACTGGGGCTGTATCCCCAGCAAGACCCTGATCCATTCGGCCCTGCTGCGGCATGAGGCCCTACTGGGGCAGGCGGTCGGGGTCGGAACGTCGCTTGACCGGGTGGATTACTCCCGGCTGTTCGAGCACCGCACGGAGGTTGTTGAGTTCTTGCGCCGCACCCGCTACCAGGATGTGCTGCAGGGGATAAGCGGACTCGATCTGGTAAAGGGGACCGGGCGTTTCCGCGATCGACAGACCGTGGAGGTGGCTGGACAGCTGTTTCGTTCCGAGCGGGTCCTCGTTGCCACGGGAGGTTTTCCCCGCGTCCTCCGTTTCCCCGGGATCGAAGAGGTGGATTATCTCACCAGCATGAGCGCCCTGCTGCTGAAAGAGCTGCCCGCTTCGCTGATCATCATCGGCGGCGGGGTCATTGCCATGGAACTGGGGCAGATGTACCACCGCCTCGGCTGCCGGGTCACCATTCTCGAACATGGGCCGCAGATCCTGCCGGCGGTGGAGCCGGAACTTGCCGATGCCCTGCACCGGGTGCTGACCGACGAAGGGGTGAAGGTCGTTACGGGCGTTGCGATCTGCTCGATGGGAAAGGCGGGCGACCTGTCGCGGGTCTCGGCAGAGGTCGATGGCCGGCGCCACGAATATACCGGTGAACGGATTCTCCTGGCAGTGGGGACTGCGCCTGCCTCTGCCGATATCGGCCTGGAACTGGCCGGGGTGGAGGTTGACGAAAAGGGTTCTGTCAGGGTCGACCAGCGGATGCGTACCTCTGCCGAGGGGATCTGGGCCGCCGGGGATGTAACCGGCGGGCAGATGATCGCCAGCGTCGGCGCACGGGAGGGGATTGTGGCGGTGGATGACATGTTCAATCCGGACTGTGGCTGCCGGATGGACTACCATGCGGTTCCCATGGCCATCTTCACGGATCCGGAGATCGGCATGGTGGGATACGGCGAGGAGGCTGCCATGCTGGCGGGCTTCCCGGTAAAGGTCAATGTCCTGCCGGTCTCGGCCATTCCAAAGGCCCACGTGGCCGGGCAGACCAGCGGGGTGATCAAGATGGTGGCCGAACAGGACACCGGCCGGCTTCTGGGGGTACACCTTTTCTGTCACCGGGGTGCGGACCTGATCAACGAGGCTGCCCTTGCCATCCGTTACCGCCTGACCGTGGCCGACCTGGCCGATTCCCTCCATGTCTATCCTTCCATGGCGGAAGGGCTCAGGCTCTGTGCCCAGGGGTTCAGCCGCGACATCAGCCGGCTCTCCTGCTGCGCGGAATGAGTCGCCGGGAGAGATGAGCGTTATCTCTCCGTGCCGGCAGCCTGGCCGTACCAGCGGCGGACGACGAACACGGACTGACCGCTCCCATCCTGCTTCCCGATCGCATCTGCCGGGCGTCTCCGCTGCATGATCTCCTCAAGCCTCTTTTTGAGCGGCGTGACAATGACGCCCCCCCGCTGTTTCTTCGTGCATTCCAGACGGCTTTCGATCACCTCTCCCTTGCCGATGACAATCAGGACATGCCCCTGCCAGACGATCAGGTCCAGGGGCCTCATCAGCCCGGCAATGGCGTCGGCATCCCTGCCGGCAACGGGGACTGCCGTACCGTATGAGATCAGGGAGCTGGTATTGCGGGGCGTGACGCCATTGGTGGCTTCGTAGAGGAGGCCGGAGCAGTCGAGCCCGGCAAGTCGCCAGAGCAGGGCCGCATCCTCTGGGAGCGCCTTGGTTGTCGGCGGATAGAACCGCGGCAGCTCGGGAATGCCGCCGGCGACGTTTCCTCCCCAGACGTAGCGGGTCCCCTCGGCCTTTCGTAGCCGGCGCAGGACCTCCTGCTCCGGGGGGAGGTGGCGGGAGCGCTCCGGAGGCGGTGCCGGTTGGATGCGCACGAACCTGCTGTCGACGAAGTAGCCGGATGCCGACGGATAGGGGTAGTCGCTGGTGGTCACCCGGTAGAGTCTGTCAGTGCCGCTCTGAAGTTCCTGCTCGATCCGGAAGACGGTCCCCGGCAGCGCCACGAACTCCAGCGCCCTGATCTGACCGCAGGCATCCATCCGGAGCGTTGTGCCATCTTTTCCGCCAAAGATCTCCCTGACGCCGGGGGTGTTGAGCACCGGGGTGGGGATGGTGGCAATGGCGAACTGGGCGGCAGATACCGGTAGTGCGAGCAGGATGCCCAGGAGCAGGGAAAGAATCGCGACGGATTTCATCGGAGCAGCCACTGGTGCAGGGCAGCACCGGTCAGCCAGACGCAGAAGCTTGCCGTGAGGGTGAGCGGCAGCGTCATGCCACGGCGGAAGCAGTAGAGGGCAGCGGCAAAAAAGAGGATGGTCGGCATGATCCCCCAGAAGACGCCGCGCGTATACTCGGTCAGCAGGCGGGGGTCATCGGGCTGGTCGGCGTGGAGCCAGAGGAGGACGGCAAGGGTGGTGATCGGCATGGTGGCGATGAGCCCTGCCAGGCTCGGCAGCCTGCGGCCGAGGTAAACGCATCCGACAATGACCAGGTTGGTGATGAGCAGCTTGGCGAAGAAGGGCATGGAGGCCTCCTGTGCGGAGACTATAGCAGAAATGGCCTCCGGTAGCCAGTATCCTGCAGGGGCATGCGGGGTTTGACATCACCCGGTCTTTCCGCTAGTGTGTGCCCCATGCAGGAGTCCCTGGTCAACCACGGCTATCCGGCCCTTTTCCTGTTGAGTTTCCTGGCATCGACCCTCATTCCGCTCGGCTCGGAATGGCTCCTGATCGCCCTGCTCCTCAACGGGTTTGCGCCGCTGCCGGTCGTTGCGGTCGCCACCGCGGGCAATGTCCTGGGGGCCTGTACCAGCTATTTTCTGGGGGTCTGCGGCAGCCGCTTCATCGAAGAGAGGGTCCTGCGCATGGGTGCGCAGGATCGCCAGCGTGCGGAACGGGTATTTGCCCGCTATGGCAGCTGGTCGCTCCTCTTTAGCTGGCTGCCGGTGGTGGGTGACCCTCTCTGTCTGGTGGCAGGGGTCCTGCGGGTCGGGTTCCCCCGTTTCGCACTCCTGGTCGTGGCCGGGAAGGCGGGGCGTTACGCCGTGGTGGCGTGGGCAACCCTGCAGGGGCAACATATTTTCGACTGAGGCCTGAACCGGAGGATTGATGATTTCTTGCCATACATTGCGACTACCCAACGGCTTGCGCCTGGTGGCGGTGGAGATGCCGCATCTGCACAGTGCCGAGCTTGCCGTCTACCTGAAGGTCGGTGGGCGCAACGACAGTCGCGAAAAAGCAGGCCTGGCCCATTTTCTCGAACACATGCTGTTTCGCGGGACAGCCGATTACGCCACGACCCTGGAACTGGAGACCGCGTTCGAGACCATCGGCGGCAGCGTGAACGCCTCGACCGACGAGGAGACCACCTGCTTTTTCTCCCGCATCCACCCCCGTTTCGTGGCCGAGGGGATCGGTATCTTCTCGTCCATGATCCGCCGTCCCCTGCTGCCCGGCCTGGAGGTTGAGCGGAGGATCATCATCGAGGAGGCGCTGGAGGATATCAACGAACAGGGAGAGGAGATCAACACCCACAATCTCGCTAGCAGGCTTCTCTGGCCCGATCATTCCCTGGGGATGCCGACCATCGGTTTTCTCGACACCATCCAGGGTATTGGCAGGGAAGACCTCAGCCTGCACCTGTCGCGTCATTATGTCCCGTCCAATGCCGTGGTGGTGGTAGCCGGCAGTGTAAGTCCGGATGATTTCTTTGCCGCCTGCAGTGCCCGACTGGGGGACTGGCAGGGTGCGCCGATTCTCCCGCCACCGGCGGCACCGATCGGCCAGTCAGAGCCGCACACGCTCTTTGTCGCGGATTCGGACAGCCAGGTGCATCTGCAGCTCGCATTCCGCGGGTTCCCCCGGCTGGACACGAGGATCATGACCACCCGTCTCATCCGCCGCATCCTCTGTGGCGGCGGCAGTTCCCGGCTGCATCTGTCGCTGCGGGAGCGGCTCGGCATTGTCTATTCCGTCGATGCGAGCATAGCGGCCTACGAGGAAACCGGCTCGTTCGCCATCGAGCTGTCTACCTCGCCCGACAACCTGGAACGCGCCGTTCAGGAGGTGCTTGCCGAGACCCTCAGTCTGGCAGCGGACTTTGTCCCCTCTGACGAACTCGAACGGGTGAAAAACGGCTATTTCTTCGATCTGGAATACAGTCGCGATTCGACCTACGAGATGCAGGTCCGCTACGGTTGGGGCGAGCTGATGGGGCTGGTGCGGGATATAGAAGAGGATCATGCCGAGGCTGCTGCGAACGATGCCGGAGTGGTCCGCTCAGCTGCTGCAGCCCTGTTTGCGCCGAAAAACCTGAACGTGGTGGTGGTCGGCCCTTGGAACGCGGCCAGCCGCAGGAAAGTGGAGCGCCAGGTGGAAGGCTATTGCCGCGAGTGGGACCGCCGCGTAGGGAAGTGACGGTTACCGCGTCTCGATGACGGTCGCCTTTACCCTGCCGATGATGCCGGCCAGTGCTGCCATCTCGTCCGGTTCATCCCCCTCGGCAAGCTTGATATGGGTGACGTCAGCCGGTATCTGGCCGAAGGTCGGGTCGATGGCTGTCCAGCCGTCAAGGTAACTCTCTGCCCAGCTGTGGTAGAGGAACCCTTTGCCGGCAGCATAGACCAGCCCGGCCACCATCCTGCTCGGTATGCCGGCGGCCCGTGCCAGGGAGACATAGAGGCGGGCATGGGACTGGCAGTTGCCGGTTTTGTTCTGCAACGCCTCAACGGCGGAATGGCTGTCCTTCACCGTGTCGGCCAGGTGGTCGGCAACCCAGCGGGTCAAAAGCGTTGCCGCCTGCCGTTGATCGGTGCACCCCTTCAGGACCTCCTGCTGGCAGGTTATGATCTCCCGGTTGTCGGCATTGATGCGGGGGGTGGCCGAGAGGTACCTGGTCCGATCGGCCGGGGCAAGGGGGGGAGCTTCCGGCTGGTTCGGCTGTGCCGACATGACCATCCGCACCTTTCCCGGCGCAGTGACGGTTACGGATTGCCCCGGACCTTCCGGCAGGCGTATCCCCTCGGGCAGGTCCGACAGCTCGATGATCATGCCTTTCAGATCCGACTGATGTTCTATCTCCCGGTCAATCCGCACCAGGCTGAAATCGAGAACCAGGTCTTTCTTGCTCACCGCGTCTTCGAGAAGGAAACGGCGTGCCTCTGCCGCACTTTCCGCCTGAGTCAGGATGAGGCCGTCCCTGACCGATTCACGGAGCGTGTTGCCGGAGCGGTCCACCCAGATGTCGTTATCCACTACCGGATAGAGATCGTTGCGCAGATGGACGGCTTTCGTGCCGTTCAGCGTCTCAAAGCCGACAACGCTGAAGGTGACGTCCTTTACCTTCACCGCTTCGGTGTCCAGCATCTGCAGCTTGTAGGTGCGGCCTGTGGACACTCCCTGGAAGAGGGGATACAGGTTTACCACCGGTGGGGGGTATATGGCCCCTTTTATCTTAAAGGTCTTTTCCGATGTCCCCCCCTTGGTCTCCACGAGCACCTTCACGGTCTTGCCGTTTACGGTTCCGCTGACTTTCAGGGGGCTCTTGTCAATGATCTGTTCCACAGAGAACGATTTCAGCGCCAGGTTCCTGTCCAACCGGTACAGCTCGCGCGCTGTCGCTTCGCGGGAAAACCCCAGGACCTGCAGCTTGGCGCTGCTCTCGCTGGTGATCAGGTAGCTCCCCTCCGTACAGGCGATGGAAAGGTGCACGAACCCGACCCGTTCACCGTTCATGGCTATGCTGAACCAGCGTTCACCCAGGGGCGGGGCCGTGAGAGGCGCGATCTGCCGCGCCGTTGCCGGTGCAGCCCAGAGCATGAGCAGGAGAACGATCTGGACGCCGAATGCGAAGAAACGGCTGCGAGGGCCCCTCTCCCTGTCCCGTGAGGAGGGAGAGGCGGGATGCTGCAGTGACAGATTTGACAAGGGCTATACCTGTGCCTTTTCCCGTGCGGGATGTTATTCCGTGAAAATCGGTTCTTTGGCGGCTTCCGGACGTTTTTCCGGCTGGCCGGCAAGGCGGCATTGATTGGCAGGTTGGGCTTGCGGGCTCTCCTCCCCTGCCTGGTGTCTCCGTTGCAGTATGGCAAGCTGTTCCATCAGCTCGCGTTGCGCTTGAACGGAAAGGCGTCGAAAATCGGCCAGTAACTGTTGCTCCTGAATGGTGAGATCCATAAGAATACCCCTTTGCTTGAATAATCCTTTTATAACACACTGTATAGATTCAGGCAATCACAGGAGGCCGGAGAAAGATTCGGCATTGAAAAGAGCCGCCAGGACGGCTATAATGAAATAAAAGATAGAGCAGTTGCGAGAGCCGGTGGCTCTCATTATGCCCTAGTCGACTTGCCCTCCTAGTCACTAGGGTGTTTTTTAGCCCTGCTTTGTGCCACTCCTGGCACTGTGTATACGAAGTGTGCCATTTGTTGCACATTGTATCGAATTGCGCTACAGTGTACAAATTGCACCCCTCGTTCATGCATGTCCGAAAAGGGGTAAGCAGCCTGAAAAAGGAGATCTGAGCATGCAGCCGATCATAACGCAGACCGACAGATGCCGGAAGTGCTACTCCTGTGTCAGGAGCTGTCCGGTCAAGGCGCTCAAGCTGGAGGAAAGCCATACTGAGATCATCTTCGAGCGGTGCATCGGTTGCGGCAACTGTCTCGGAAATTGCCCGCAGAAGGCAAAGGTGGTCTCGGACAAGATCGGGGTGACCGAGGATTACCTCGCTGCCGAAACCCCGGTCGTTGCAGTGCTCGGCAGCTCCTTTCCGACCTTCTACCACGCGATCAGTCCCGGTAAGCTGGTTACCGGCCTCAAGAAGCTCGGTTTTGCCGAGGTGCACGAGGGGGCCTACGGCGCCGAGCTGATTGCCCCTGCCTATGCGCGGGAGCTGGAAACCGCATCTGTCCCGCTCATCTCGTCACACTGCCCGGCAGTGGTCGACCTGATCGAGCGTCACTACCCCCGCCTCATCGATAACCTGGTCGGCGTCGTCTCGCCCATGGTGGCGATGGGCCGATTCCTGAAAAGCGTGCATGGGCCGGAGCTGAAAGTCATCTACATCAGCTCCTGTATAGCTGCAAAATTCGAGATCCAGTCCGAGGATGCCTGTGGCGCGATTGACGTCGTGCTTACCTATCAGGAACTGGACGGGATGTTCAAGGGGCGCGGGATCAATCTCTCGGTGCTGACCGAACAGCCGTTCGACGGCATCCAGCCCCACCAGGGGCGGCTTTTCCCCATCACCGCCGGTTCGTTCCGGGCCTTTTCCATTGCTACCGACCCCCTGGATACGGAGGTCATTGCGGTGACCGGCGAGGCAAACGTCATGGGGATCATCAGCGACCTTGCTGCGGCGCGGATCACGCCCCGCATCACCGATGTCCGCTTCTGCTATCATGGCTGTATCGGCAGTGCCTGCGAAAACAAGGAACTCACCGAATTTTTCAAGCGGAAACTGATCATCAATCATTTCAAGAGCGAACTCCCCTATCGCACGGCACCGCACTATCTCGTCGAACGCGAACCGCTCGATATTTCGCGGACCTTTTCCCGCAAGGACGTGAAGCTGCCGATCCCCAAGGGGGCGGATATCAAGAAGATCCTGCAATCGACCAACAAGTTTACCCGCAAGGACGAAATGAATTGTCGGGCCTGCGGCTACAAGACGTGCAGGGAGTATGCGGTGGCCGTCTATCAGGGGCTTGCCAACCTGGAGATGTGTCTCCCGTTCAACGTGCAGCGCCTGGAGGAGGATCGCGGGCGGCTGATCCAGAAATACGAGCTGGCGCGGCGGGAGCTGGACAAGGAGTACGGCGACGAATTCATCGTCGGGAGCGACGGCAGGACCCGCGAGGTAGTGGAGCTGATCAAGCAGGTCGGGCCGACGCCGACAACGGTGCTGATCCGTGGCGAGTCGGGGACCGGCAAGGAGTTGGCAGCCCGCGCCATCCACCGCTACAGCAGGCGCAACGACAAGCCGCTGGTAACGGTGAACTGCACCACCCTGACCGATTCGCTCCTGGAGAGCGAACTGTTCGGGCACAAAAAGGGCTCGTTTACCGGTTCCGTGGCCGACAAGCAGGGGCTGTTCGAGGCTGCCGATGGCGGCACCATCTTTCTGGATGAGATCGGCGATATCACGCCGAAGCTGCAGGCCGAACTTTTGCGGGTGCTCGATACCGGGGAGGTGCGGCCCGTGGGGGGGACCCAGTCGCGCAAGGTCGATGTGCGCCTGATCGCCGCCACCAACAAAAATCTGGAAGAGGGGATTCGAGAAGGCTGGTTCCGCGAGGACCTGTTTTACCGTCTCAATGTCTTTACCATCATAATGCCCCCTCTGCGCGAGCGTTCCGAGTCCATCCCGCTTCTTGCCCACCATTTTCTGGAAAAAGCGCGGAAAAAACTGAACAAAAACATTGAGGCCATCGAGGAGCGGGCGCTCAAATCGATGATGCAGTACCAGTGGCCCGGCAATATCAGGGAGATGCAGAATATCCTGGAGCGGGCTGCGGTGCTGACCCACGACGAGGTGATCAAGCTCGGCAACCTGCCGCTGGTTTTTGCCGAGAGTTATGCCGAGGGAGCGGCGGATGTGCCGGATCTCCGCTCGTTCAAGAATGAGCGCGAACCCCATGTTCTTCGGGTCGAGAAGAAGCTGATTCAGCGTTACCTCGCCGACGCGGGGGGGAATGTCTCCCGTGCCGCGGAGCTCGCCAATATCCCGCGCCGGACCTTTTACCGGCTCCTGGACAAGCACGGGCTTAAGGGGTGGAGAGATGCCGGTGCGGCCCGGTAAAGGGGCTCATTCCGGTTTCGTGTGTCATGTCTGGCAGGAATGCGTAGTTTTGGCCAGTGCGTGCCAAGTGTGGCACACTTTGTATACATATTCTCATAGACGGCCGCGGTAACCCGGAACGCCACTTTAATGAAGTCGGGCAGTTATGGTGAGTTTCTGTGGCTTAAAAATTTGGCATGATTATGGCTAGAGTAGTAGTCATATGACGTTAACTGGCAATAGACCAAAACACGAACAAAACATAGGAGGATGACGGCAATGGGAAGAATGAGGGAAAACCCGCGTTACAATGTGGTGTCGATGCGGATCAGTGACGAGGAGAGGGCTGTACTCGAAGAGATCATGAGCGTGACGAACAAGAGCGTTTCACAGATCATGCGCGAAGCCATGGAAATGGTAAAAATGCGGATCAATCCGGAGTTCAGCAAAAAAGCTGCCTGATCGCAACCAGACTCATGCAACACAAAAGGCCGCTTACGCGGCCTTTTGTGTATCTGCACTGAAAACTCCCCCGGCTACTTGACCTTCCAGGTGGTCCCTTCCGGACCATCCAGCAGCACGATATTCCTGGCCAGCAGCAGGTCCCTGATCTCGTCGCTCCGCTTGAAGTCCTTGGCCTTGCGCGCCGCGGCTCGCTCGGCAATCAGCTGCTCGATCTCTTCCTGGCCGATCTCCATGCCGGCCATCTTTTGTCCCTTGATCCTGTCCAGAAACGCGCCCGGTTCGGAGTGAAAGAGCCCCAGGACCTGTCCGGCTTCCCTGATCCGCTGTCGGGTCGTAGCGAGAAGCTCGGCCTGGTCAAGGGAAAGCCCGTTCGTCTCGGCAATGAGTCGGTTGGCGGCCCGGACCAGTTCAAAGATGTTCCCCAGGGCAAGGGCCGTGTTGAAGTCGTCGTCCATGGCTTCGCGGAAGCGGGCCGGAAAATCGGCGACCTTTGCGGCAAGCTCCTGTCCGGCTTCGCTGCCGTTTCCTGCCGGTGCAACGGCATCCGCCTGCAGTGCCGCGTCGATGGAGGCGAGCGCAGAGTAGATGCGTTCCAGGCCGGTTCCTGCCTCGGTCAGGTTCTGGTCGCAGAAGTCGATGGGGGAGCGGTAGTGGGCGGACAGGAGGAAAAAGCGGAGGACCTCGCTGTCGTAGCGGGCAAGCACCTCCTTGATGGTGAAGAAGTTGCCCACAGTAACGGACGAACTGGCAGCCATTGGCCGCCTCTGACTGGGCGATTTCGTTCTCATGGTGGGGAAAGACCAGGTCTTTGCCGCCGACGTGGATGTCGAAGGTGGTGCCGAGAAATTTCATGCTCATGGCAGAACATTCGATGTGCCAGCCGGGGCGGCCAAGGCCCCAGGGCGATTCCCAGGCCGGCTCGCCCGGCTTCGCTCCCTTCCAGAGAGCGAAATCCATGGGGTTTTCCTTCCGCTCGTCCACTTCTACCCTGGCGCCGGCCAGCATGTCCTCCAGGTTGCGCTTGGAGAGCTTGAGATAGTCGGTAAAGGTGGCGACGCGGAAATAGACATCTCCCTCCACGGCATAGGCATGGCCGCGATCGATCAGGCGCTGGACGATTGCGATGATCTCGGGGATATGCTCGGTCGCCTTTGGCTGATGGGTGGGAAGCTCCAGGCCGAGTGCTGCCATATCGCGGTCGAATTCGCCGATGAACCGCTCTGCGACCTCATTCCAGGGGATGCCATCGCGATTGGCCCGATTGATGATCTTGTCGTCGATGTCGGTGTAGTTGCGCACATAGGTCACTGCATAACCGGCATAGCGCAGATAGCGGTAGATCATGTCAAAGATCACGTTCGCCCGGGCATGGCCGATGTGGCAATGGTCATAGACCGTGACGCCGCAGACGTACATCTTGACCTTGCCCGGTTCGATGGGGATGAATTCTTCCTTGCTGCCGGTCAGGGTGTTATAGACACGCAATGCCATAGGAGATACCTCGTAGTGGGATTACTCTGGATTCGGCCGCAGTGCGCTGCCGGAATCATGAATCAGCGTTTGGTCCAGGAGTCGCGCAGGGTGACGGTTCGGTTGAAAACCGGCGAAGCGGGCGTGGAGTCCTTCATGTCGACGCAGAAGTAGCCGTTTCGCTCGAACTGGAAGCGCTTTTCGGCCGCGGCTGCCTTCAGGGAGGGTTCCAGCTTGCAGCCGGTCAGGACCTCCACCGAGTCCGGGTTGATCTGCTGCTTCCAGTCGTCGCCGCTCGGGTTCGGCAGAGCGAACAGGCGGTCATAGAGCCGGATTTCGGCGTCCAGGGCATGGGGCGCCGAGACCCAGTGAATCACCCCCTTGACCTTCCGCTCGGCACCGGGCAGGCCGCTCTTTGTTTCCGGGTCATAGGTGCAGCGCACCTCCACCACGTTTCCCGCCGGGTCCTTGATGCACTCGGTGCAGTGGATGATGTAGGCAGCCCGCAGGCGGACCTCCTGGCCCGGCGAGAGCCGCTTGAACCCCTTTACCGGCTCTTCCATGAAATCGTCGCGCTCTATCCAGAGTTCGCGGGAAAAGGGGACCGCCCTGGTTCCCATCTCCGCATTCTGGGGGTGGTTGGCCACAATGAACTCTTCATCTTCCCCTGCGGGATAGTTTTCGATGACCAGCTTCAGGGGGCTCAACACCGCCATTGCCCGTGGCGCCCTCTCGTTCAGGTCTTCGCGGACAGATTCCTCCAAGATGCTCATGTCGATCCAGCTGTCGCTCCGGCCGACGCCGATCCGCTCGCAGAAGGTGCGGATCGATTCCGGGGTATAGCCCCGTCGTCGCAGACCGACCAGGGTCGGCATGCGTGGGTCGTCCCAACCTCTGACGTCCCTGTCCTGAACCAGTTGCATCAGCTTGCGCTTGCTCATGACCGTATAGGAAAGGTTGAGGCGGGAGAATTCGTACTGCCGCGGCTGGTGGGGCACCGGCAGGTTGTTGAGCAGCCATTCGTAGAGCGGGCGATGATCCTCGAACTCCAGGGTGCAGATGGAGTGGGTGATCCCCTCGATGGCATCGGACTGGCCGTGGGCGAAGTCGTACATCGGGTAGATGCACCAGGCATCGCCGGTATGGGGGTGGCTGGCATGGAGTATACGGTACAGTACCGGGTCGCGCAGGTTTATGTTGGGGGAGGCCATGTCGATCCTGGCCCTGAGAACCTTGGCACCATCGGCGAATTCACCGGACCGCATCCGCCGGAACAGATCCAGGTTCTCCTCTGCCGACCTGTTTCGATAGGGGCTCTGTGTGCCCGGTTCGGTCAGGGTGCCGCGGTGCTGGCGAATCTCTTCGGCGGTGAGATCGTCCACGTAGGCTTTCCCTGTCGTGATCAGGTGCTCGGCCCACTGGTAGAGCTGCTCGAAATAGTTCGACGCATAGTAGAGGTGCTCACCCCAGTCGAACCCGAGCCAGTGGACACTCTCCTTGATCGATTCGGTGAACTCCACGTCCTCCTTGGCCGGATTGGTGTCGTCGAAACGGAGGTGACAGCGGCCGTTGAAGTCGCGGGCCAGGCCGAAGTTGAGACAGATCGACTTGGCGTGACCGATATGGAGGTAACCGTTCGGCTCGGGAGGAAAGCGGGTGATTATCGTGGTGTGCTTTCCTGAAGTGAGGTCTGCCTCGACGATCTGGCGCAGGAAATTGGTGGGGGTGACGGTCTCTTTTTCGGGTGCATCTGACATGGTATGCCTCGTTCAGTGGTGTGACGGCATCATCAATGCGACGGCATGGGCGGCGATTCCCTCGCCGCGGCCGCAGAAGCCGAGTTCCTCGGTAGTGGTCGCCTTTACGTTGACCCGGTCCGCCTCGGCTGCCAGGACCCTGGCGATGTTCTCCCGCATCCGGGGGATGTGGGGAGCCATCTTGGGCCGCTGGGCCACAATGGTGGCGTCGAGATTGCCGAGCCGGTATCCCTTCTCACGGGCCAGATTCCCCACGTGTTCAAGGAGTTTCAGGCTGTCGGCCCCCTTGTAGCGGGGGTCGGTGTCGGGGAAATGTCTGCCGATGTCACCTTCACCGATGGCGCCGAGGATGGCGTCGGCGATGGCGTGGAGCAGGACGTCGGCGTCGGAGTGGCCGAGCAGCCCCTTTTCCCAGGGGATATCCACCCCGCCCATGATCAGCCTGCGTCCTTCGACCAGGCGATGGACATCGTAGCCGTGTCCGATCCTCATGCGTTACTCCTCGTTCGTTTCCCTGGACCGCAAAAACGCTTCGGCCAGGATCATGTCTTCGGGGGTCGTGATCTTGATGTTCCGGTAGTCGCCCATGACGACCTTGACCTCTTTGCCGAGCCGCTCCACCAGCGAGGTGTCGTCCGTGCCCAGGAACTCCTCGGTGGCGGCTCGCTCGTGGGCATCGCGGATGATCCCATAGCGGAAGGCCTGTGGAGTCTGGGCCTGCCAGAGGTTCGCGCGGGGCGGGGTTTCCCGGATCGTCCCGTTGACAACCACCTTGATGGTATCCTTGACCGGCACCGCCACAAGGGCGCCGTCGGCTTGCCGGGCAACGTCGATGGCCCGTTCGATGATCTCTTTTGTGACAAAGGGGCGAACGCCGTCGTGAATCAGGACCAGATCGTCATCGGCCGGGGAGACGACGGCACGCAGGCCGTTGAGCACCGAATGCTGGCGTTCGGCGCCGCCGGGTACAATGGCCCTGACCTTGGCAAAGCCGTGCGCCTCCACGACCTCACTCCGGCAATAGGGGATCTCATCCAGCGGCGAGATGATGTAGATCTCGTCCACCAGAGGGGATGATTCGAAGACTGCTATGGTGTGCGCAACGATGGGAATGCCGGCAACAAGGAGGTACTGCTTGTTGATGCCGGCGCCCATCCGTTTTCCCATGCCGGCGGCCGGGATCAGGGCGATAACCTTCATGCTCCGTCCTTACGGAAAGGTGTTACCGAAAAATCGGATAATTATAGGGATATTGCGAGAAAAAGGCCAGTCAAAATATGGGTGTTGGCGTTTGACTCTTCTGTCAGACGGCGTTGGCTGGCCCGCGAGGCGGTTTTTGCGGCAGGGGAATGCTGTGCAGGGCTGTAGAGGGGCTCTTCCGGGTCGTGAAAGAGAGTATGGGCAGAGGCAAGCTGTGGGGGAGGGTGGAGGTGTGTGCGTCTGCTCGTGGTGCCGGGGATCAGAGATCCATATGCATCATTGCATTTCTTTCCGAAGGCTTCAGGGAAGCACTCATGTCGCTGGTCTGCGTAAGTACTCTGCCGCCATATTCCGCGGTCTTACGGACCAGTTTTTCCGCCATGGCCGGATTTTTCCTTCTGAACGCCTCGATGATCTTTTCGTGTTCCTGCGCCGAAACCTTCATGCGGCCGGGGAGACTTAAGGAGGCGAGGCGGAGGCGCTGGAACTTGCTGACCAGGCTGGCGATCATGTCGCAGAGCTTGTCGTTGCTGGCAGCTTTGATGAACAGGTCGTGAAAATCGTTATGCACCTTGAAGAACTGCTTCACGTCGGAGTCTTCGGCAAGCTGGAACAGTTTGGCATTGATGGCTTCCAGCTTGTCGATCTCTTTGGCGCTGAGATTCTGGCACGCCTTGCGGGCCGCATATCCCTCCAGGATGCTCTTGATGGCATAGAACTCTTCCACGTCCTTCTGGGAAAAGGAGGTAACCACCGCGCCCTTGCGGGGGATGACGGTAAGGTACCCTTCTGATTCGAGCTGCCGGAATGCCTCCCTGATAGGGGTGCGGCTGATGCCGAATCGTTCGGCAAGTTCCGGTTCGGCAACCTTTTCCCCGGGCTTGAGTGCCCCTTTGACAATGGCGTCGCGGATAGTCTCCAGTATCCGTTCGCGCAACGTAAGGTGCTTTTCGATATTTCTTTTCATTATCTTTTTCTCCTGAGCACAATTAGGCGAATTGTATACAGTATACATGATTTGTCAAGAAATACGACGAAGTTCCTTGAAAACAGCGGTGTCGCAGGCTGTCATGACGGCAACCGGCTTGCAATTTGCCCTGTGCGATAGTAAGCTTTGCCGGAAGGAGCGGCCGGTGGATCCTGTACGACACCTGAAAATATCGATTACCGTCCTGGGAGTCCTGGTGACCCTGGGAGTGGTGGGTTTCATGTCCATCGAGGGGTGGCGGTTTCTCGATGCCCTCTACATGACTACCATTACCCTCGGTACGGTCGGTTTCAGGGAGGTGCACGATCTCTCCGACAGCGGCAAGATCTTCACCATGATCCTGATCGTCTTCGGGGTGAGCGTACTCGGTTACATTGTGGGGAGCCTTGCCCAGATCATGTTCGAGGGGCAGCTGCAACGCTTTATCGGGAGGAAGAAAGTGGAAAAGATGATAGAAGCCCTTGCCGATCACTACATCATCTGCGGGTACGGGCGGATGGGATCGCTCATCTGCAGGGAGTTTGCAGCCAAGCCGCTCCCCTTCGTGGTGGTGGAAAAGACCTCCGAGATTGCCGAAAAGCTCAAGGAGGAAGGGTATCTCTATATGCACGGCGACGCCACCGACGACGAGACCCTGCTGCGCGCCGGCATCAAGCGCGCCAAAGGGCTCATATCGGTGGTCACCTCCGACACCGAGAACGTCTACATTACATTGACCGCCCGTGGTCTCAATCCCGAACTCTACATCCTGGCGCGTTCCGGAGAAGAAGGGTCGGAGATCAAGCTGAAACGGGCCGGGGCCAACAAGGTGGTTTCCCCCTATCTCATCGGCGGGAGCAGGATGGCGCAGGCGATACTCCGTGCCAACGTGGTGGATTTCATCGAGATCGCCACCGGCCGCGAGCATCTCGACCTGCAGATGGAGGAACTGGAGATACCCCCCAACTCGCGGTTTGTCGGCGAGACCCTGGTCAGCTCGGGATTCCGCAAGGAAACCGGCGTCATCATCATCGGCATCAAGAAAAAGATCGGCAAAATGATATTCAATCCCCACTCCCATACAAAGCTGGAAGCGCGCGACACCCTCATCATCCTCGGCGAGCCGACGGCCATCGACAAGCTGGAGCAGCTGTTCGGCCGTTCTCCCAGTGACGAGGAAGTGAAAAACAAACAGAAGAAGGAGCACGGACGTTCCCATGAATAACCTGGTATGTGCACATGTCCCCTATACCTATCTCGCCCAGCACCTCGACTTTATCCTGGAGCAGCGGATCAATCCCGAGGTTTTCCTGAACGGCGATGTCTTGGACAGCCTGGTCGTGGAAGAGCTGGTGAGCATAGCCGATGCCATCCATGCCAGCGGTCTCAGAACCACCATACATGCGCCATTCATGGATCTGAATCCCGGTTCTCCCGAGTCGCTCATCCGGCAGGTCACGGCCCGGCGCTTCGAGCAGGTGCTGGATGCGGCGGAGATTCTCAAGCCGGTGGTGATGGTCTTTCATCCGGGGTATGACCGTTGGCGTTATGGCGACAGCCAGGATACCTGGCTCGGCAACTGCATCGACTCCTTCCGCCAGGTCCTGGCACGGGCGGAGGGAATCGGTTGCACCATTGCCGTGGAGAACATCTTCGAGGAAGAGCCTTCAACCCTCAGGGGGTTGCTCGATGCCTTCGATCTGCCGCGCCTGCGCCACTGTTTCGATGTGGGGCACTGGAATCTGTTTCACAAGGTGGGGATGGAGGAATGGTTTGCCCAGCTCGGCTCGTATATCGCCGAGGTGCATGTCCATGACAACCATGGGACGCGCGATGAGCACCTCCCTATCGGCGACGGCGATATCGACTTCGATCTCTTCTTCAGACTCATGCGCCAGTACGCGCCTGACGCGGTCTACACCATCGAGGCGCACAGCCGGGAAAAGGTGGCGCTTGCCATGACCAGGCTGCTCAAGCACCTGGGCGACTGACAGGGGTAGATCAGAGGTAGGGGGAGAAGAGCTTGGCCACGCTGTCGCGGATCTTTTCCTTTAGTGGCCGGCCATCCACGTTTTCCAGGCTCTCCTCGCGGGACATCATGAGCGCAGCGTCGAAATAGCGGCAAAGCTGTTGCGTGCCGGCTGGATCATAGACCTCCAGGTTGAGCTCGAAATTGAGCCGCAGGCTGCGGGGGTCGAGATTGGCCGAGCCGATGAGCGACCAGACGTCGTCCACCAGGAAGAGCTTGGTATGGACGAACGGCGGGGGCTGGTAATAGACCTTGATGCCGTGCTGGAGAAGCTCCCACAGGTAGGCCCTGCTCGCCCAGTGGACGAACGGCAGGTTGTTGCGGGCCGGCAGGATCAGGGCGATATCGACCCCCCGCATGGCTGCCGTGATGAGGGCCGAGATGAGCGACCGGTCGGGGATGAAGTAGGGGGTCATGATCCTGACGGTGCGCCGTGCACAGGAAAGCGCTCCCATGATGATCCAGAGGAGTTTCCGGAACTCCTTGTCCGGTCCGTCGCTCACGGCCCGGACCATTGCCGTCCCAACGGCGGGGATCTCCGGGAAGAATAGTTCGTCGTTCACCAGCTCGCCCGCCACGAAGTACCAGTCCTCGAGAAAGATCCGCTGCAGATTGGTCACCACCGGTCCCTCCACCCGGAACTGCAGGTCCTTCACCGGATCTGCCGTCAGGGGCGGTGTTACCATGTGCCGACTGCCGATGTTCATTCCGCCGGTAAAAGCCGTGGTCCCATCCACCACCAGGATCTTTCGGTGATTGCGCAGGTTCAGGTAGCCGCCGTGCCGCAAGGGGAGAAAGCGGCCGATCTTTACCTTTGATCCCTTGAAGAGGTTGCGGGCCAGCGGCCGGGAGTATTTCTCCCCCAGGCTGTCGATGATGACGCGGACGTCCAGGCCCCGCTTAGCCGCGGCCGTGAGTGCCGCAACGAACCTGCGGCCGATCTCGTCGCTTTCAAAGAGATAGGTGGAGAGATGGACGGAGCAGGTGGCTGCATCGATGGCTGCCAGCATTGCCGGATAGGCGCTGTCGCCGTTTTCCAGCGGGGTGATCCGGTTGCCGCTCGACAGATGGGCGGAGACCACCCGGTCGGAAAGGGTGCGCAATTCCTGGAGATGTTCGCAGCCGGGGGGGAGTCCCAGCTCGGCGGCCCGGTCGAAGCAGACGGGGAACTGGTCCCATCCTGCAACCCTGCGGCCGCTTTCCAGCCACTGGCGGGCCTTCCGGTGGATACGGTTTACTCCCATCACCCAGTAGAGGAACGGCCCGAGAAACGGGGCCGTGATGCAAACCACTATCCATCCGAGGGCAGAGCGGGGATCGCGCTTGAGCAGGAGGGCATGGCCCGCGGCACCAAGGGAAAGTGCCGCCAGTCCTCCGATCAGGATGCCCCATGCCGTTCCGTGCGCTGCCCGCATGCTCGCCGGCGGCGCTGCTGTTTTTGCCGTATGCAGAGTGTAGCGGCCGATTGAGAAGAGCATAATCGACCGCGATTCCCTGTCAAGGTGCGCAGGAGGCTTATTTCAGATGGCTGTTACCGGTCCAGCACCGGCCCGGCCGTCCCTTGATGTTTTTCATCGCAGTGTTTATACTACTCTCAGAGATGGAAAATAGACCATAACCTGTCGTGATTTTGAGGTGATACATGAACACTCTCCGTACCACATTCCTCATGGCGCTGTTGACGGTCGTGCTGGTCATGGCCGGCGGAGCTATTGGCGGACGCAACGGCATGGGTTTTGCGCTGATCATGGCTGCGGTGATGAACCTGGGGTCATACTGGTTTTCCGACAAGATCGTGCTGGCGATGTATGGTGCCAGGGAGGTGACCGAGGCGGAACAGCCGGACCTGGTTGGGTTGGTGCGCCAGTTGACGATGCAGGCGGGCATGCCGATGCCCAGGGTCTATCTGATCGATGTGCCGACTCCCAATGCCTTTGCCACCGGCCGCAATCCCGAACATGCCGCAGTGGCCGCCACGACCGGGATCATGCGGATTCTCACCCGCGAAGAGCTGATGGGCGTCATGGCCCATGAACTCTCCCATGTGAGGCACCGCGATATCCTGATCTCCTCAATTGCTGCCACCATGGCCGGAGCCATCACCTACCTGGCCAACATGGCGCAGTGGGCAGCCATTTTCGGCGGTGGCCGGGACCGGGACGACGATGGGGGAGGCATGTTCGGCTTGCTGGCCATGGCCATCGTTGCGCCGCTTGCCGCCATGCTGATCCAGATGGCGATCTCCCGTTCCCGGGAATACGAGGCCGACCGGGGTGGTGCCGAACTCTCCCGCAACCCCCTCTACCTTGCCGGCGCCCTGAAAAAACTCCAGCTCGCCAACCAGCAGATTCCGATGCAGGCCAATCCGGCGTCAGCCCACATGTTCATCGTCAATCCGCTCACC
>JACRPV010000016.1:10655-23280 GCA_016223015.1 Geobacter sp. | reverse complement strand
TTTAAAGCGAAAAAGAGACCCCCGGGCTGCACCGTACGTGAATCATAGGAGAGCCACTGGATCTCTTGGTCGCTCCATGCGCCGATTTCCAGCGGGGAGACGGCTTGTAACAGGTCACTGAGCTGCATGTACCCTCTGGGGAAGGCTGTCCCCTCCCGTGTCGTTTCGATCAGGCCGATGGCATGAACTTTACCCAGACCTGATCGGTTGGCCCTATACGATGTCCCGGCAGTGGATGTTGCTCGATTGCCCTGCCGCTCCCGATTATTCTTACATTCAGATTTCTCTTCTCCATGCGGCGCAAAACTTCCCGCATGCTCAAGCCCCTAAAATCGGGCATTGCCGTTCCTTCTCCCACGTCAATGAAGGCGCCACCCTCAGCCCCGGCGACTTCTTCGACTGACGGCGACTTCTGCGGTATTGCGCCGGCGTCCTTCCCCTTGCCTGCCTTTGCCAGCCCGTCGGGCGGCACCTTGAGATAGCAGAGCGCCTGTTGTGCAATGGCACTGAACGCCGGAGCGGCAACTACCCCCCCATAGGGGCTTGTCTTCGGTTCGTCAATGACGACCAGTATGGTCAGCCGCGGTTTGTTGAGGGGAACGAAGCCGATGAACGATGCCGTCCGCTTGTCGACCGAATATCCGTGGGTCACCGGATCGACTTTCTGCGCCGTCCCCGTCTTCCCCGCCACCCGATAGCCCTCGACCGAAGCGTTGGTTCCGGTGCCCCCCTCTACGGTAACCCCCTCCATCATGGCGGCCAGCGCCTTTGCCGTTGTCGGGGAGATCACCCGCTGGCGTTCCTGCGGCGCAACTTCCTTGAGCAGATTCCCTTCGGCATCGGAGATCCTCTCGACCAGGTAGGGTTTCATCAGCACCCCGCCGTTGGCAACAGCCGAGAATGCTGCGGCAAGCTGTACCGCGGTTGCCGAGACACCCTGGCCGAAAGAGATGGTCGCCAGATCGACGCCGTACCACTGGCTTCGGTCGCGCAGGTTGCCGCCGACTTCGCCGGGGAGGTCGATACCTGATTTCTGTCCGAAACCGAAACTCTTCAGATAGCGATAGAGCCGCTCCTGTCCGAGGCGGCTGCCGATCTTTGCTGCTCCGATGTTGCTGGAATATTTGAGTATGTCGGCTATTGAGATCCTGCCATACTTATGCGTATCATGGATGGTCCTGCCGCCGATGTTGTAGGAACCCATCTCGCAATCAAAGGTATCACGCGGGCTGATAACCCCTTCATCAAGGGCAGCCGCCATGAGAAAGACCTTGAAGGTCGAACCGGGTTCGAAGCTGTCGGCAATGCTCCGATTGCGCAACTGTGCTGCCTGATACTTGTAGTAGACATTGGGATTGAAGCCCGGATAATTGGCCATGGCCAGTATCCTGCCGGTCTGGGGTTCCATAACCAGCGCAATCCCGGCCTTGGCGCCACTTTCGCTGACAGCCTTGGCCAGTTCCTTTTCTGCCAGGTACTGGATATTCTTGTCCAGGGTAAGGGTGACGTTGTTCCCTTTGGACGGGCCTTTGACAACCCCCTCTTTCAGGGCGATGTCGCGCCCCAGGGCATCCCGCTCGGTAACCATGTAACCGGTGCTGCCGAGAATCGTCGAATTGTACTTCAGTTCAACGCCTTCGAGCCCCTCGGGATCGACTCCGGTAAACCCTATGACGCTCCCGGCTACTTCCAGATTCGGATAGTAGCGCTTGCTCTCCTTGACGAAACCGATCCCTTCAAGCTCCAGCTTTTTGATTTTTGCCGTCACATCCGGGTTTATCTGCCGCTGCAACCAGACAAAACCCTTGCTGCCGCTCAGTCGCCGCTCCAGCTGGGATACCGGAACCCCCAGGAGCGGGGCAAGGCTTGTGGCAACCTCCCGCGGATTTTCGATGTTGCGGGGCTCGGCAAAACATGAATCCATTTCGATGGAGACGGCCAGAGCAGCATTGTTGGCATCGTAGATGGTGCCCCTGCCAGGGGTCAGCGGCACCGTTTTCTGATGCTGCCGCTCTGCCAGCTTTTGAAGCTGCTCTGCCTTGATGACCTGCAGATAAAAGGCTCTCGCTGAGGTGACCAGGAAGAAAAAGACAAAAAGACCCCCGACAAATCTTATTCTAACCCTGGTCCAATGCTCACGACGATCCCTCACCGCACGTTCACCACCTGTTGGTTGGTAGGCAGGTCCAGCCCCAATTCCTGACGGGCAACTGCCTCGATACGGGCGGGTGTCTTCAGGGAAGCCACTTCAAGCTTCAACCGGCTCTGCTCCTGGCTGAGCTCCTTGAAGTGCCGCAATGCCTCTCCCTGCTGGAGATTGAGCTCGATGATCTTGACCCGTGACCAGACATGGAAGATCGACACGGCAGTCAGGACGACAAGGATGATCAGAAGCGACGGAAGGAATTCATCGCGTTTTCCCGTCAACACGGCTTCCAGTCGACGGGGAGCAACTATTTTACTGTGTGCGGTCTTTGCATTTGCCATGTTCTGCTTCCTTAGTCGTTCAGCATCGTTCCGCAGCCCTGAGCCTGGCGCTTCGGGCTCTCGGGTTGGAGGCAACTTCTTCGGACTGGGGGGTAAGAGGGCGATTCGTCACTATCCGCAAAAGCGGCACCTTGTTGCAGACACAGACCGGAAGATCCCGAGGGCAATCGCATCCGGAGGCCTGCTCGCGAAAGAACCGCTTCACGATCCGGTCTTCCAGCGAATGAAAAGAGATGACAGCGATCCGCCCCCCCGGATTCAACAGCGGGACAGCATCCGCCAGACACTTTTCGATGCTCGTCAGCTCCTCATTTACGGCGATGCGCAGAGCCTGAAAGGTCCGGGTAGCCGGATGAAGCCGCTCTTCCCATGCGCCACGCGGTATCGCACCCTTGATCAGTGAAACCAGCTGCCCGGTCGTCTCCAGCGGCGACTCCTCTCTGGCAGCCACGATCCGTCCGGCAATCCGCTTCGCCCATCGCTCTTCCCCATACTCACGGATGATCCGGGCCAGGTCTTCCTCCGGGAGCCGGTTAACCAGGTCAGCGGCGGTGACAGCGGCAGACTGGTCCATTCTCATGTCCAGCGGCGCGTCGTGCTGAAAGCTGAAACCCCGCTCCGGCGTATCGAGTTGAAACGAGGAGACGCCCAGATCGACAAGAAGGCCGTCGATCGATGTGACGCCCGATTCGGCCAGCGCCGCTCCGATCTGCGAAAAATTTCTCCGCAACAGCGTCACCCGCCCGCCATAGGGTGCCAGCACGAGCTCTGCTGCGGCAAGCGCATCGCCATCCCGGTCGAATCCGATCAGTCGACCGTCGGGCGCCGACGCTTCGAGGATAAGGCGTGAATGCCCGCCCCCTCCCACGGTCCCATCAACATAAACCCCGCCGGAGCGCGGAGCCAAGAGATCGATCACTTCCCGGGCCATGACCGAGAGATGGCCGAAACTGCTCATCAGAGCCCAAGGCCAGCCAGCGCGACGCTATCGCCGGGGAAATCCTTCTCGGCCTGGGCACAGACCTTGTCCCAGGTTGCCACATCCCAGATCTCGATCTTGCGTTGCATCCCGACGAAGATGATCTCTTTCTCCAAAACAGCATACCCTCGCAGCGACGGCGGTATCAGGACCCGCCCCTGCCGGTCCGCAACACACTCCACCGCGGGGGCCAGCACCAACCTCCTGATGCTGTTGAGCTCCTTGACCGTAAAACCGTCTCCCCGCTCAATCTTCTTTTCAAACTCCTGGAACTCCACAAGCGGAAAAACGGCCAAGCCGTGACAGACCTCGCCGGCATCCGTACAGACCGGGATGTTTTTCGTGACAACGAAACGCTCGTCTCCGAACGTCTCGACAAAGACGCTTCTCAGGCGGGAGGGGATGCTGGTGCGCCCCTTGCCGTCAATCGAGTTGTAATGCTCCCCTCTAAACATGCGCCCCCAGGGAAACTTTGCCACTTATTGCCACTTTTCCCCACCTTGTGGACAAACTATACTAGCCGCCCCATGGGTTGTCAAGGCAAAAAAACCCTCTAATCTTGCCTTTTTTCTACTTAATTATTAGATGGTTATCTACACAAACCAGGGGAGGGAAACCGGGTGGGCCGGTGATTGGAACTGCAGGGGGGAAACAGTCACAGATCCGCGGAGAAACCGGTATGGGGAAACGGCATTCAGTCCTTTTTCTTGCGGTCGGCCAGAAAGACCACCTTGGCCGGTGAAGGGGCATCGCTGGCGGACGGAGAGGGAGTGGGCTCTTCCTCGTTCGAAGAGGTGGGGAAGGGCTGGCGCCTCTCATTTGCCTGGGGGGGGCAGACCACGTTCTCCAGAACCATTGGCGTCCCCCCCATGGTAAAGGGGGCGCCATTGATCTGGCTCTCATCGAGTATCCAGGTATAGACCTGCAGCGGCAAGGTAAGCACCAGGAGCCGCACCTGCCACCAGCCCGGCTTGACGTCGGGGACAATCTCTTCGATCCGGGCGAAGAAACCGGGGCGGTTGTCCACATGGACGAGCACAAGGTCACGTATCGTAGCCATTACTTTTCCTCTAGCTCCCTGGGCGGCAAGAACCGGTCGACAGCGTCGAGCATGGCAGCCTTGCCATCCAGATATCGTTCACAGTTGATAAGGAGTCCGGAACGGAAGCGGTTTGCCAACAGCGCTTCCATTTCGAGATAGCATGTAAGAAGCCTGTCGCACAGGGAATTGAAGTCCTGCCGCGGGTCTGGCGCCATCTCCAGTTCCACGCGGTCACAGACAAAGGTCACACAGTTGTAGGGTCTGAACTGCGGCTCCATCAGGCATCCAGCCCCACCGATAAAGGGGCATGCCCCGGAATCGAAGGACGGGGTGAACAATTCCTGCTGAGCCACCAGATAGGCGAGCAGATCGATCACGGTAAAATGATAACGTCCGGCCCGGCAACATTCGCCACCACACTGCGCGCAGACTGCGGCACCGTCCACCAGGGAGAAGCAGGCAGCGATCTCTCCCTTGACTGCCATTATCTGATGTACCAGCGCAACCACTGCACTGCGCCGCGCCTCGTCAAGAGCAGCAAACTCCTCTACGACAGCGGCAAGCCCGATCCGCCACTTCTCGTCATCTGTCACGTGATTTCCTGCCATGTCGTCGGGAAACCCGCAGGCAGGCCGGGCATCCGTCAACAAAAAAATTGGTCAAAGCAGCACGTAAGCCGGGTTCTGTTCTCCCTTGCAGTTACCTGCAAAGAAGCGATGGCCATTCATCTAGGACCGTCGTTGCCAACGGCCTCAAGCAGCCAACCCGGAAGCACGGACGGGCCGTCCTTGGCGCTTCCCTATTCGGCCTTGCTCCTGGTGGGGTTTACCTGGCATCCGACGTCACCGTCGAACCCGGTGAGCTCTTACCTCACCCTTTCACCCTTACCCGCCAAAGCGGGCGGACTTCTCTCTGTGGCACTTTCCCTGGGGTCACCCCCGCTGGACGTTATCCAGCACCATGCCCTGTGGAGCCCGGACTTTCCTCCCCCTGCAAGCAGGCGGCGGCCACCTGTCCTGCTTTGACCAAACCGATATACCCATGAATCCGGCTGCAAAATGCTTCGGAGGCCGGCGAAAATCCATCGGCGCGCTTACTGCATTCTGCAGACGGATCGGTAAGCCCCCGCTACCCTTGCGTTTGCTGACGCAGCACCAGGATACGCTGGCAGTGCGGGCAGGTAATAAGCTCATTACCTCGGAACAGGGTGTTATAGAGCTGGGGAGGGAGATTCATGTTGCAGCCGAGACAGCTGCCATCGCGCGCCTCAACCACTGCGATGCCCCGCCTGAGTTCCCTGAGCGTCCCATAGCGTTTCACGATGTTGGCCGGAAGGCTGCGTACCTTTTCCTCGCGGCTTTTGCGGTCTCCGGCGACATCCTTCTCCAGCGCATCGATCTTGCCCTGAACCTCGGACTGCTGGGAAGAGACGTTCTCTTCCAGCTGGGCGAGATTCCCTTCGCGCTCGGCAATCTCAACCTTGAGCTCCTCGATCTGGCCGATCTTCTGCAGCAGCTGTTCGTCCAGCTCAGCTTTCATCTTGCGAGCCATGGAGATCTCTTTGGAAACGGCCTGATACTCCTTCTGCGTCTTGATCTCCTTCAATCGCGCATCGGAGCGGACGATATTCTCCGACTCGGCAGCCAGGGTAACATCCAGGCTCGCCTTCTCGTCTTCCAGCTGAGCCTGTTCTTCCTGCTTCAGAAGAAGCTCCTGTCGCGCAGCAGTGACCGTCCGGTCCAGCTCCGTGATCTCTGCCATCAGTACTTCTCTCGCGTTTGCAACCCCATCGAGCTTCAGATCGATCTCCTGCAGCTCGTCAAGCGTCAGTAAATTCTTGTGCACTTCTACTCCCCTTTCCGCCGTTGATATCTTCCCGTACCGTCAAACAATACCGTAGTCACATATAACTGAATGGATCCTCTTCCCCTGCAAAGGGGATGGTGTCGACCGCATAGCGAAGGCGCTCCATCTCCCGCATAATGCGGTCGGCAAGGCCCTGCACCATGAGCCGTTCAGTGGCAAAGTGGCCCGCATCGACCAGGGCCATTCCGAGCCCTTCGGCGTCGCGAGCCTCATGATACTTGATGTCCCCTGTCACCAGGACATCGGCACCCCGGAAATAGGCATCCCGCAGGAGCGATGCCCCGCTTCCGCCACAGAGAGCCACTCGCCGGATCTTCCGCGCAGGATCACCCACGAAGCGAAGTCCGCCCGCCCCCAGGCGTTGTTTGGCCTCCTGTGCAAATTCGCGCAGGGTCGTCTCTGCCGCAAGCTCGCCAATCCGTCCCAATCCACGGGAAGCCCCCCGGTTAACGAGGGGATAGAGATCAAAGGCCGGCTCTTCGTAGGGATGGGCCTTTTTCAGAGCCGCCACAGCCGCCTCCAGGTCTGTCTTGCGCAGCAGAACCTCGATCCGGCTCTCTCCAACCGAAGCCCGTTCCCCCTTCTCGCCGATAAATGGCGTGGCACCATCCAGAGGCCGGAAGGTTCCGGTGCCTGCCACCCGGAAAGAGCACTCCGAATAGTTGCCGATGAAACCGCTGAAACGGAAGAGCGCCTCCATGACCTGCACCTCATGCCCAAGCGGCACAAAGGCGCACAGCTTCACGAGCTCGTCAGAACCGGTTATCTGCAGCGGTTCGGCAGAGATCAGTCCGAGCCGTTCCGCAAGCAGATCGTTCACCCCGCCGCTGGCGATATCGTAATTGGTGTGCAGTGCCACAATTGCCAGATCGTTACGGATTGCTCGAAAAAGCAGGGAACCGTCAGGGTCGGCAGATGATAATTTCTTCAGGGGTTTGAAAATGAGGGGATGGTGCGTGAGAAGAAGATTGCAGCGCTGGGAGATGGCGGCATCGACAGAGGCGGGTGAGGCATCCAGAGCAACCATGATTCTCTTTACCTGAACGCCGGGATCACCCACCTGCAAACCGGGGTTATCCCAACCTTCCGCAAAGCGCGGCGGAGCAATTTTATTAACAATACCAACCAGATCTGAGACTATGGGCACGTTCATCGTCGACCAAAGAAAAAGAGTGCAACCTTAAGGTGTGCACTCTTTTTCATCCTCGGCAAAGAGGTTTTTTCGTTACGCTGGCGCTTTATGGGCATCCCCTCAACCCGGAGTTTTGGATGGTGGGCCCACCAGGACTCGAACCTGGGACCGACCGGTTATGAGCCGGTAGCTCTAGCCAACTGAGCTATAGGCCCTCAAAGCGAAAGTTCATAGTATGAAATGCACTCAAGGGTGTCAAGTTTTTTTCTCTCAGTCAAACCGGGATGCCTCGATGCACCTGCACTGGCGCTGGCATTTCACGGCAAAGAGCGCCGAGCAGAAACAGAGGGGGGTGATCAATCGCCCGCAAGGAACGCGTCGATCTCTCGCAAACCGGCAAGGGCCTGCATTGAAACGGAATGATGGGGAGCGCCTATCTGGGCCTCCCTGGGATTGATGCGGATGACCGTTGCCCCGTACCGATGACCCAGCTGCTCGCTCAGACTGCGGATAGTGGGGATCGCCGTTCCGGCTCCCATCTCTACCACAACCATGGGTTCGCCGCCGCTATCGGTCAGAAATTCGTCAAAGTTTCGTTCCTGGCGCCGGGTGCGATCGGAAAGCCAGGAAAAATCGCCGAACATAAGGATATTGGGACGGGCAACACCGCCACAATGGATACAGTGTGGGATATGATGGGCACGCATCGTCCCCAGGTCGACCGGGACCTCTTCGTGATTGTCCCAGATAGCCGGAGAGCACGGTTGCAGGCACTGGAGGTGATGTATGGAGCCATGAACCTCAAGGATGGCATCGCCGGCAAACCCGGCCTTCTGAAACTGGCCGTCCACGTTCGAGGTCACGACAAAATGTTCAAGCCCGAAACGTTGTATCCACTCCAATAGGATAGCAAATCCCGCATGGGGAACGGTTTCCCGGTAGAGGTTGGTGCGATGGCCATAAAAGCCCCATCCGAATGCGGGATCACGGGAAAAATGGGCAGGGTTGGCAGCGCCGACGAAATCGATCCCCAGTCGTTCATACATGGGATAGGCGTTCCAGAACCCCCGGTCGCCGCGGAAGTCGGGCAACCCGGAGTCGACCCCCATTCCGGCGCCTGCGGTAACTACCAGCACCCGCGCATGCCGAATGGCGGCAGCGGCCTTCTGTAACGTTTCCGGTGTCGTCATACCCGCTCCTTTCGTCACCACAATGACTCGCCAGAGACCGACCGGATCTACACGGCCACGCTAACCAGTGTCGGCCTGAGCAGCTGTGCAACATCCTCCGGATTCATCCCGACCAGATAACCTCGCTTGCCGCCGTTGAGATATATCTTGGGGAGAGCCAGGATCGTCTCCTCCATGAAGACCGGCATCGGCTTCCTGGTCCCGAAGGGAGACGTCCCCCCTACCAGATAACCGGAATGCCTGTTTGCAGTCTCGGGTGAACAGGCGCTTATTGCCTTCACCCCCATGATCCGGGCCAGTTCCCTGGAGGAAACCTGGCGATCACCATGCATAAGGACTATGAGCGGATTTTTCCGTTCATCCTCCATGATCAGGGTCTTGATCACGCAGTGCTCATCCACCCCCAGTTCGCGGGACGAGACCGCAGTGCCCCCTTTCTCCTCATAATCGTACAGATGATCGGTGAACGGGAGCCCCGACTGGCGCAGCAGACGAACCGCAGCGGTAACAGGGGTCTTTTCCTTTGCCATGACAACCTCTCTGTCGTGTAATGCGTATGCCTGTCAGCGAGCCGGCGGCGCAGGCGGCATGATGGGTGCAGCAGGTGCCGACGGGGCCTCCGGTGCAGGCACGGCAGGAGGAACAGGCGCGACAGGTCCCGATGGTGCCCTTCGGTCCTGGACAGAGAAAGGCGCCGACCCGGTCTCCGAAGGCCACCCCCCTCCGCCTCCCCCGGTATAGCCACCGCCATCCGCAGGAGCAGCATAACGATAGCTGCCTGCCTCCTGCAACTCCTTTTTGAAGGTCACGGCATCGTAGAGTACGAGACCGCCGAACAGCAGCAACACCGCGACATACACGCCCCAGAGATACCGTCGCCCCCCGACATGCGAGTTGCACAGGAAGGCGAATACCAGCGGCAGCGCCAGCATCTCGAGCGCATACCCGGCACCATTGAAAAAGGTGCCGTAGCGGATTACGGTAAAGCGGATGCAACCCGCAGCCAGGACAAGAAACAGAGCGTTCTGCCAGGACGAGAAAAAGGGGAGCAGTGTGCCCAGGGTAAATGGTGACTGAATCGGTCGGCGGGAGGAAGGAGCAGGCCGATGCGGCGGTGCAACCTTTTCATCCACTGTCGGAGGGGCTGGCGCAGGCTTGGCAGAAGGCTGAGCTGTCGCGTTCTGCAGGGTCTCGGAACGTGGATGGGCAGCCAGATCCACCTTGACCACCCGATAGGCCTCGTTGATCTCTTTCAGCTTCTCCTGGGCAAGCTGCTGCAGATGCAGATCATCGCCGAAGCGGTCGGGGTGCCAAACCCGGACCAGCTCCCGGTAGGCGCGGCGGACCTCCTGGCTCGTGGCATCAGGCTTGAGGCCGAGAATTTCGTAATAGCACAGCAGAGTATCCATAGACAGCCCGGAAGACACAGGAGGCTTTTTCGCTCAACACGGAAATAATCCTCAATGAACGTGGAGAGCAGCCCACGCCCCGTTATCATACCAGAGTATCGTGAGCCGGGAAACCCCTTCGATCCCCCGGAAAACGGAAAGGCCGCACCGGTTGCCCGATGCGGCCTCGTCACTGCTCTCGCAGCAGACATGTTATTCCACGAAGCTCTTCAGCTTCTTGGCCCGGCTGGGATGGCGGAGCTTTCTCAGCGCCTTGGCCTCGATCTGGCGGATACGTTCGCGGGTGACCTCGAAATCCTGCCCGACCTCTTCCAGGGTGTGGTCGCTCTTCTCGCCGATGCCGAACCGCATCCTGAGGACCTTTTCCTCGCGCGGCGTGAGGGTGGAGAGCACGCGGGCGGTCTGTTAGGACAGGTTCGCCTTGATGACCGCTTCCAGGGGGGATACCGCCCCGTTGTCCTCGATGAAATCACCCAGATGGGAATCTTCCTCTTCGCCGATCGGCGTCTCCAGGGATATAGGTTCCTTGGCGATCTTCAGCACCTTGCGCACCTTGTCCAACGGGAGGTTCATCCGTTCGGCAATCTCCTCGGGCGAAGGCTCGCGGCCGATCTCCTGCACCAGCTGCCTGCTGGTGCGGATCAGCTTGTTGATCGTCTCGATCATGTGCACCGGGATGCGGATGGTGCGTGCCTGATCTGCGATGGCGCGGGTGATCGCCTGCCTGATCCACCAGGTGGCATAGGTGGAAAACTTGTAGCCCTGCTGGTATTCGAACTTGTCCACCGCCTTCATCAGGCCGATGTTTCCTTCCTGGATCAGGTCGAGGAACTGGAGCCCCCGGTTGGTGTACTTCTTGGCAATGGAAACCACCAGGCGGAGGTTGGCCTCCACCAGTTCTGATTTTGCCAGCTTGGCCTTGTGCTCTCCCTCTTCGATGGCCCTGATGGCACTGGCCAGTTCCGAGGCAAGGAAGCCCGACTCGTGCTCGACCTTGCGCAGCTTGCGGTCGACGCCACGGAGACGTTTTTCCAGCTTCTGGGCCTCTTCCAGGGTCATCCCCAGCTTCTTCAGCCCCTTTTTCTCGCCGTCGGCACTCTTATGCATCCGCTCAAAGAGCTTGTACAGCTCTTCCACCGTCGTATTGCCGGCTTCGACTTCGATTGTGGACAGCTCGTGCATGATGGTATCGACCTTGACGGAAAGCTCCTTGAGTCGTTGGGAGATCTTCTCGATGTGGCGATCCCGCAGGCGAAGAGATGAAACCAGCTCGGCCAACTGCTGCTTGATCTCGCGCTGCTCCTCCTGCACCTTGGAGCGGGCTGCTGCGGCCAGTTCGCCTTCAAGCTGGCCATTGATCTCCTCCATCCTGACATCCAGGTCCCTGATCTCGTCGATAACGGAGAGAAGCCGAATCATGTGGACGTCTTCCTCGTCCTCTTCCAGCTCTTCCTCTTCGACCTCCTTGCTGATCTCGGCCGGCAGGATCTGCCCTTTTCTGAGGCGGTCCCCCAGACAGACGATCTCCTTGACGGTGATCGGGGTGTTCAGGATGACACTGGCCATGTCCCGTTCGCCATCCTCGATCCGCTTGGCGATCTCCACTTCGCCTTCACGGGTGAGCAACGACACAGAGCCCATCTCGCGCAGGTACATCCGCACGGGATCGCTGGTCCGCCCCAGGGCACCCGGCTCGAACTCCTGCTCTTCCTGTTCTCCCTCCATCTCCTCTTCTTCCTCAAGGTCCATCTTGACCTTGGGGATCTTGACCTTCTGGACGGAATCGACAATCTCTATGTCCATCTCGCCGAACATGCTCATGACGTCGTCAATCTGCTCGGAGGAGACGATATCGGGGGGGAGCAGGTCGTTCACCTCGTCATAGGTAAGGAACCCCTTCTCTTTCCCCAGGTCAATCAGCTGCTTCACTTCTTCCATGCTCTTCTTCGCCATGCACAACACCTCGAACGGTACGTAGATATATCTATACTTTTATAGTAATTGCGATTTTCTATTTCGCAAGGTCTCAATCTGCGCCAGGAGCTCGTGATAGCGGGGGGAGTCCGGTTCCGTCCGCGCCAGCTCACGGGCAAGCTGCTTGATATCCTTGATCTCTCCCCGCGCCAGGGAGACGCAGCACTGATCAAAGGCCTTTGCCGGATCGATCCCCTCCAGATGCGCATCATGCACGAACAGGGCGGAGAGTCGGCCCTGCTCTTCCGGAGTGGCCGCGCCTTCCAGCAGGGAAGGCCAATCCACCCGGTCATGGTCATTGCCTGCCTCGATGAGTGATTCGGCAAGCGGCACCAGATGCGGGGGTAAGAGCCGTGCGACACCCTGTTTCCGGGCCTGTACCGCAAGCTCCGGATATTTGCCGATCAGCGCCAGGAGCAGTTCCGCCGTATCCGGCCCCGTCGGTCGCCCCTTCTGCGGCTGCGCAACCGGGCGCTGGTCCCGTTCCGCGAGCCCTGTTTCCAGACGGAGCTCGGCCTCGTCCACCCCCAGCATCCGCGCAACCTC
>JACRPV010000016.1:0-10582 GCA_016223015.1 Geobacter sp. | reverse complement strand
CCTTGGCGGCATATAACCGTCGCTGGATGCGGTCGGGGATCACGCGTAACCGGGGGATCAGCTCCGCAAGTATGCGGCGCTTCCCCTCCACGCTTCCTGCGTCCTGCGTCTTGAGCAGAAGCCGGAAATAATACTCGAAAATGGGCCGGGCCGATTCCAGGCGTCGGCGAAAGGCCTCGCCCCCCTCCCGCTTGACAAAACTGTCCGGATCGTCACCCTCGGGCAGCTCCACCACATCCGCCGGAAAGCCTTCGGGCAGGACCAGGTCCATGGCCCGAACCGTTGCCTTCTGGCCGGCGCTGTCGGAGTCGAACAGGGTATGCACCCGGCCGGCATAGCGCTGCAGGAGTTTCAGGTGCTCGGCGGTGAGCGCCGTGCCGCAGGTGGCTACCACCTCCCGGATTCCCGCCTGGTAGAGGGAGAGATGGTCGAAATATCCCTCGACAACGATGACGCTCCCCTTCTCCCTAATGGTCTGTTTGCCCAGATCGAGGCCGAAGAGGACCTCGCTCTTGCGATAGATGGGCGATTCCGGCGAATTGATGTACTTGGGCAGCGAATCGTCAAGCACCCTGCCGCCAAAGGCAATGGGCCTGCCGTGGATGTCGGCGATGGTGAAGAGGAGGCGGTTGCGGAAGAGATCGTAATATCCCCCTCCCTCGCGCTTCCGGACCAGGCCGAGCTTTTCCACCAGTTCCAGGCCGGTGCCCCGCCGTTCCAGGTAGCGGCAGAGACCATCCCAGCGCGCCGGGGCATAGCCGAGACGGTACGCTTCGGCCGTTGCCAGGTCAACGCCGCGACGCCCCAGGTACTGTCGGGCCGGCTCCCCCTCCTCACCCGAGAGGAGAATGCCGCGATAGAATTGGGCTGCCTGCTCCGTTATCCGGTAATACTGTTCCCGTTCGTCCTGTCGCTGCTGCTCGCCGCGGGTGAGCGGTCGCTCTTCTATGGCGATGCCGGCGCGGCGGGCCAGGAACTTCACCGCTTCGGGAAAGGTGATCCCTTCCATGCGCATGATGAACGAAAAGACATTCCCACCCACACCGCAACCGAAACAGTGAAAGATGCCGCGCCCCGGATTGACGTTGAACGAGGGGGTCTTCTCGCCATGGAACGGACAGAGCCCCTGGTAGTTAGACCCTGATTTCTTGAGGCTGACATAGTCGGAAATCAGTTCAAGAATCGTAACCCGTTCCCGTACCTCGCGAATTGTCTCTTCGGGTATCATCTGTGCCGCTCTCCCCGCCGCAGAGGGGTATTCAGATCGCCAGTACCCGGAAACCGCCGCGCTTTATCGGCTTTGCGTCCGGGTAGCAGCTGCGCGGCCCTGTCTCTTCCATCCGGCTATCATGTCTTGCCCGGTTTCGCTCAGGGAACGGGCAGTTGATGACCCCTGCAGATACCCCTTGATCTTTGCCGGTACCGGCTTGCTGACGGCAAGAGCCAGGAGGATGCAGAGGATGAACGCCCCCTGGAGGAAGCCGAATACCACCCCACCAAAACGGTTGAGCCACCCCAGCAGCATGATCTTGAAAATGACGGTGAGCAGATGACCGACGAAAAAAAACAGAAGACCCAGGACAAGGTAGATGAGCAGAAACGCCACGGCAGCAGTTACGGCCTGCGGCAGATTGATGAGCGATCTGATCGTGGCGGTGAGGGCGCCATAATAGCTGAACGCCGCCCAAGCGCCGGCAATGACGCCAAGCAGGGAACAGACCTCCCTGACCAGCCCCTTCATGAACCCCTTCACGGCACAGGCCAGAAGGATGATCCAGAGCAGGATATCGAGGAAATTCAGTCCGTGCATGCAGCCATATCCACAAAAAGAAAAAGCAGGGGCAATCCGATGATATGCCCCCACCTCGTCTCTTTCGCTTTATTACTATGAACCGGGCACCCCCCGGAAGGGCCGGGTGATCAGCCGAGCAACTCCTTGACCACCTCACTGACCAGTTTTCCGTCGGCTCGTCCGGCAGTGTGGGGCATCAAGAACTTCATGACCCGCCCCATATCCTTGCTACCCTGGGCACCTGTTTCGGTAATGGCCCCGGCAACAAGTTCGGCAATCTCTTCACGGGAAAGCTGCCTGGGCAGGAACTCGAGCAATACTGCCAGCTCGCGCTCTTCTTTCTCGACAAGATCCTGCCGTCCGGCTTCACCGAACATCCGGATCGATTCTCTGCGCTGCTTGGCAAGCGAGGAGACAACCTCGCAAATGCCGGCATCGTCAAGGACCGTTTTCTGGTCTATCTCTCTGTTCTTTACTGCGGAGCGGACAAGGCGAATGCAGGAAAGCCGCACTTCGTCACGGGCCTTCATCGCCACCTTCATCTCGTCTGTCAGTGTTTCCCGCAGTCCCATGATTTAGTCCATCATCTTGCGCTGCTTCTTGAGCGCGCGCTTACGGGCAGCGATAGCCTTCTTCTTCCGCTTGATACTCGGTTTCTCGAAGTGCTCGCGCTTACGGATTTCAGACAAAATTCCCGCCTTTTCGCACTGCTTCTTGAACTTCTTCAGCACGATCTCAAACGGTTCGTTTTCCTTTACCTTTATTCCCGGCATCCATACACCCCTCCCTCCTGTTGCATATTTAAAGCCTTAGCAAGGGCAGGCCGGTAGTCTGCAAGAGATGGTATATTATCCGCCCACCTCAACCATGTCAAGAATATATTCGATCGCCGAAGAATTAACCGACAGGGCGGGACTGCTTCTCTGCAATCCCCGAGGTGCCGAAACGGCGTCGCAGTTCGTCATAAACGGCATCGAGAGGGATGTCGCTGTGCCCCAGGAGGACCAGCGCATGGAAGAACAGGTCCGCAGCCTCATAGACGATCTCGTCGCGGTTGCCCCCCTTGCCGGCAATCACCAGCTCGGTGGCCTCCTCGCCCAGCTTCTTCAGGATCTTGTCCGTTCCCTTGGCCATCAGGGAGGCAGTATAGGAACTCTCAGGCGAAGCGCTTTTACGCTCCAGGATCACCCGGTAAACCGCCTGCAGGATGTCGTCTCGTTCGCTCATAGCCGGACCGCCACTCCTCTCTGCCGCAGATACTCCTTGGCCTCGTGCACCGTGTGCTGCCGGAAGTGGAAGATGGAGGCGGCAAGGCATGCCGATGCCCCGGCCACGGCAAAGCCGTCATAGAGATGCTCCAGTGTGCCGACGCCACCCGAGGCAATAACAGGCACGCTGACCGCATCGACAATGGCCCTGGTCAGCGGCAGGTCGTAACCGTCCTTGGTGCCGTCCCGGTCCATGCTGGTCAAAAGGATCTCACCGGCTCCGTAGGACTCCATCCGCTTAGCCCACTCCACCGCATCGATGCCGGTCGGCTTGCGTCCACCGTGGGTATAGACCTCCCAGCGCTGTTCACCCGGCACCTGGCGCGCATCGATGGCCACGACCGTGCACTGGGAGCCGAATCGCTCCGCAGCCTCGCGGACGAAATCGGGATTGTGCACGGCAGCCGTGTTGATGGAGACCTTGTCGGCCCCGGCATTCAGCATCCTGCGGATATCCTCCACGGTCCGGATGCCGCCGCCGACCGTCAGCGGCATGAAAACCCGCTCCGCCGTCTTGCGGACAACGTCGACCATGGTGTCGCGGCCGTCGCTGGAGGCGGTGATATCGAGGAAGGTCAGTTCGTCCGCGCCCTGCTGGTCGTAGAGTTCGGCGATCTCCACCGGATCGCCGGCATCCCGCAGTTCGAGAAACTGCACCCCCTTGACCACCCGGCCGCCGGTCACGTCCAAGCAGGGAATAATGCGTCGTGTAAGCATTGATAACCTCGGGTTAAGGTTAAGGTTAAGCTGAACCTGAAACTTAACCTTAACCTGCTTTTTTAGTCAGTGTGATGGCTTCGGCCAGATTGATCGCCCCGCTGTAGATCGCCTTGCCGGTGATGGCACCGCTGATCCCAGCGCTCTCAACCTCCATGAGGTTTTCGATATCCTTGAGCGTCGAAACCCCTCCGGATGCGATGACCGGTATGGAGATCGCCCGGGCCAGATCAACGCCCGTCACATCGGTGACCTCGGCCCATCCCTGGACCGCAACCATGCCGTTCTTGGCATCGATGCCGACAACGATGCGACCCGGAAACCGCGCGCATGCCTCCCTGACCAGTTCCGGATTGCGCTGGGCCGCGGTGCCGATGATCACCCGGCCGACCCCCATGCCCAGGTAGGCCTCGATGGTGGCGAGATCGCGGATGCCGCCGCCGAGCTGCGTCGGGATCTGCAGCACGCTGACAATGGACTCGATGGCCGCCCGGTTCTTCGGCTCCCCGGCAAACGCCCCGTCCAGATCGACGATATGCAACAGCTCCGCCCCCTGCGTCTGCCAGGCGAGCGCCTGGGCCGCCGGGTTGTCGCTGTAGACCGTGTCACGCTCCATCAGCCCCTGCTCCAGGCGGACACACTTCCCTTCCTTCAGATCGATTGCCGGTATGACTATCATTCAATAAACCTTTCACCACGAAAGACACAGAGAACATGGAGGGTCACGGGGTAAAACAGCCTTGTCCGTGCCTCCATGGCACTGTGGTGGGATTATGCCTTGAATTCTCCGAAATTTTTCAGCATGCGGAGCCCGACTTCCTGGGATTTCTCCGGGTGGAACTGGGTCGCCATGACATTGTCTTTCCAGATTGCGGCGCAGAATTCGACGCCATAGGTTGCAGTCGCCGCCACTGCCGTCTCGTCGTCCGGCATCTCGTAGTAGGAGTGCACGAAATAGACGTTGGTGCCGTCCTCGATCCCGTTGAAGATCGGCGCTCGCCGCCGGATGGCGAGCTGATTCCACCCCATGTGCGGCACCTTGAGCTTTTCGCCGTTCTCCTCCATCCCGTCCGGGAAACGGAGCACGTGACCGGGGATGACGTTCAGGCCCTGGTAGAGGCCGAACTCGACGCTGTCCGTCAGCAAAAGCTGCATGCCGACGCAGATCCCGAGAAAGGGGCGCCCCTCCCGGATCACCTTGAGGATCGGCTCGACAAAGCCCCCCTGCTCCAGGTTGCGCATGCAGTCGCGGAAGGCGCCGACCCCCGGAAGGACAACCTTCTCGGCCTCCAGCACCACCTTCGGATCTGCGGTCACCACAGCATCGAACCCGACCTTCTCGAACCCCTTCTGCACGGAACGGAGGTTCCCCATCCCGTAGTCGATAATTGCAATCATTGTATTTCCCATGTAGGGGCAAACCTTGTGCTTGCCCGGATGTGTCCGGATTCATGGGCGATCACGAGGACCGCCCCTACAACTTCATAATTTGCCTTTCGTCGACAGCACCCCTTCGATCCGGGGATCGACCTGGGTCGCCATGTCCAGCGCCCTGGCAGTGGCCTTGAAACAGGCCTCCAGAATATGATGGACATTGTCGCCGTACATCACGTTGACATGCAGGTTGGCTCCCAGGTTGTTGACCAGGGCCTGGAAAAACTCGCGGGCCAGCTCCACGTCGAACTCGCCGATCTTCACCTTGGGGAGCGATACGTGGTAGACCAGATAGGGCCGCCCGGACAGGTCCGTCGCCACGCTGGCAAGGGTCTCGTCCATGGGGACCGTTGCCTGGCCGTAGCGGCGGATCCCCTTCTTGTCCCCCAGGGACTGCCTGATGGCCTGCCCCAGCACGATGCCGATATCCTCCACCGTGTGGTGGAAATCGATATCGATATCGCCGCTCGCCTCCACCTCAAGGTCGAACAGGCCGTGCCGGGCAAAGAGGTCGAGCATGTGGTCGAGGAAGGGGACCGAGGTACAGACCTTGGCAGCACCGGTGCCGTCAAGATCGATGGAAAGCTTGATCCGGGTTTCCTTTGTCACTCTTTCTATAGCAGCCGTACGTGCCATTCTAGCCTCCTGAAAATCAGCCTATCTCTTTGATCGCAGCCAGGGTCTTTTCCATATCCTCACGGGTGCCGATGGAGATCCGCAACCCATGGGAGAGCAGGGGATCGGAGAAATGACGCACCAGGATCTTCCGTTCATACAGGCCGTCATAGATCCGCTTGCCGTTTCTGTCCGGAGGCGAGGCAAAGACATAGTTCCCCTGGGAGGGGATAACATCGTAGCCGATGGCCCGCAGTTCCGAAGAAAACCATTCGCGCGTCTCGCGGATCTTTTGGCAGCATTCCGCCAGGTAGGACTGGTCCCGAAGCGCTGCCACACAGGCCGCCTGGGCCAGTCGGTCCAGATTGTAGTGGTCGCGGATCTTGTCCAGGGCTGCGATCACCTCGGGCCGGGCAATGGCAAGGCCGAGCCGCATCCCTGCCAGGGAATAGCTCTTGGAGAGGGTGCGGGTCACCACGACATTATCGTATTTTTTCACCAGTTCCAGGGCGCTCGACTCGGCAAATTCGGCATAGGTCTCGTCCAGCACCAGCATGCCGGCACAGCGCCCGGCCAGCTCTTCGATGTATGCCAGCGGAAAAGCCGGCCCGAGCGGGGCATTGGGAGTGGTGAGGAAGAAGACCTTCCCTTCGTAGCGCTCCGGAAACCCGGCGATGCGGAAATCATCGGTCAGGCCGAAGGTCCGCACCCGCGCCCCCTGGATTTCCGCCAAAGTCGCATAGTAGGAATAGGAGGGATGGACGTAGCCGACCTCTTCCCCTTCGGAGGCGAATGCCCGGATCAGATTGTTCAGCACCTCGTCCGAGCCGTTTGCCATGATGATCCACGACGGGTCGAAACCGAACACCAGTCCGGCTGCCTCGCGCAGATGCCAACTGGAAGCGCTTGGGTACGTGCGGAGGTTGGCCCCGTCCGGCCCCAGCTCCGCCAGGATGGCCTTCACCACCTCCGGTGACGGCGGATAGGGGTTCTCGTTGGTGTTGATCTTGATCCAGGAAGAAATGTCCGGGGGCTGATAGCCGGGGACATAGCCGGCCATGGCGGAAATATTCGGTCTGAGTGGGATCATGCGCAAAAACCTTTCACTGTCCTTCGCTGCTGTCCAGCCTGATGCTCACCGATCTGCCGTGAGCCTCCAGCCCCTCCAGCTCCGCAATCCTGACGATCTCCCTCCCCAACCGGTTGAGGCCATCCCTGCTGAAGTAGACGATGGAGGATTTCTTGATGAAATCGTCCACGGACAGGGGGGAGAAGAAACGTGCGGTCCCGCCGGTCGGGAGGGTGTGATTCGGCCCGGCAAGGTAGTCACCGGCCGCCTCCGGGGTAAAGTGGCCGAGGAAGATGGCGCCGGCGTTCTTGATAAGCGGCAGGATGGCGAACGGGTCCGCCACTGCCAGCTCCAGGTGTTCGGGAGCGATCCGGTTGGAGAACTCGATCGCCTCGTCAAGGTTCCCGGCAACGATCACGGCGCCATAGGTCTCCCAGGACTTCCGGGCGATGCTCTCCCGCTTGAGTTCCGCCAGTTGCCGCTCCACCTCTGCTGCGACCCGCTCGCCAAAGGCGCGGTCGGTCGTGATCAGGATGGATGAGGCCAGTTCGTCGTGCTCGGCCTGGGAGAGCAGGTCGGCGGCAAGATGGACCGGCGTGCCGCTGCCGTCGTTTATGATCAGGATCTCGGAAGGCCCGGCGATCATGTCGATCCCCACCTGGCCGAAGACCAGCTTCTTGGCGGTGGCGACAAAGATGTTGCCCGGCCCGGTGACCTTGTCCACCTTCGGTATCGTGGCGGTACCGTAGGCAAGTGCTGCAACGGCCTGGGCACCGCCGATGCGGAAGATCCGGTCGACGCCGGAAAGCCTGGCCGCCACCAACACATGGGGATTGATCTCCCCGTCGGGGGTGGGGGCGACCATGATCACTTCGGGCACCCCGGCCACCTTGGCCGGCACCGCATTCATGATGACGCTGGAGGGGTAGCTCGCGCTGCTCACCCTGGCAAAGGCGTAATCGATCTCGTCGTCCGTCACCTGCAGCTCTGCAACGGTCGCGGCCGTCAGCCGGTCAAAGCGGTTGGTGTATTCCAGCACCGCGGCGTCCCCCTGCTGCCTGACCGCAGCGATGATCCCGGTGACGACCTGTTCCACCTCGCGACCAGTCTCCTCGCCCCGGGCGAGGATGGTGGCAAACTGTTTTCCGAAATCCTTGTCGTGTATGTCCAGGAATTGCATGACAGGTTCACCTCACCACGATCTCGATTGATACATCAGGCGGCTTTCTTTGTCTTGTCAGGTTCCGGCAGCGGCCTTGTCCGGTCCACCACCCCCATGAGCAGGTACTCGACACTGATATCCTCATCCAGATCGTCCCAGTGAAGTCCGGCGCCGCCACCGCTTATCTCGAAGGAGCCCCGCTGAACAGGAGTTGCATGGAGAAGACGCGGGAAATAGACCAAAGGGACTGCAAGTCTCCGGCCGTCCATGAATTCGACCGTCATGGCGTCTTCATCGAAAGAAACGGTTCGCGCCAGTGGTTTAAGCATCGAAGTATTCATGCCATTTCCTTTCTATGAGCTCCCGGTTCTGTTCGACGACCTCCACAAGTTCACGCAACTCGGAGGAAGTCATACCGTAGCTTTCTGCAATGGCAACGTCGGGAACAACCCAGAACTTTGCCAGGGCACCCCCCTGGCGGATATGCACGTGAAGAGGCTCCAGAGGATTCCCCTCGTTCGAGAAAAAGAAGAGACGATACCCTTTGTAGCGAAAAATGATCGGCATCAGTTATACCAGTTTCTCCAGACCCTCTATGATCCCGGTGATACGCTGGTGCTTGGTTTTCAGGCTCGCCCGGTTGACGATCAGGCGGGTGGTGATCTCGGCGATGGTCTCGACCTCCACCAGTCCGTTCTGCTTCAGGGTCTCGCCCGTGGAGACCAGGTCGACGATCCGCTCGGAAAGTCCCACCAGCGGCGCCAGCTCGATGGAACCGTATAGCTTGATGATCTCCACCTGAACACCCTTGGCACCGAAGTATTTCTCGGTCATGTGGGGGTACTTGGTGGCGATGCGGATATTGCTCCAGCGGGAAGGGTCGTCGTCATTGGCAAGCCCTGCCGGCTCGGCCACCATCATCCGGCAGTAGCCGAACTTGAGGTCCAGGGGCTCGTACACATCCTTTTCCTGCTCCAGCAGGGTGTCCTTGCCGACAATCCCCAGGTCTGCCGCACCGTACTCCACGTAGGTCGGCACGTCAGTGGCCCGGACGATCATGTAGCGCATCCGCTGTGCCTGGTTCTCAAAGATCAGCTTGCGGGACTTGGAAAGGAGTTCGTCACAGTCGATACCGATCTTCTGAAAAAGGGCAACGGACTCTTCCAGAATCCTCCCCTTGGGAATGGCAATGGTGATGTAGTCAGACATGGTTCATGACCTTGTAGGGGCGATCCTTGTGATCGCCTTATTTTTTGGGCAAACACGAGGTTTGCCCCTACGACAATCTATTCTTTCACCCGGACAATATCTGCCCCCAGCGCCGCCAGCTTCTTCTCGATCCGCTCGTAGCCGCGATCCAGGTGGTAGATGCGGGAAACCTCGGTGGTGTTGTCCGCTGCCAGCCCGGCCAGGATGAGAGAAGCGGATGCCCGCAGGTCGGTCGCCATCACCGGTGCGCCGGAGAGCTTCTTGACCCCCTTCACCGTGGCGCAGTTCCCTTCCACGGTAATGTCGGCACCGAAACGGAGCAGTTCGGAGACATGCATGAACCGGTTCTCGAAGATGTTTTCGGAGATGACGCTGGCGCCGTCGGCAACGCACATGAGCGCCATGAACTGGGCCTGCATGTCGGTGGGGAAGCCGGGATAGGGACGGGTCTTGATGTTGACCGGCCTTGGCCGGCGCGGCCCCTTGACCCGCACCACGTTGTCGCGGTTGATGATCTCCACCCCGGCATCCTGCAGCTTGAACACCAATGCATCCAGGTGATCGAGCCGCATGTTGCGCAGTTTTATGTCCCCCCCGGTGATGGCTGCGGCCACCATGAAGGTTCCGGCCTCGATCCGGTCCGGCATGACCGCATGGTTGGCCGGCTTGAGATGTTTGACGCCGTCGATCCGGATGGTGTCGGTACCGGCGCCTTCTATCCGGGCGCCCATCCGGATCAGCGCTTCGGCCAAATCGATGATCTCCGGCTCGCGGGCCGCGTTCTCCAGGATCGTCTCCCCCTTGGCCAGGGCAGCGGCCATCATCAGGTGCTCGGTCCCCCCGACCGTGGAGATGTCGAAGTTGATCCGCGCCCCTTTGAGCTGCTTGGCCTTTGCCTCCACATAGCCGTGCTCCAGCTTGATGTCGGCGCCCAGGGCCTTCAACCCCTTGAGGTGCTGATCGATGGGACGGGCTCCGATGGCGCAGCCGCCGGGGAGCGACACCCTGGCACGGCCATGGAGCGCCAGCAACGGCCCCAGCACCAGCACCGACGCGCGCATGGTCTTAACCAGCTCATAGGTGGCTTCAACGCTGTTGATGCCGGCAGTGTCGATCCGCACCACGTTGCCGTTCCCCTCCACCGTTGCACCCAGGGATTCCAGGACCTTGATGGTGGTGTTGATGTCGCGCAGAAAAGGAACATTGCTGATCTCGTGGAGACCGGGGGCGAGGATGGTCGAGCAGAAGATGGGGAGGGAGGCGTTCTTGGAACCGCTGACCGACACCTCGCCGGACAGCTTCTTTCCCCCCTTGAT
>JACRPV010000029.1:3503-10610 GCA_016223015.1 Geobacter sp. | reverse complement strand
TGTCGCAGAAAATGGTCAGGAGGGGCTGCGCATCTTTCACGAAATCAATCCTGACATAGTCATCACCGGCATTGAGCTGCCATTGATGAATGGCCTGGATATGGCGCTCCAGATGCGCAATTTCAGCGAAAGCACCCCCATCATCCTCACACTCTCTGCACAAGAGACAGAGTACCTGATACGGTCGTTCGACATCGGCATTGACCATTATCTCTTGAAACCGATATCCCCGGAAGCATTGGAAGCAACTCTGCTTCGGTGCACGAAAAAACTGGAAAACGCCCGTGTCCTTGCAGATCAGGTCAACCAGTCGTCCCTCCTGCTCAACGTGATGGAACATTGTCCCAGCATTATTACCATCACCGACCCATCCGGGAGCATCCAGTATGTGAATTCACTTGGTGCTGCCGCAAGTGGTTTGAACCAGAAAGACCTTCTGGGCAAGCATGTCTCAATACTCTTTCATCACAATTCAGCCGAAATCTTCAACGGATTTTCCGAGGCGCTGATGACGGGCCAGTCCTGGGCAGGCGAACTGATTATCCGGGACAACAAGGGCAGCGCCCTGATAGAGCAGACTAGCGTCTCCCCCGTACTGGATGCAACGGATAATGTTTCCCATTTCATCCTCTTTTCCGAAGACATCACGAAAAAAAGGGAGGCAGAGGAAGAGATCCGCAAATTGAACGCAGAACTCGAATACAGGGTGTTGCGCAGGACTGCCCTCCTTGAGGCAACCAACAGGGAACTCGATGAATTCTGTGATGCCATTTCCCATGAACTGTGCGGACCACTGTCAAGGTTGCAGGGATTGAGCAAGGCGTTGTGCGAAGACCTGAAAGATACCCTCGATGATTCGGGGAAGGATTACCTGAACCGGATGAACCAGACCAGCCACCAGCTCAAGCATATCATTGATACCCTGTTGAATTTGAGCCAACTGACCCGGAGAAGCCTGTCGGTACAGGACGTCAACCTGAGCACGCTGGCGTTGTCCATCGCCAACAGTCTGAAATCCTCCTCACTGGAAAGAGAGGTCAAATTCTACATTGCGCCAAACATTGTCGTAAAAGGAGACCAGGTACTTCTTAAAGTAGTGCTTGAAAACTTGCTGATGAATGCCTGGAAAAGTACAGAGAATCATACTCCATCGCAAATCGAATTCGGTATTGCGAAATCAAACGGCAAGTCTGTCTATTTCGTCAGAGACAATGGTTGCGGCTTTGACATGAAATACGCGAACAAGCTTTTCAAACTCTTCTACCGCCTGTCATCGCCCCACGACTCACCGGTTAACGGCACCGAACTCGCGACAGCTCAACGGATAATCCAGAGGCATGGTGGCAGGATCTGGGCTGAGGGAGAGGTCGAAAAGGGGGCAACTTTCTACTTTACGCTGTAGAGGTCAGACACCCCCCCTTCTCCGGCAGATCGAATACCTTCGCTCAAAAAGCTCGCAGCGTAATGCGGGCTTCAGTCCGCTGACAGGATCCTCACCACTGGTGGGGATTTTTCTTCCAAATAATCAAGTCCATGCCTGAAGTCCATCCACTGAAACAGCGCCAACTATCTAAATTTACATATTACAACATACATACATTAGGTATTTTCCATAAACATGCTTGTTTTTATGTTTTTTGGTGCTATAGATTCACAAAACAATTTTAATGATATTTAATATGTTTTCGTCTCATAAAGAAAATCGACATCAAGGACACCATTATCATTCTGCACATGGCGGTTGGGCTCCCCTGATCCCACTGCTGCCACTACACTCTCGGGAGGATTGTTCATGAAGATGTCTCTGAAACTCAGGCTGATCGGCATACTGCTCTCATTAGTGGCACTGTCAGGCTGTGGCGGCAGCGACAGCAACCAGGTCACTGACAGCTATATCTTCCCGGCAGGTACGTCCACGCTGGCTTTCACCGCCATGAGCACATCCCTGCTCCCAACCTCGATCAGCGGGATTGATTTTTCCATCACCCTGCCAGTGGGTATGAACGTTCCCACTGCAAATGGAGGATCAGGCCCGATCGAGATCGCTTCCATAACTGCCGGTTCTGCTCTTGCAGGGACCAATCTGGCGTTTGGCAGCTATTCCGCATCAACCCGCACGGCTCACCTCTCCATGGCAACGACCAGCAACAGCTATCGATCCGGCGAGTTCCTTCGTCTCACCTGTACGGTCGATCCGAACACAAACATCACTCTCGGCAGCCTGAAAAACGCAAATTCGCCTGTGCTGATCCAAAAGGCAGTCGGCTGGGATCCATCCACTCTGGGGACTGTACTGCTTACCAACCAGATCAAAGTGACGATAGGGGTAGCAAATTAGGCAGAAAAAATTTGCCGAACAATTTATTTAACTTTCTGTAATTATTATTGATCTATCTCCAGACGTAAGGTATTGGTAAGCTGTAATGAAAACTTGCCAGTGAGCGTCTGGAGGGCACGCATGAGGGAAAAGAAAGAGATCTGTGTCTTTGTTTCATCCCCCGGGGATGTGAGCACAGAACGTGATATCGTTGAGGATGTGGTTCAAAGAATCAACAAGACCTTGGGTGACGAGCTGATGGTGTTCGTCAAGGTTAAGAGATGGGAGGACATCCCACCCTGTGCAGGGAGCGTGCAGGAAACCATCAACACCCATGTCGGCCCGTATGACATCTTTCTGGGGATCATGTGGGAACGGTTCGGCAGCCCCACCTCGAATGCTGAGTCCGGCACCCAGGAAGAGCTCAAGTCCGCCTATGAATCATGGAAGTCAAACGGCAGTGTTGCTGAGATACTCTTCTATTTCAGGGAAAACACCTCTGTTCCCCGCAATGCAGACGCTGCAGAACAACTCCTGAAGGTCATCAGGTTCAGGGAAGAGCTGAGCTCCAAACTGAAATACACCCTGTACCGCGAGCCGATCGATTTTGAACGACTGGTGCGGGACGACCTGGAACATATCGTCAGAAAGCTCCTGAACAAGACCACGGTGCCGAAATCGATCAACGTGGAGAATGCCGATATCGAAAAGGTCGAACAGGTCTGGGATGCCATCGGAGTGGCTTCCTCCTTCAAACCCAACAACCACGAAGAGAAGCAGACCTTCTATCGGGCCAGGATCCAGACCACCTCCGGCTACATTGCCGGCAAGGAGGGGGTGGATGAGCTCAAATCCAATTTCATCCTCGTATCCAAAGACCCGATCCGCCCCTTCGACATCCAGATTGGCGAAACCCGGTCGCTGCGTCAGGCGGGAAACCCGACCGCCATTCCGGACCTGACCATCCTGGACCTGGGCAGCGTCAAAAGCATGTACCCCTTTCTCCAGGTCGAGGGTTACCGCTGGATCCGCATGGTCCTGGCAGAACTCACCACCGACCAGAAGATCCTCGACTTCATCTACGAAAACGACACCGATCCCCAGGTGCGGTCGATTACGGCGAAAAATCCCTCTGCCAGCAGCGACCTGCAGCAGAAGGAATGCAAGTTCTGCCAGGACAGGTTCAGGTTTCTGCGGGACCTGCGGTCAGGATCGGACAAGACCTTCATCATCGCCAATGATTTTCCCTACGGTCCCTATTTCCATTACATCGCCTTCCCAGCCCAGTCGATTCACGCCTGGCAGGACCTGGAATTGCCGGATATCCACGACATGAACCTGACCATCTGGAGATTCCTCAAACGGGAGCAGAAGGCCGGCAAATGGCTCCCCGCGCCTGCCGGTGTATTCATCGGTCTGAATTCGTCCATCCGGCATCTGGTCATGGGAACCCGTACCCGTACCTCGGCAGGGGCGAGCATCACCCACGTTCACAAGCAGATCTGGGGCATGGCGCCAGGTTCGGTCAATCTCGGCAACCATCTGGATGAACTCTGCCGGCGGATAGAGGTGAAGGGGGGCTATCTTCACGCCTACCTGCAGTTTTTACGGCGCGAAAAGATGGTGATCCACGAGGACGACCATGTCGTGCTCTACGTCCCCTACGGCCAGATCTCCATCCACGAGATGCAGATCATGGTCAAGAAGCCGGGCACAACCCACTATCTGGCCCTGTCGGAGGAAGAAATCACCTCGCTCTCCATTGCGGAGACCATAGCGGTCAAGCTCCTGGATGCACTGGGCATCCACAGCTTCAACCAGGTCATGATCACCCTCCCCTTCGACCGGGTGAGTGCCTATTTCAGCCTCATCCTCTGCTTCGTCACCCGGGAAGTGGATCTGGCCGTATCGGAACTGAATCACCTGTTCGTTGTCGACAAATATCCCGAGGAAACGAGAGAACTTCTGGCGCCGATCAAGGAGAGCATTATCAAGCAGGTGATGGAGAGCGCCACAGGCATTGCCATTTCCTGAATCTGCACCGGACAAGCAGGCAGACGTTCGATAGCGCACAAAAAAAGGGAACGCCGGTATCGGCATTCCCTTTTTCATCTGCAGATTGAAGACTGCCCCGTGCCTAGGGGATCTCGTTCAGGTCTTTCAGGATTTCGTTGACGTCAAGGCCATGGGCGGAACAGCCCTGCTCCAGGGTCTCGTTCTGGGCACCCATGCAGCCGATACACCCCAGGTTGTATTTGCGCAACACCTTGACCACTTCGGGGCTTGTCTGAAGGGCCTGGGCAAAGGTCATGTCCTTGTTGAACCGCTCACTCATCATAGCACCTCTTTCTTGAAATCGTTACTACTGAAGAGAAAACCCTTAAAAAGCCCCCTGCACATGGCGGGCTACTCGTATTTGATGTCGATGATCTCGTATTCCTTGAGCCCTGCCGGAACCTTGACCTTGACCGTATCGTCCAGCTTGTGGCCGATGAGCGCCTTGCCGACCGGCGAGGTACAGGACATCTTCCCCAGCTTGATATCTGCCTCGTCCTCGCCGACGATCCGGTAGGTCACCTCTTCCTCGGTTGCCGTATCGTAGAGGGTCACGGTGGCACCGAACACCACCTTGTCCGGTTTCAGATTCGTGAGATCAACCACGTAGGCCCTGGCCAGTTTGTCCTGCAGTTCCTGGATCCGGCCCTCGATAAAGCTCTGACGGTTCTTGGCGGCATCGTACTCGGCGTTCTCGGAGAGATCGCCATGGCCGCGGGCCTCGGCGATATCCTGGATAACGCGCGGACGCTCCTCGCGGATCAGGCGCTTCAGCTCCTCCTGCAGTGACTCGAAACTCTCTTTGGTCATGGGTACCGAATGGGACATGAAACAACAGCTCCTTTGAAAACCGCCGGGGCAGCCAGTATATGAGGCCGCCCCGGTCGAATGTCTCTCGATTATGAATGGCCTGCTAGCGCAGATACTCCTGCAGCGGTTTTACGTCCAGCTCTTCCTGCATGATGGCGAGGATACCGTCGACCGCAGCTCTCGCACCGGACACGGTGGTGAAATAGGTGACATTGTGCATCAGGGCATTTCGCCGGATGGAAAAGGAGTCGGCAACAGCCTGGGCACCCTGGGTGGTGTTGATCACCATGGCGATCTCGCCGTTCTTGATGGAATCGACGATATGCGGCCGCCCTTCCAGCACCTTGTTGATCACCCTGACCTTGACACCCTTTTCCTGCAGGAACGACGCGGTTCCACGGGTTGCAAGCAGCTGAAAGTTGGCATTATAGAGCTTTTGGGCTATGGAGACAACATGTTTTTTGTCCGCATCCCTGACGCTGATGAAGATGTTGCCGCTGGTGGGAAGCCTGACCCCTGCTACGAGCTGGGCCTTGGCAAAGGTATCGTCGATCCCCATGACCTCGCCGGTCGATTTCATCTCCGGCCCGAGGATGGTGTCGACACCAGGGAACTTGACAAAGGGGAAGACCGACTCCTTGACCGCCACGTGCCGCGGCTCGATATCGCCGGTGATCCCCTGCTCCTTCAGGCTTTTGCCGGCCATGATGCGGGCGGCGATCTTGGCCAGGGGGCGGCCGGTGGCCTTGGAGACGAACGGAGCGGTCCGCGAGGCCCGCGGGTTGACCTCAAGGATGAAGATGGTGCCGTCCTTGACGGCATACTGGACGTTCATCAACCCTTTGACGTTCAATTCCAGCGCCATGAGGGCGGTCTGGCGCTTGATCTCCGCCACGATCTCCCCTGAAATGGAATAGGGCGGCAGGCTGCAGGCGGAATCGCCGGAGTGGATACCGGCCTCCTCGATATGCTCCATGATGCCGCCGATGACCACGTCCGTGCCGTCGCAGAGGGCATCCACGTCGATTTCGATCGCCTCGTCCAAAAACTTGTCGATCAGGATCGGGTGCTCGGGCGAGGCCTGGACCGCGGTAGTCATGTAGCGACGCAGCCCGTCAACGTCGTAGACGATCTCCATGGCCCGGCCGCCGAGGACATAGGAAGGACGGACCACAACCGGGTAGCTGATCCGGTCGGCCACCTTTTCCGCTTCTTCAAAGGAGCGCTCGGCCCGGTCGATGGCATCCGGCGAGGTGCCGATGATCGGGACGCCTGCCTTCTCCAGCGGCACGGCCAGCTTGAGCGGCGTCTGGCCGCCGAACTGGACGATGACCCCGTCCGGCTTCTCGATATCGACGATGGAAAGGACATCCTCGTAGGTAAGCGGCTCGAAATAGAGCCGGTCGGAGGTGTCATAGTCGGTGGAGACCGTCTCGGGGTTGCAGTTGACCATGATGGTCTCGAAGCCGTCCTCTGCCAGTGCAAAGACACCGTGAACGCAACAGTAGTCGAACTCGATCCCCTGACCGATCCGGTTCGGGCCGCCCCCCAGGATCATGATCTTCTTCCTTGTGCTCACCTCTGCCTCGCACTCCTCCTCGTAGGTGGAGTAGAGATAGGGGGTGTAAGCGACGAACTCGGCGGCGCAGGTGTCGACCCTTTTGAAGACCGGCTTGATTCCCAGCGACAATCGAAGCTGCCTGACCTCCTCCTCGTTCATCCTCCAGAGGCTGCCGAGAAACTTGTCGGAGAAGCCGTAACGCTTTGCGTCACGGATGATGCCTTGCAGATTATCCTTGTCCTCAACATCAACCTTAACCTGCTTCAGCTCCTCCTCCATCTCGATGATCTGGCGGATGTTGTGGAGAAACCAGGGGTCGATGGCAGTGATCCCGAAGATATCTTCAACACTCATGCCGCTGCGG
>JACRPV010000029.1:0-3370 GCA_016223015.1 Geobacter sp. | reverse complement strand
AGAGCCGCTCCCAATTTGGGGTGCGGAGCTTGTCGTTGATGAGCTGCTGCTCCTTGGCAGAAAGCGCCCGGCTGGTTTCGGCGGTGACGTCGTACATCCGCGACTCCAGTCCGCAGGAGCCGATCTCCAAAGAGCGGAGCGCCTTCTGGAACGACTCCTTGAAGGTCCTGCCGATGGCCATCACCTCCCCGACTGATTTCATCTGGGTGGTAAGGGTGGCATCGGCGGCCGGGAATTTCTCGAAGGTAAAGCGGGGAATCTTGGTCACCACGTAGTCGATGGTCGGCTCGAAGCAGGCCGGGGTCTCCCGGGTGATGTCGTTGGTGATCTCATCGAGCCGGTATCCGACGGCCAGCTTGGCCGCGATCTTGGCGATGGGGAAGCCGGTGGCCTTGGAGGCGGGCGCCGAGGAACGGGAGACACGGGGATTCATCTCGATGACCACAAGTCGGCCGTCCCGTGGATTGATGCCGAACTGGATGTTGGAGCCGCCGGTATCGACGCCGATCTCGCGGATGATCTTCAGCGAGGCGTCGCGCAGGATCTGGTACTCTTTGTCGGTGAGGGTCTGGGCCGGGGCCACGGTGATGGAGTCGCCGGTATGGACCCCCATCGGGTCGAAGTTTTCGATGGAGCAGATGATCACCACGTTGTCGGCGGTGTCGCGCATCACCTCCAGCTCATACTCCTTCCAGCCGATGACCGACTCCTCCACCAGAATCTCGTCCGTGGGGGAGGCATCGATGCCGGCGATGGCCATCTTCTCGTACTCTTCCATGTTGTAGGCTATCCCGCCGCCAGTGCCGCCAAGGGTGTAGGAAGGGCGGATGATGGCCGGGAAGCCGACGAGCTTCACCACCTCCATCGCCTCCTGGTAGTTGTGGGCGAACCCGGAGCGGGGCACGGCCAGGCCGATTTTCTCCATGGCAGCCTTGAACAGGGTGCGGTCTTCGGCCTTCTTGATGGCAGGCAGCTTGGCGCCGATCAGTTCGACCCCGAATTTCTCCAGTACCCCCATCTCCGCTACCGCCACCGCGGTATTGAGAGCAGTCTGCCCCCCCAGGGTCGGCAGGATCGCGTCGGGGCGCTCCTTTTCGATGATCTTGGCCAGGATCTCCGGGGTCACCGGCTCCACGTAGGTCCGGTCGGCAAAGTCGGGGTCGGTCATGATGGTGGCCGGGTTGCTGTTCAACAGCACCACCTCGAACCCCTCCTCCTTCAGCGCCTTGCAGGCCTGGGTCCCGGAGTAGTCGAACTCGCACGCCTGGCCGATGATGATCGGGCCGGCGCCGATGATGAGGATCTTATGGATATCCGTTCGTTTTGGCATGTATGAAAAACTCCTTGGTGTAATCTGTTATGTTTCAGACGGCAACGACACCGTCGCCGTAGTTCAGTATTTGCGAATCGACGGTCATGAGCAGCACCCGCTCGACTCTCGCCTGAGCCAGCAGAATTCGGTCGAATGGGTCCTTGTGCAGAGGCGGCAGAGAATCAACCGCCAGCGCATGATCGGATTCGACGGCCAGCTCCTCGTAGCCGTTGGCCACCAGCAGCTTACGCAACCTGACCGGATCGACACGAAAATCGTCTCTTCCCAAACCTTTCTTGATCACGATCTCCCAGATGCTGGCGGAGCTGAAATACAGGGTGTTGCCGCTATCCAGGATCAGCTCCCGCGCCGTTTCGGAAAGCCGCTCCGGCGCTCCGGCAGCCCAAAGGAGCAGATGGGTGTCGAGGAGCAGTTTCACCGGCTCTTCCCTTCAAACAGGTCGACAAGTAACTCATCGCCCATATGATCGAAATCGTCGGGAACTGCTATTTCGCCTGCCATGAAGCCCAGCCTCCCGGCCGTCGCCCCATCATCGGTGGGAATGGGGATGACCTTGACCATCGGCTTGCCCGCCTTGGCGATAATGAACGGCTTGCCGTGGGCAGCCTCTTCAACCAACCGGGAGAGATGGGTTTTCGCCTCGTGAATGTTCACCGCATGCATACCTGCCTCCTTCAGACTAGACCAACATAGTTTAGTCTACCACATGAAAAGGGTACGTTCAAACATTCCTTCGCATACGACCCACTCTTATCAACTTGGCGAAAACAATGGATATCAAGCCGCAAAAGGTTTGCCAGTCCGTTATGGTAGGTGAGCTTCAGGTCGAAATATTGCGACTGCGCAACCGAGGCATCCAGCAAAAACGTCACATCCGCGTCACTTCCTGGTCGCTGCCTGCCACTGGCATAGGACCCGAACAGATAGCAGGCAATGATCTCCGGTCGACCGACGCAGTAAACGGCAATTGTTTTCTGAATTTCCGCAAGTTCCAAGTTATCACCTGAAGATGAAAAACACCGCTCCGGCCAGACAACAGCCGGCCCAGAGATAATCGAGCTTCAACGGGGTCCCCATGTAGAAGACCGCAAACGGGATGAAGACGCTGAGGGTGATGACCTCCTGGATGATCTTCAACTGGGCCAGGGAAAACCTGCCGTAACCGAACCGGTTGGCCGGCACCTGAACCAGGTATTCGAAGAAGGCGATCCCCCAGGAGACCAGAACGGCAATCATCCAGTGTCTGGTCCGCAGGTTGCGCAGGTGGGCGTACCAGGCAAAGGTCATGAAGATGTTGGAGATGACCAGGAGCACCACCGTCCTCATACCGGCAGCCGCTCCTCGTCCAGCTCCTGCACCCAGCCGTTTTCCAGCCCCGCCTCTTCCAGGGCCTCCACGGCGGCATCGTATTCTTCAACGGTAATGGGCCGATCGATGCCGGCCATCTCCCTCGCTTCGTGGGCCGGGAAGTACTGGCTCATCAGCGCCAGGTGGGTCTCCCGCCCCAGGTGGTCGGCAATCCAGCGCAGCGTCTCCCGGCTGCCGGCCCTGTTACCGGGAAGCACCAGGTGGCGGATGATCAGCCCCTGCAGCGCGATGCCATCGGCATCGACCCGCAGGTGACCGACCTGTCGGAGCATCTCCGCTACAGCCGTGCGATTGATCTCCGGGTAGCCAGGTGCCCCGGAGAGCTTCAGTGCCTCGCCATCGTTGCTGTATTTCATATCCGGAAGGTAGATACCCGCCACCCCATCAAGCAGTTGCAGAGCACTGACCAGTTCGTAGCCGCTGGAGTTCCAGACCAGCGGCAGGGTGAACCCCTGCGGCAGCGCCAGGTAGAGGGCCGCCAGGATCTGGGGCAGAAAATGGGTCGGCGTGACGAAGTTGATGTTGTGCGCCCCCTGGCGCTGCAGGCGGAGCAACTTTCCGGCAAGCTCCAGCGTGGTCAGCTCCTCGCCGCTCCCCAGCTGGCTGATGGGAAAGTTCTGGCAGAAGCGGCAGGCCAGGGTACAGCCGGAAAAGAAGATGGTCCCCGAC
>JACRPV010000154.1 GCA_016223015.1 Geobacter sp. | reverse complement strand
GGCTGCGCCCTGATCGGCGGTGAGACCGCCGAGATGCCCGGTTTCTATGCGGACGGGGAATACGATATCGCGGGCTTCACCGTCGGCGTCGTCGACCGGGACAACATCATCGACGGCTCCTCCATTACCGTTGGCGACCGGCTGATCGGCATCGCCTCCAGCGGCCTGCACAGCAACGGCTACTCCCTGGCGCGCACGGTGATCTTCGAACATCTCGGCCTCGGTATCGACAGCCAGCTCCCCGGTCTCGGCAAGAACGTCGGCGAAGAGCTGCTCACGCCGACCCGGATCTACGTGAAATCGGTGCTGAACCTCATGCGCGATTTCCATGTGCACGGCATTGCCCACATCACAGGCGGCGGGCTACTGGAAAATATCCCCCGCATCCTCCCCCACAAATGCAAGGCGATGCTCCATCGGCAGAGCTGGGAGATCCCTCCCCTTTTCTCCCTGTTGCAGCAGGGGGGCAACATCAGCGACGAGGAGATGTTCCGGACCTTCAACTGCGGCATCGGCATGGTGCTCGCCGTACCGGAAAAAGAGACCGAGGATATCCTTATCAGGCTATCGGGCCTTTCCGAACAGGCCTTTGTCATCGGTGAAGTGGTGAAATGCGAAGAAGGGAAAGAGTGCGTGGAGTTCAATGACTGACACCGGCAGACAGGCAGTCGCCGTCGGGGTGCTGGTTTCGGGCAACGGCACCAACCTGCAGTCGATTATCGACCGGATCGAGTCCGGCGAGCTGTTGGCCCGTGTTGCCTGCGTCATCAGCAACAAGGCTGATGCCTTTGCCTTGGAGCGTGCCCGTCGCCACTCCATCCCCGCCATCCATCTCGACCACAGGCAGCACCAGAACCGTGAGGCCTACGATGCCGCCCTGGTTGACGCCCTGAAGTCACACGGCGTCGAACTCGTCGTTCTTGCCGGGTTCATGCGGATACTCACCCCGGTGATCATCGACGCCTTCCCCAACCGGATCATGAACATCCATCCGGCCCTGCTCCCCGCCTTCCCCGGCCTCCATGCCCAGCAGCAGGCGCTCGACTACGGGGTAAAGGTCAGCGGTTGCACGGTTCACTTCGTCGATGCCGGCTGCGATACCGGCCCGATCATCATCCAGGCCGTGGTGCCGGTCGTCGAAGGCGACACCGAAGATTCCCTGTCCCGGCGGATCCACAAGGAAGAACACCGGATCTACCCGGAGGCGATCCAGTTGTACGCCAAGAGGCGCCTCACCATTGAGGGGCGTTGCGTCAGGATCGCTCCGGCCGATTGAGTGCGGCCGCTTTCTCTCCTGCGACCACGAACCGCTCCACCCATCCCTCCCAATCAAACCGCTCAGCATCGAACAGCACGGCCAGCGGGATAAAGGTATCCAATTCCCTCACGTCACGCTTGAATAATTCAGCAACAACATCTTGAAACAACAGGACTTCCTCCTGGAACAGGCGGGTGAACTCTGCCCGTAATCCCGGCAGTTCCACAGGCGATCCTTCAGTGAAATTGAGTGTACACCACTCGTCGTGCAGCAGGGTGCCATCGGGGTCGATGAGCGGCAGCCCGTGGAGCCTGCAGGTCATGGGACGATGCTCGTAGACGAGGCAGCGGCCGTCGTCCCCCAGGAGGACGCAGGGGGTCTCGTCGTCATCGGGCATGAGCTGTTCCCACTCCTCCTCGGGCCGGTGATTGAGGACGAACGGGGGTGCCAGTTCCGGCCAGAGCCGCCGCATCTCTGCCAGCCGCGCTACGGCCTTCTTTCGCACCGACTCCTGCAGTTCCCGGGGCAGCCTGGCAAAACCGAGGCGCAGAAACAGGGCATCGGTCAGGGTGATGTCGAACAGTCCCCGGCAACAGTCGCTGCATCCGGCATTGCAGCGGATATCATCCGGAAAAGCCTCCATGCAGCGCCTGAACCAGGCGTCCACCTCGGCAAGCAGCTCCCCGTAGCGGTCAAGGATATGGAGTATTTCAGGTTGCATGGATTTCCACGACAAAGGGCGGCGAAAGTCACGCGCCGCCCTTTTGGATGCTGTTCAAGTGAACCTGGCCAATGAAACTTATTCGCCTGTCAACTCGGTCCTGCCGAAGATGGCCTTCAGCACATACCCTTCCGCCTCGATATTCTCGCGTCCACCCTCTTCCCGGTCAACCAGTGAGACGATGCCGAGCACCTTGAGCCCCTCTTCTTCGGCCCGTCGTACCGCTTTCATGGAAGAGCCGCCGGTGGTGACCACGTCCTCCACGATGACCACCCTGGTGCCGACAGGAAGGTTCTTGCGCCCCTCCAGCCACTGGCCGGTGCCGTGCCCCTTGGGCTCCTTGCGGATGATGAACGCATGGAGCGGGTTGCCGTCCAGAAGGGCCGCAATGGAGGTTGCCGTGGCAATGGGGTCTGCGCCGAGGGTTATCCCGCCGACCGCCTGTACCCCCGCGAACCCCTTGGCAGCCTCATAGAAGAGCTTCCCCACCAGAAAGCCCCCTTCTGCATGGAGGGTGGTCTGCTTGCCGTCGAAATAGAAATCGCTCTCCCGACCGGAGGCGAGTGTCACCCTCCGCTTTTCGTAGGAAAGATCCATGATGATCTGCTTCAAACGCTCCCGATCGGTCATAACAGTGGCTCCTTTTCAAATAGGTCGAGTTGCGGCTCAGGCCCGAGCCGGGGAAATTGAATGGGATACTCGCCGGTGAAACAGGCATGGCAGTGACAGCCGGCCTTCCCTCCCACCGCCTGCATCAGGCCTTCGCGGGAGAGGTAGCCGAGCGAATCGGCTGTGATGTAACGCCGGATCTCCTCGATGGTATGGGATGAGGAGATCAGCTCCTTCCGGTTCGGGGTGTCGATGCCGTAGTAACAGGGGTAACTGGTGGGGGGCGAGGAGATCCGCATATGGACCTCTTTCGCACCGGCATTCCTGACCATCTTGACGATCTTGCGCGAGGTGGTGCCCCGGACGATGGAATCGTCGATGACCACCACCCGCTTCCCCTTGAGGATCTCCCGCACCGGATTGAGCTTGATCTTGACGCCGAAGTGGCGGATCGACTGGGCCTGCTCGATGAAGGTGCGTCCCACGTAGTGGTTGCGGATCAGCCCCATCTCGAAGAGGAGTCCCGACTCCTCGGCATATCCCATGGCTGCCGGTACACCGGAATCAGGGACCGGGATGACGATGTCGGCCTCGATGCCGTGCTCCCTGGCCAGTTGCCGGCCAAGCTCCTTGCGGACCTGGTAGACGTTCTTGCCGAAGATGAAGGAATCGGGACGGGCAAAATAGACGAACTCGAAGATACAGGGGGCCGGGATCTCCTTCTTGAAGGGGAAGTGGGAGGTCACGCCGTCCTTGCCGATCACCACCATCTCGCCCGGTTCGATCTCGCGGATGAATTCGGCCTCGATCAGGTCAAGGGCACAGCTTTCCGAGGCAACCACGTAGGAGTTGCCCAGCTTGCCGAGGCAGAGCGGCCGGAAGCCATGGGGGTCCCTGGCGGCAACCATGCGGGTTTCGGTGAGAAACAGGAGGCAGTAGGCCCCTTTGATGCGGTTGAGCGCCTCGATGATCCGGTCTTCCAGGCTGCTGGACTTGGAGGCGGCCAGGAGATGGACGATGATCTCAGTGTCCATGGTGGTCTGGAAGATCGATCCCCAAGCCTCCAGTTCGGCCCTGATCAGCTGGGAATTGACGATATTGCCGTTGTGGGAGACGGCGATGGAGCCGCGGGAGTAGTTGACCAGGATCGGCTGGACGTTCTTGACGACCGAATCGCCGGTGGTGGAATAGCGGACATGACCTATGGCGGAATTACCGGGGAGGTACCTGAAGATGTCGGGATTGCCGAAGACATCGGCAACCAGCCCCATGCTCTTGTGGGAGAAGAGATTCTGCCCATCGGACGAGACGATGCCGCACGCCTCCTGCCCGCGGTGTTGCAGGGCATACAGTCCGAGATAGGTCAGGTTGGCCGCTTCCTTATGGTTGTAGATGCCAAAAATACCGCATTCTTCTTCGGGCCTTGCAAACTTCATGGTTTCTCCTTCGGGAAACCGCTGAACCGCTCCCCCGGCCGCCATGAGTCGGCGCCCGGCAGGCGACGGCTCAACAGAGGTTCTTTTTCACATACTCGGCTGCATTCCGGAACAGGATCAGGCCATCCCCATCCTCGGGGAGTTCTTCGCGCGTCCAGCGGGGATGGTTGGTCCGGTGGACAAAGGCCTCGGGATGGGGCATCAACCCCATCAGCAGGCCAGTGGCATCACAGATACCGGCAATGGCATTCTGGGAGCCATTGGGGTTTAAGGGAAACTCCATGACAGACGTTTCATAGGCAGCGTCGGTATATTTGAGGACCGACAGGTTGCGGTTCTCGATCTGTTCGAGCACCGCCGGCGAGGCAGCGACGAATTTCCCTTCGCCATGGCGGATCGGCAGGTAGATCCCCTTTTCGATCCCCCTGGTGAAGATCGAAGGCGCATCTGGATTGACCTTCAGATAGACCCAGCGATCCTGGAAACGGCCGCAGTCGTTGAAGGTAAGGGTTGCCTCCTGGTTGAGATAGGTGCCGTCCAGGGAAGGCAGGAGCCCCATTTTCGCCATCATCTGGAAACCGTTGCAGACCCCCAGGATCGGCTTGCCATCGGCGATGAAGCGGATCAGTTGATCCAGCAGATGCTCCTCGCTCCCTGCTATACGGGCATACCTGAGTCGATTGGCCTGGGCCTTGGCGCTTCCCAGGTCGTCGCCATCCAGGAACCCCCCGGTCAGGTTGAGAAAATGGAAATCATCGAGACGGACCCCGCCAGTCAGGATATCGGCGATATGGGCGATGACCGCCTCGTCGAATCCCCCCAGGCGGCAGGCATGGGCTGCCTCCACCTCGCAGTTGGTGCCGTTGCCGGTTATGACGATTGCGCGTGCTTTCTGTGTCATTTACAGGTCCCTCAGGGTTTTCTGCCAGGATTCTTTCAGTTCAGCCAGCCCGGCACGGATCGCGCTGTTCCCGGCAAGCCCCGCGATGTCGAGCACCGGTTCTGCCGTGACCAGGCCGATGGACGCGAAGCAGTTGCCGCTCATGATCGCCTCGAAGCGGTCCCGGTTCTCGGGATGGACCGTCACCAGGTGACGGGAGGCGGATTCGCTGAAGAGCAGCGCGGTGTCGTTTCGTGCCGCCATCTCACCTTTCCAGAGTACGGAGGCAAGGTCGATGGTCATCCCGTACCCGCCGGCAAAGGCGGATTCGGCGGCAGCAACGGCCAGGCCGCCATCGGACAGGTCGTGGCAAGAGGCAACGACCCCGGCCAGGACCGCTTCATGATAGGCCTGGTAACGGTGATAGGCCTTGGCGGCATCGACCACCGGGACGTTGTTGCCGACAAAACCCTTCAGGTTCAGGAATTCCGAGGCACCCAGTTCGTCGCCGGTCTTGCCAAGGAGGTAGACGATGTCGCCAGGTCGTTTCAGGTCCATGGTGACTGCCTTGCGGATATCCTCGATCTTGCCGATCACGGAAAAGAGCAGGGTCGGCGGGATGGAGATCTTCGTGGTCCCGTCGTAGAAGTCGTTTTTCATGGAATCCTTGCCAGAGATGAGCGGCAGGTTGTAGGCAAGACAGAGGTCGTAGAGCGCCTGGTTGGACCTGACCAGTTGGGCCATCTTGTACGGTCCGTCAGGGGTCTTCTCGGAGAGGACCGGGTCGCACCAGCAGAAGTTGTCCAGGCCGGCCACCAGATCCAGCGAACCGCCGACGGCCACATAGTTGCGCATCCCTTCGTCGATGGCATTGGCGGTCATGTGGTAGGTGTCGATGTCGCTGTAGCGGGGGCAGATGCCGTGGCTGACCACCACCCCCTCGTAGGAATCGAGGATGGGTCGAACCACAGCGGCATCGGATGGGCCGTCATCCGCAACCCCGGTGAACGGCTTGACGATGCTCCCTCCCTGCACCTCGTGGTCGTAGCGTCTGACCACCGACTCCTTGGAGCAGACGTTGAGGGTGGCAAGAAGCGCCTTCAGGTCGTCCGTATGGTCCACTCCGTAAGCGATCTGCGGCTCGGGGTGCCGTCTGGTCTCCCATTTTGCCGGGAGGATCATGGGGGGGAGCCCTTCGTGCATGAACGCCACCGGCAGAAAGGCTACGGTCTGCTCGCCGTACATGATGTGGAACATGCCGGTGTCGGTGAACTCGCCCAGGACTGTCGCCTCGACCCCGAAGCGCCTTGCCATCCCCAGGAATTCATCGATATGTTCCGGCGGCACAGCCAGGGACATCCGCTCCTGGGCCTCCGAGATGAGGATCTCCCACGGATTGAGACCGGGATACTTGAGGGGCGCCTTGGCAAGGTCCATCCGGCAGCCACCGCATTCCCCCGACATCTCGCCGATGGAGGAAGAGAGACCGCCGGCGCCATTGTCGGTGATAAACCGATAGAGCCCCTTGTCACGGGCGCGGATCAGGAAGTCGAACATCCGCTTCTGGGTGATCGGGTCGCCGATCTGCACCGCCGAAACTGGCGAGTTTTCGTTCAGCTCTTCCGAGGAAAAGGTGGCACCGTGGATCCCGTCTTTGCCGATGCGGCCGCCGGTCATGACGATCAGGTCGCCCGGCAGGATCTCTTTCTCATGGGATTTTTCGCCATTGATGGTTGCCGGCATGATCCCGGCAGTGCCGCAAAAAACCAGCGGCTTGCCGGCAAACCGTTCGTCAAAGACCAGCGAGCCGTTGACCGTGGGGATGCCGCTCTTGTTGCCGCCATGCTCGACCCCTTCAACCACCCCTTCGTAGATGCGGCGGGGATGCAGCAGCCGGGCAGGAAGAGGCTTGTCGTAGAACGGATCGGCAAAACAGAAGACATCGGTGTTGAAGATCAGCCGGGCACCCTTCCCTGTACCGAAGGGATCCCGGTTGACGCCGACGATGCCGGTGAGTGCCCCGCCATAGGGGTCAAGGGCAGAGGGGGAATTATGGGTCTCGACCTTGAAAACCAGGGACCAGTCGTCGTTGAAACGGATCACCCCGGCATTGTCCTTGAAAACCGACAGGCAGAAGTCCCGCTCCCCCAGCTTTTCCCGGACATCTTTGGTGGTCCGCTGGATGAACGACTTGAACAGGGATTTGATCTCCTGCCGGTTCCCCTGTTCGTCCTCGTACAGCACCGTGCCGGCGAATATCTTGTGCTTGCAGTGCTCCGACCAGGTCTGGGCCAGGGCCTCCAGCTCGACGTCGGTCGGCCTGTCACCCAACCCCACCTTGCGCCGCTCCGCCAATATCTGTGGATCCCGGAAATGCGCCTGGATGATCTTCATCTCTTCGAGGGTCAGAGCCAGGACCCCATCCTTGCTGATCCGCATCAGCTCATCATCGGCAACGTTCAGGTCGATCTCCCGGACCTCCGGCCTGGACTCGGACTGGACCTTGGGCGCCGTTGCGGGGAACCCGCCGCGGGCCTGGAAATCGGCGGCAGCAAGGATCGTATAGCGCTGGATCAGGGTATTGCAGAGGAGACCAGTGGCAATCCGCTCCATATCGGCAAGACCGAACCGGCCCGTCACCAGGTACTGCACCGAGGTGTAGACCGCCTCCCCCGATGCAAGCGGCCGGCCGATCAGATATTCGATCGCCTCCTTGGCAGTGCGCCCCACGTTGTCGGTCACGCCGGGGCGGAAGCCCACCTCAACGGCATAATCGAATCCGGCAGCACGAGGAGTATTGAGACTCCAGGCCTGGATCACCGGATCGCTGAAAGGGCCAGCGGCAACCTGCGCCAGTTCCTCGGGCGACAGCGCTGCATCCACCGTATAGACATCCAGGGTGCGGACTTCGTCCACGGGCAGATGCAGGAAATGTTCGATCTCTCTTTTTACCCGCTCGCCGCGGGCATCGCGAATTCCGTCCTTGAGGGCAACCTCGATTCGATGGGCCATTATTGTTCCTTGTGCAGATGGATGGTGCGAACGGGATAGGGAATGACGATTCCTGCCTCTCCGAACCGCGTGAGAAGGAGCGTATTGACCTTGTCGGTCACGGAGAAGACACGCGTATACTCTTCTACCCAGAAAAACAGGGAGAGGGCAAGGGCACTGTCGCCGAATTTCGTGAAGTATGCCTCGGGTGCCGGCTCCCGCAGAACCTCCGGTATCTCCAGGGCGGTCGCCACCAAGAGCTGTTTCGCCATCTCCACATCGGTGCCGTAGGCCACCCCCACATCGACCCTCCCCTTTGCCCTGACATCGGGGAATGCCAGGTTGATGACCGTGGTGTTGCAGAGGTCGGAGTTGGGGATGATCAGCAGGGTGTTGTCAACCGTCTTGATCTTGGTGGTTCTGAGGCCGATATCGGTGACGTCCCCCCAGCTCCCGTCCTTCAGCTGGACCCGGTCGCCGATCCTGAACGGCCGGTCGATCAT
>JACRPV010000153.1 GCA_016223015.1 Geobacter sp. | reverse complement strand
TCCTGAAAAGCATCACTGCCGTGTATTCTCTGATATGACTCTTCTGAGGCAGCGCTTATGTTGAAGCGGAGCCAGCTCAGATGCTCCAGCGCCTCCTCACCAGACCTTCCGGTATCGAACAGGATGCCGTTGGTGCCGAGGGCTATATCCACCCCGCTCTTCTTGCCGCAGACAATTGCTTCATACACATGGGGGTTAAGCAGTGGTTCTGCCTCCCCGATAAAGGCCATAGAGCGCACTCCCAGCGCACCGGCATCGCGAAGGTACCGGAGCAGCGGCTCGCGCGGGAAATATGCTGCTGCGCCCTCGGTATACCTGTTGCCCTGCATGGCGCCAAAGCAGTATATGCATCTGATATTGCAGCCTTTGCTCAGGCCGACGTCAATATGCAGCGGCGCTATCCGTTTTCCCTGCAACCAGTCGTTGACCCGGTCGAGGTGCCAGTAAAGTTTATGACCATCCATCAGATACGAATCAGCCATTCATTTTCTCCAATCTTCAGCTATTAAGCGGCAGTAATCATCAACAGCCTCTTCCCACGGCCGCAGAGGCGGAATCTTCCCGGAAACGATCGGTGTCCGTGTATTCTTCCTGCCGATGGCAGGAAAATCGCGATGCGAGCCCCGCTCCAGCCGGACATCGCACCCAAGGTCTTCAACGATTCGGCCCAATAGCCCATATAATGAAGTCGTGCCGCTGTTCGCCAGATGATAGAGACCAAAAGGGGCCTGCTGCTTTATAAGCTGCATTACTGCTGCTGCTATATCCTGACTGTATCCGGGTGAGAAAATAATGTCATCTGCAATCTTCAGGGACTTTTCTCCTCCTCTGATCCTGGCCAGCATCCTCTCAACAAACTGCGTCTGCCGGTCAGTCGGTCCGAACAGCAGCGATAGCCTGAACAGATAATGTCCCGGCGCCAGGGCGCGAACAAAACAGTCGCCGCCGAATTTCGTAAACCCGTAGATATTGACCGGACAGGGCGCATCAGTCTCACAGTATGCCCCCTCCTCCTTATCGCTGAAGACGGCATCAGTACTGAAATGAGCAAGCACAAACCCAAACCGGGCGGAACACTCCGCAAGGAACTTCGGGTACAGGGTATTTATCCTGAACGCCTTATCCGGTTCCCGCTCACAGGGATCGATCCCGAGAAAAGCCACAGTATTAAGGACCATATCCGGCCGGCATTCCTCAATGATACGGCGGACCTGAGCGAGATCAGCGGCATCAAAGCTGCGGCTGTTATGACAGATCAGTTCGTCTTCGGGCGCAGAAGCGGCTGCAAGTGCGCGTCCCATCTTCCCGGTGCTGCCAAGAAGCAGGATCCTCCTTCCGTTTTCAGTTTTCACGGAACCACCGCTCAACATCTGCAGCAAGCTGCTCAGCTCCTATATTGAAAAGACGCCGCAACCCTGCCGTATCATTCACCTCGTGAATAAAACGGTCTGGTATACCACGCGCCATAAGCCGCCATGAAGGACGCCTCTCTGCAGCCATGCGTGCCACAAGGCCGCCCAGTCCTGTCTGCACAAAATGCTCCTCCAGCGTTATCACCAGGCGCTTGCCCTCAAGGATGGCAGAC
>JACRPV010000152.1 GCA_016223015.1 Geobacter sp. | reverse complement strand
TGATTCCGGGCTGTCGGGATACGGCGGGGCTTCCCGGGCCGATCAGGCACGGGCGACAGCGAAATCCCGGCATTCGTACCTGCGCGACGTCGTCCTTATTGTCGCCGCGATTGTGCTGGTCTATGGCCGCGCCCTTTTCAACGGATTCGTCTGGGACGACCCGGTCTATCTCCTTGGTCCCCGGATCTACCGGACCTTTGACCCCTTCAGCCTGTTCGCTACGCTTGCCAACGGCATCGAGTACCTCCCTTTCCGCGACCTGACGGTCATGCTGGACTTTGCCCTCTGGGGAGAGCATGCGGCCGGTTTTCACGCCACCAACCTGCTGATCCATTGCTGTTCGGCCCTGGCCCTCTATGCGCTCGTCAACAGGCTCCAGCCCCTGTTCGGTCTCCCTGCCGCCGGTCGGCCGTCCACCGCCATCCCCCTTGCCACGGCGCTCCTCTTTGCCGTCCATCCCCTCAATGGCCAGGCGGTCAACTGGATTTCCGGCAGGAACGTCCTTTTGTGCGGCCTCTTTTCGCTTCTGGCGGTCCAGCTTTACCTGGCCTGGCTGCAGCGTGACGGGCGCCAAGGAGGGTGGCTCTACGCCGCTGCCCTGGCATGTTTTGTCTGCTCGCTCCTTTCCAAGGCCAACTCAATTACCGTGCCTCTCGTCCTCTGCCTGCTGCTGGCGATCCTCGGCAGATCCGGACGCCAGCGCCCCTATCTCTCCCTGGTCCCGTTCTTCCTTGTCTCCGTTGCCGCATATGTCCTGTTCATGAAGGTTGCCGCGGTTGCCGGCATCATTACCGACGCGCAGCTGGCAGCGCCGGGGGAAGGGCTCGCCGTGCGGGTCAGCAGGGCGCTGCAGATCCCCTGTTTTTACATCGGGAAGTTCCTCCTCCCCCTGCGGCTGGCCCCTGAGTACGACGTGACGTTCTCGCCCCGGCTCCTTTCCCTGCAGACGATCGGTGCCTGCGCGGGCATTGCCGGCGCGCTGGTTCTTGCGGTTTCTCAGCGCAGACGCTACCCTGAGATCCTTTTCAGCGTGGGCTGGTTCGGGATCACGCTCCTTCCGGTGAGTAACCTCTATGCGACAAACCCCATCGTGGCAGACCGCTACGGCTATATCCCGCTGGTCGGCCTGATGGTGGGGGGAGTCGTCGGTATCTGGCGCCTGAAGGCGTGGGGTGGGGAGTCCCTGCCCAAGGTCGTTCTGGCGGGCTGTATCGCTGCCTGCGGCCTGCTCACCTTTGCCTCTGTCCCGGCCTGGAAGGACGAGCGGAGTCTCTGGACCAGCGCCATAGAGAATCAGCCGCGGGTCGTTGTCGGCTACCTGGGACTCGGCACGGCCCTGCTCGCGGCCAACGACTATCCCGGCGCGCTCGCACAGTATGCAGAGGCGCAGAAGCTCAACCCGCAAAACCATTATTACGATACCGCCCTGGGGCTCTACCTGCTCAGGCAGGGCGCATCCGACCGGGCCATTGCTTCATTCCGTAATGCCCTGCAGAAAAAACCCGATGCCATCAGGCCGCTGTATGAACTGGCAAAGATCTTTGAGGCGCGGGGCGATCTGCAAAAGGCGCGGGAGCACTACCAGGGGGTCGTCGGTTCCAGGGAGCATGGCAACGTCTTTCTCAAGCCTGCCCGGACAGCCCTCGACCGCCTCGCTGCTGGCGGGTCCGCAGGGGGTACGGTCGGCAATGCCGGGCAGCTCGCTGCACTGGGAGACAAGGCGCTGGCGTACTACCGCGGGAACGATCTGGCCAAGGCGCTGGAGATCTTCCTGGAGATGGAGCGGCTCGGCGGCAATCAGTGGGAGCTCCACTACAATATCGCCACGATCTACATGAAACGGCACAGCTACGCAGAGGCGATCGCCTACTTCCGGAAAACCCTTGCCGCGGCGCCGGGCAACCTCGATGCCCTGAACAATCTGGGGATCTGCTATCGGGAGTCGCGCGACTACCCCCTGGCGATCCGGGCGTTTGAAGAGGCCATGACGCAAAACAGCCGCTATGCCTATGCGCCGTACAACCTGGCCATTACCTACGACCGCATGGGGGAAAAGGGGAAGTCCAGAGCGCTGTTCACGGAGATATCCCAACGCTTTCCCGAACTGAAGGAGCAGGTGCGAGCCTACCTTTCCGGCGCCAGGTAAGGCGGGCTGCAGCGGAATATGAGCGTGAGGAGAGACATGAAGCTGATCAGCATCGTCACCCCCTGCTACAACGAGGAGGATAATGTCGCCGAGCTCTACCGCCAGGTCAGGGAGGTCTTTGCCTCCCTGCCGGCGTACCGCTACGAGCACATCTTCATCGACAATGCCTCCCGCGACCGGACCGTTGCCATCCTCAAGGAGATCGCCGGCCAGGACAAAAACGTCAAGATCATAGTCAACAGCCGCAACTTCGGACATATCCGCTCCCCCTACCATGCCCTGCTCCAGGCGGAGGGGGATGCCGTCATCCTGCTGGTGGCCGATCTGCAGGACCCGCCCCCCATGATCCGGGACTTCATCGCAAAGTGGGAGGAGGGGTACAAGGTGGTGCTGGGGGTGAAGAGCAACAGCGAAGAGACCCCGGCCATGTTCCTGATCCGCAGGATGTACTACAACCTGATCTCCCGGCTGTCGGAGATCGAGCTGACCAAGAACAACACCGGGTTCGGCCTCTACGACCGGCGGGTCATGGAGGCGCTGCGGGAGATCAACGACCCGTACCCCTATTTCCGGGGGATCGTCTCGGAGATCGGTTTCGAGAAGGCGGTCATCGAGTACGTGCAGCCGCGCCGCAAGCGAGGGATCACCAAGAACAACTTCTACACCCTCTACGACATCGCCATGCTCGGTATCACCAACCATTCCAGGGTGCCGCTCCGGATCGCCACCATGCTCGGTTTCGCCATGGCGGCGCTGAGCCTTCTGGTTTCTCTCGGCTATCTGATTGCCAAGCTGGTTTTTTGGAGTACCTTTACGGCAGGGATGGCGCCGGTGGTGATCGGCCTCTTCTTTTTCGGCTCGGTGCAGCTCTTTTTCATCGGCATCCTGGGGGAGTACATCGGCCTCATCTACACCCAGGTGCAGAAGCGGCCGTTGGTGATCGAAAAGGAGCGGGTGAACTTCGACCGATAGCAGGTTGTTGAAAAGCAGCCATCTCGCCGCCGTCCTCGAAAAGCCGCCTTGTGCGGCGTAGCGCTGCTACGCCTCCGCGGGGCTTTCTGCGGGTGCGACGATCTGACTATTTTTGAACAACCTGAGTTTTTAGCTACGCAGAAACTTCGTTTTCAACAAC
>JACRPV010000015.1 GCA_016223015.1 Geobacter sp. | reverse complement strand
TCGATCCTCACTGGCCGGGCATGAGGCGGAACTCGCCGCGGGCGAGGTGCTGCTGGTGGACACCATCGGCGAACTGATGCGCCTCTATGGTCTGGCGGACGTGGCCTTTGTAGGAGGGAGCCTGGTGCCGGTGGGGGGGCACAATGTGCTGGAACCGGCTTCGCTGGGTGTTCCGGTCGTCATAGGCCCGCACATGACCAACTTCCGGGAGATTTCAGCGCTGGTCCTTGCCGCAGATGCCGCGCTTCAGGTTGCCGACGCCGAGCAGCTCGGCACGGCATTTGCGACCCTGCTGGACGATGCCGCCCTGAGGGCCGGTATGGGGGAGAATGGTCGGCGGCTTGTCCTGGAACAAGGGGGCGCAACCGCCCGGCACCTGGCAGCGATCGAACAATGTCTCAGGGGTGAAGCGTGAAAGGCGAAGCATATTTCAAGGAGCTGGTTGCCGGTTCGCGGTGCGGCATGGCCGACCGGCTCGTCTTTGCCCTCCTTGTGTTCTGTTCCTTCCCCTATGGATTGGTCATGAAGATCAGGGCGCTCGGGTACCGGACCGGAATCCTCCCTTCCCGCCGGTTGCCCAGACCGGTGATTTCGGTGGGGAACATCACAACGGGAGGGACCGGCAAGACCCCTGCGGTCATGTTCATCGCCCGGCACCTGCTGGAGAGGGGGACGCGGGTTGCGGTCCTGACCAGGGGTTATGGCGGATCGCTGGAGGGGGGAACCAGGATCGTAGCGGATGGCACCGGCCTGCTCCTTTCCCCTGAAGAGGCGGGAGACGAGCCGTGCCTGATGGCCTCTGCCCTGCCCGGACTGATGGTGGTAATGGGGCCGGATCGTTACCTGGCCGGGAGCCTGGCCATGGAACAGCTCGCCCCGGATATCTTCCTCCTCGATGACGGGTTCCAGCACCAGAGGCTCGGACGGGACCTGGACATCCTGCTCCTGGACGGCACAAATCCCTTTGCCACGGGGCGCACCCTGCCCGCTGGCATGCTGCGTGAACCGCCCTCTGCTGCCCAGCGGGCAGACCTGGTCATCTTCACCCGCTCTGCCGGGGCGCTGCCACCTGTTCACGAGCTGTTGCCATCCCTGCCGTACTGCACCTCAACGCATCGCCTGACCGGATATGCCCCGCTTGGGGGAGGAGAGCCGCACCCCCTGGCAGATCTGGTCGGGCGCCGGGTCATTGTCTTTGCCGGCATTGCCAATCCAGCTGCATTCTTCAACGGCCTCGAGGAGCAGGGGATCAACCTGGTGGCAACGGTGGCATTTCCTGATCATACCCCCTACGGGAAGGCAGAGCTGGAGGCGCTGGGTCGGCTCAAGCAGACAAAGAAGGCCAACTGTCTGATCACAACCGCAAAGGACGCCGTGAAGCTCCAGACGTATCGCGGCATTCTGGGTGACTGCTGCGTTGCCCGGCTGGAACTGGCAGTTGACGATCCGGAGCCGCTTACAGCCGCCCTGGAGAAACTACTTTAATGAAGGGATAAATTATGGCACTATCGGCTGAACTCCTTGCCATCCTGGTCTGCCCGCAATGCAAAGGGCAGATCGACCTCGAACCGGGGGAGGCGGGTTTTGTCTGTCCGGCATGTAGGCTCCGCTATCCTGTGCGCGACGGCATCCCCGTGATGCTGGTTGACGAGGCGGAGAAAATCTGACCCCCGTGGATCGCGAAGGGAACCGCATACGCATCGAACAAACCGGAATCCGGCGGATACTGATCCGTGCGACCAACTGGCTGGGTGACGCGGTGATGTGTACCCCTGCCATCGGTGCCGTCCGGACGGCCTTCCCCGATGCCCGCATCACGGTGCTCGCCAATCCGCTCGTCGCTGCGCTCTTCTCTCCCCATCCCTGGGTGGATGAGGTCAAGGTCTACGACCGTTCCGGCCGGCACAAGGGGCTGGCCGGCCGGCTCAGGCTGGCCGGGGAGCTGAGGCGGCAGCGGTTCGATCTGGCAGTCCTCTTCCAGGATGCCTTTGACGCAGCCCTGATTACCTGGTTGGCAGGGATACCGATCCGTCTGGGGAACAGGAGCGACGGCCGCGGACTCCTGTTGACCCATGGGTTCCCCCTGGATCTGCAGCCGAAGGGCGAGCACCAGTCGGCCAACTACCTGGCATTGCTTCGTCATTTCGGTATTGTCGGCGATACGCTCCCGCAATTGCTGGCAACGACAACTGCAGAAGACCGTTCCCTGGCGGAACGTCTGGCCGGATATGGCATTGCCCCCGGAGATTTCGTGATCGGTATCAATCCCGGCGCCACCTATGGCTCGGCAAAGCGCTGGTATCCCGACCGGTTCGCTGCTGTTGCACAGGACCTGGCGAAATCATGGCAAGCGGCTGTCGTCATCACCGGCGGACCCGGCGAGACCGCCATTGCCGCAGACATCGAACAGGGGCTTCACGGGAACTGCGCCAACCTGGCCGGAAAGATGACGGTCCGCGAGCTGATGGCGCTCATCAAGAGGTGCGGTTTCTTTATCACCAACGATTCCGGTCCCATGCACGTTGCTGCCGCCTTCNACCGACCACCGCTGCATGACGGCAGTGACGCCGGCAGCGGTCATTGCGGCAGCCAGTGAATTGAAGCGCAGAGTCGATGTTGACCGGACAGAGGAGGATTCGCCGGCACGGATGCCTGCACCCTGATCCTATGCGAGTTCTGATCGTAAAGACATCCGCCCTTGGCGATATCATCCATGCACTGCCGGTGCTCGATTTCCTCCACAGGGTTTCTCCGGGGATAGAGATCGACTGGGTCGTGGAGGAGCCGTTCCGGGAGATAGTGGAGGGGAATCCGCTCATTTCACGGATTCACACGGTGAAGACCAGGAAATGGCGCAGGCACCCGCTGTCGAGAACGACTGTCCGGGAGATTGCCGCATTGAAGGCTGCGTTGCGTGAGTGGCACTACGATATCCTCTTCGATATCCAGGGGAATCTCAAGAGCGGCCTGATCGACTGGTTGTCTGACGTTCCCGACCGGATCGGCTTTACCTCCGATATCGTCCGCGAGCAGATTTTACCGGTATGGAGCTGAAGACTACCATTGCCACGCTCCCCGAAGACGATGCAGCGGCTGATGCGCTGCTGCTTACCCTCGGCGATGGGCTGGTCTTCCTGTTCCATTGCGGGACTTCGTGGAAAACCAAGCTCTGGGACGAATCTTCATGGATCGAACTCGGCCGACGGCTTCTCGTCGAGCATCCCGACGCCTCGATCCTCCTCACCTGGGGGAGCGACCAGGAGAAGGAGGCGGCCTGCGCCGTGGCGCAGGGGATCGGTATCGGAGCGCGGGTTGTCGACCGCTACCCCCTGAATGTGCTGGCTGCGCTCATGAAGCGGGTCGACCTGGTGGTGGCGCCGGATACCGGCCCGCTGCATATCGCGGCAGCCGTCGGAACCCCGACTGTTTCTTTTTATCGCGCTACCAACGGCAAGCTCACCGGCCCGCGAGGAAAGAACCATGTCATCATCCAGTCGCCGCTTTCCTGTACCCGCTGTGCCCGCAAGGAGTGCGACCGGGATGCGGAGTGCCGGGGAAGTGTGACGGTGGATATGATCTTGCGTGGTGTCGCTTCTGTCCTCGGGTGAAAGCCCTGCCTTTGATTGTCTGTATGGGCATATCAAGGGTCACCTAGTCGAGAGTCCGACAAAAGCCGCCAAGGTTCAGGCAAATATAGAAAGGCATTGAGGGCTGCATGAAACTTGCGGTAAATTCCCGTGGCACACTGGTAAAGCTCACAGAAGGTTTTGAAGAACTCGGTCACGAGGTAGTCGAGAATGTCTGGGATTACCGGAGATTTCGGGATGAGGGGATCGATGCTCTTATTTTCG
>JACRPV010000156.1 GCA_016223015.1 Geobacter sp. | reverse complement strand
TGAGTGCACTCTTTCGCGTTTGCAACTTGAGTAAAAGCGGCAACCATCAATGTGATGAGAATCGTCGTTTTCATCTTTTCATTTCCTCATCCAACGGGGCCGGCCATGACCCGCCCGCCCAGGTTTATCGGGTGGTCGGCGTCTATGGACGTGGTTGTACGCTCTTCAGTCGAATTCCAGTTCGTCCTTGAACGTTCGGACTTCAGAAGCCAATGACTCAAAAGGCGTGATATCACCGTCACCAGCTAGAAAGAAATCACTCAATGCTTGTCGTGTCAGCGTTTTCAAGCGCTCTCTATTTTCTGGATTGCAGCTAAGGGCAAAACTGTCAATGCCGTTTTGCAACTCCGTGGCGTATGATTTTACTGCTTCTACATAGGTCTCAATCGATTCGTCTTTTTTCCGCTTTTTCAGATAAATCTCAGCTTCATCGAATCGGCCTATAAGCCCGAATTCGTCGATTCTCTTCGCCATCTTTATGCATCTTAATGCTTCATTATTCCGACCTATGGCCATCAAAGATCGAGCCTTAAAAATCAAGGCTTCGCGGTAAAAAGGATATTTTGACAGGAAGGCATCAATGTGAGGCAAGATTCCGATGAAGTCCCCGGTCTCCCAAAATTTCTCATATAATGCCTTCATTTCATTTGAAATATTCGGGATATCAGTAATTCGCTTCATTCATCTGCCTTTTCTATTCGTACAACTCGTAAATCACCCGTTAGGGGCTGGTATCTATATGTAGATGCTTGTATATACATGTAGATGCTTGCATCTATATGTATATGACTACATGTCATCTATATATAGATGCTTTTGCCATTATTCCCAGTTATCACGTTTCATCTACATGTATATGCTTTTCCAGGGGTAGGCGACGTAGCTAACGAGACGTCGTTGATTTGTTGATTGCGAATCAGGCTAATCAACCAGTCAATAACGCACCCCTATCCTATTGATTCAATGACGATTACTACACCAGCTTTCCTCAACAGGCAAGGTGAATTTTACTCTGAGTATCGGTATCAAATGTCACAACAACATACCACTCAATCGTATTGTGTCGTTCCGTACAGTTATAACTGCATACTATTGACATGACGGTAAAACTCTATGCTCATCACTGAACATGATAGTGTTTCATTAAACATATATCTTCACAGAAATGGGAAACGAAGGGGAGAGCTGAAAGGGAAGAGACTACTGCAGCCGCACGGAAACCACCTTGGAGACACCGGGGTCTTCCATGGTGACGCCGTAGAGGGTGTCGGCGACGGCCATGGTGGTCTTGGAGTGGGTGATGAGGATGAACTGGGAGAAGGCGGTCATCTCCCGGATCATGTCGTTGAATCGGCCGATGTTGGCGTCGTCCAGCGGGGCGTCGACCTCGTCGAGCAGGCAGAAGGGGGAGGGCTTTACCAGAAAGATGGAGAAGATGAGCGCCACCGCGGTGAGCGCCTTTTCGCCGCCGGAGAGGAGCGAGACGTTCTGCAGCTTCTTGCCCGGCGGCTGGACGATGATCTCGATGCCGGTCTCCAGCAGGTCTTCCTCGTTGGTCAGCCGCAGCTCGGCCCGGCCGCCGCAGAAGAGCCGGGGGAAGACCTCCTGGAACTGCTCGTTGACCAGATGGAAGGTCTCCAGGAAGCGCTTGCGGGTGGTGCGGTTGATGCGCTGGATCGCCGTCTGCAGCTCCTGCAGCGACTCCTCCAGGTCGGCCTTCTGGGAGGAGAGGAAATTATAGCGCTCTTCCAGCTCTTTGTACTCGTCGATGGCCATCAGGTTGACCTCGCCCAGCTCGGCAACGAGCTTCTGCAGCTCTTCCTGGCGCTGGCGCATGGCCGGCTCGTCCAGGTCCGCAACTGGCTCGTCCTCAGGCAGGGCGGCGATGTCGAGCAGGTAGCGCTCCTGGACGGAACTCTCCAGGTGGCGCAGTTGCAGGGTCAGCTCGGTCTGCCGCAGGTTCTGCTGCCCCACATGGTCGCGCTCCGCGGCGAGCTGCTCGCGCAGGACCTTGAGGGTCGCCTCCTGTTCCTGCAGGAGCGAGGTCAGCTCCTCGAAACGGACCCGCACCGCCGCATGGGCAGCCTCGGCCGCAACGTGCCGCTGCAGGAGTTCCGCCAGGGACTTCTCCCCTGCTGAAACCTCTTCACCCAGACGCTCCCGCTCCTCCTGCCCCTTGACCAGCTCCTGCCGCAGGGATGCGACCCGGCGGGTAAGCTCTTCGCACAGCCCGCTCACCCGCTTGATGCCGCGCTGGTTGGCCTCGCGCTTTTCCTCCAGGGTGGCGACCCGCACCTTCAGGCCGGTGAGCTTTTCGTGAAGGGCGTCGATCCCGGCCCGCCTCGCCTTGAGATCTGCCTGCAGCCCTGCCGCGTCCCGCTCCCGCGCCGCCTTTTCCCCTTCCAGGGCGACCAGGGCCTCGGCAGCAACAGCCCGCTCCTGCTCCAGGGCGCTCTTTTCCTCGACGAGCTGGTCGTCTTCCATCCCCTTGACGCTGCGGCGGTCCTCCAGGCGCTGCACCTCCTCGCGCCCGCGCTGCAGGTCCTTTTCCAGGTGGACAAGCTGCATCTCGGACTGGTGCAGCTCCTGGCGCACCCTTTTCAGCTCATCCTCGGCAGCGGCAAGCTCCCCACGCAGCCGGGCGCGCTCGTCGCTGCGGGATGCCACCGTCTCTTCCAAAACGGCCACGGTGGCGGTCAGCTCGCGGATCTCCCGTTTGGTGTGGATCAGGCCCTGGCCGGTCCCTTCGGCCGAGCCGCCGGTGACCACCCCGCCGCCCGTGGCCACTTCCCCTTCCCTGGTGACGAAGGTGAGCCGGGGATGGCGGCGGGAGGCGGCAAGCGCCGTTTCCAGGCCGTCGGCGAGATAGACATCGGCCAGCAGCGGCTCCACGAGCGCCTGCCGGTCGGGGGTGATACGCACCAGGTCGAGCAGCCGCGGCATCTCCGGCAGGGCCGCAACTGCGGCTGCGTCCCCCCAGCCCGGCAGCAGGAAGCTGCAGCGACCGCCGGCGGTCTCCCTGAGATGGGCCACGGCGGCAAGGGCATCCTCGTCCCGCAGGCAGAGCACGTACTGCTGCCGCTCCCCCAGGACCCCTTCCAGGGCCGCCTCGTACTCCTCGCCGGTTTCGAGCAGATCGGCCACCAGCCCTGCAAAGCGCCCGCTGAACGGCTCGGCGCCGAACAGGGTCCGGACCCCCTGGCCGTAGCCGGCAAACTTGGCATCCAGCTCCTTGAGCGAGGCAAGCCGCGAACCCTTGGCGCTCAGCTCGTCCCGGCCTGCCTGCAGCGCCTGTTCCGCCGTTGCCAGGCGTTCTTTCAGATCGGTGCCCCTGGCCACGAGAACGCCGACCCTTTCGGCAAGCCCGGCCTTGGCTTCGGTCGCCTGCACAAAGGCGGCTGCCAACTCCTCGACCCGCACCCCGGCTGCGGAAAGCCTGCCGGCCAGCTCCGCCCCTTCCCGCTCGCTCCGCTCGAACCGCTCCGCCAGCCGCGCCAGCCGGCGGCCCGCCTCGCTCTGCTGGTTGTTGAGCTGGGCCACCCGGTTGAGGAGCGAGATGGTCTGTTGCCGCTCCTCCTCCTGCCTCCGCAAGAGCGCCGCTTCCTCGCGGCGCATCTCTTCGAGCACGCTGTTCTGGGACTGCAGCCCCTCTTGTTCCTGGGCAGCCTCGACGAGCAGCTCACCTTTTCGCCCCTCCAGGTGGCGCAGTTCGGCCTCGGCCTCCCCCTGCTGGCGGACCAGGCCGGTCAGCTCCTCGTCAAACCGGCTCCCCTGCCGCTCCAGGTTGGCCAGCTCCTTGCGCTGGAACTCCAGGCGGTTCTCGCAGCTCTGGTACTCCCCCTTGGCGCGGAAGATCTCTTCCTGGGCCGCGGTAAGCGCCTTTTCCTCCTCCAGGAGGGCGATCCGCCGCTCTTCCAGGGCATTATCCGCGCCAGCGGCCTCTGCCGCCAGACTGGTGACGCGAACACCCCGCTCGGCCAGATCCAGCTCCAGGCCGCGGACCTCGTCCGCAAGCTGCCGGTACCGGCGGGTGGCAAAGGCGATCTCGATCCCCTTCAGCTCCTCGCGCAGGGTGCGGAAGCGCTCGGCCTTCTTGGCCTGGCGCTGCAGCGAGCCCAGCTGGCGCCGGATCTCGGCCACCACGTCGCCGATCCGGAGGAGGTTCTGCCGGGTGTTGTCGATCTTCTTCAGGGCCACCTGCTTGCGGGCCTTGAACTTGGTCACCCCGGCCGCCTCTTCGATGAGGAAGCGGCGCTCCTCGGGCTTGGCCATCAGGATCATGCCGATCCGCCCCTGCTCGATGATCGAGTAGGCCCGCGCCCCTACGCCGGTGTCCATGAACAGCTCGTTGATGTCCAGCAGGCGGCAGGGGGTCTTGTTGAGGGAATACTCGCTGTCGCCGTCGCGGTAGAGGCGGCGCGTCACCTGGATCTCGCTGTAGTTGAGGTATTTCGCCGGCACCCGGCCGTCGTCAGTGGAGAAGACCAGGGAGACCTCGGCCATACCCAGGGGCTTGCGGGTCTCGCTGCCGGCAAAGATGATGTCCTCCATCTGCCTGCCGCGCAGGTTCTTGGCGGACTGCTCCCCCATGACCCAGCGGATGGCGTCCACCACGTTGGACTTGCCGCAGCCATTGGGACCGACGACCGCCGTCACCCCGGCCGGGAACTCCAGCACGGTCCGGTCGACAAAGGACTTGAAGCCTATTATTTCGATGCGCTTGATCTTCATAAACCGGGTGATGATAACAGAGAGGATTCGTCAATGCAAAGGGGAAACAGGGCATCCGCCAGCCGCCGGGGCGACAAAAGCCTTGCCCCCCCGGTGCCAAATGTGCTAAAGAATACTTCATGAAAACAGCGCATTGACGCGCACGGAGGCCGATTCCCATGAACATCCAGGTGCTGCCCCTTCCGGAAGACCGGAAGAAACCCCGCTATACCGACGAGTCGCAACTCGGCTTCGGCCGCCTCTTCACCGACAGGATGCTGCTGGTGGAATGGAAGGCCGGCCAGGGCTGGGTCGACGCCCGGATACAGCCGTACGCCCCGTTCTCCCTCGACCCGGCCTGTCTGGTACTGCACTATGCCCAGGAGATCTTCGAGGGGCTGAAGGCCTACCGCTGGGAGGACGGCTCCATAGCCCTCTTCAGGCCGGAGATGAACGCCCGCCGCTTCAACCTCTCTGCAGCGCGGCTCTGCATGCCCGAGGTGCCGGAGGATCTCTTCGTGGACGGCATCGAGCAGCTGGTGAGCCTGGAACGCGACTGGGTGCCGGGCAGCGAGGGGACCTCGCTCTATATCCGCCCGACCATGATCGCCGTGGAGCCGGTCCTGGGGGTCAAGCCGTCCGACCACTACTATTTCTACGTCATCATGTCCCCGGTGGGGGCCTACTATGCGGCAGGCTTCAACCCGGTGAATATCATGGTGGAAGATACCTATGTCCGCGCCGTTCCCGGCGGTACCGGCGAGGCCAAGACCGGCGGCAACTACGCCAGCTCGCTGAAGGCGGGGCTGGAAGCCAAGAAAAAGGGATTTGACCAGGTGCTCTGGCTCGATGGGGTGCACAAGCGCTATATCGAGGAAGTCGGCGCCATGAACATGTTCTTCGCCTATGCCGACAAGGTGGTGACCGCGCCGCTGGCCGGTTCGATCCTGAACGGCATCACCAGGGATTCGGTACTGAAGCTGGCAGGAAGCCTCGGTTTCAGCGTGGAGGAGCGGCCTATCGATGTGAACGACCTGATGGCCGATCTCCGCGCGGGCAAGGTGAAAGAGGCCTTCGGCAGCGGGACCGCCGCGGTCATCACCCCGGTCGGGGCGCTCTGCTACAAGGACGAATGCCTGCAGGTGGGGGACGGCGGCGTCGGCAGCCTGACGCAGAAGCTGTACGACACCCTCACCGGCATCCAGTACGGCAGGATCGCCGACACCTTCGGCTGGGTCAGGAAACTGGCCTGAAAACAACAACGGGGGCCGTCACCGGCCCCCGCCCGTCTCTGCGGTGATGCCCCCCATGAAAAAACCGACCAGCGACAATCGACTTTGCCTCTCCTGCCGCAGGCCTTGTAAACAGGCCTCTCACGCGGTCATTACCTCGTGCCCCCGCTACTATCCCGGCCCCAGGATCAAGAAGTGCACCTGGAAGCAGATGGAATTCAAGTTCCCCCCCCTGCCCCATGGCTGAAATTGTCGTCAACGAGTCGAGATGTTCGGGATGCGGAAGGTGCGTGTCCGCCTGTCGGGAACGGCTTTACAGCCTGGAAGTCTACGATGGGAAAAAATTCGCGGTCAGGCACGACAGCGAGCGGTGCACCCGCTGCCTGAACTGCAGGAGAGAATGCCTGCTGGGGGTGATCGTCAGCAACGGACTACTGCCTGACCCATAGCTCCCGCCGGGCGCCCTCTGCCGGCCGTGACACGGGCGCCTGCGGCTCGGCAACCTGGGCCAGCATGGTCCTCGACCCGCTCGGTGTCGTCGGCCGGGCCTTCCGCGCCAGATAGCGCTGCTTCTCGACACTGATGGCATCGGCGCCCAACTCACGGAACGTTGCCTTGCCGATTACCTGTAGTTCGCTGCACCCCGTCAGAACCAAACTCCCCAGAATGAACAGTGCCAAGCGTTTCATGATCCGGCCTCCCCGGTGGGAATTTCAATGCACGGGAAATATCCTTCCCAGATCCGTGCCAGCACTGAAAAGCCTTAACTCTCGATAATCACACTACATTTCTCCAACCGATTATCACCGCCCCCTGCTCCCCGGCTGAACAGCCCAGCCTACTCCGCCGGCAGTTCTCTTCTTGTTACGGCAAGTTACAGCTCATCACCGAATGCCCCGAAGTTGGACAGCCTTCCCTCCCCGCCTTGACACCCGCCTCTCCTGCACTTATGTTTTCTGCAGGATATGAAAGGAGCAGCCATGATTCGACCTGACAAGATGACCGTCAAGACCCAGGAGGCGCTGGCAGCTGCCCATGAACTCTCGGTACAGGCCGGCAACCCGGCAGTGGAACCCGAGCATCTGCTGCTCGCCCTGCTCGACCAGGAGGGGGGGCTGGTGACCGCACTGCTGCGCAAGATCGGCGCAAGCATCCCGATCATCCACAGCACGGCCGAAGCCGCGATGAAGAAGCTGCCCCAGGCAAGCGGCGCCACGGCCCAGGTCTATATCTCCTCAGCGCTGAACCGCCTCCTCTCCGCGGGTCAGAAGGAAGCGGACTAGATGAAGGACAGCTTCGTCTCCACCGAACATCTGCTGCTCGCCTTCACCGGGGAAAAGGGGAATGCGGCCGGCCGCATCCTGGCGGACAACGGGATAACGCGCGAGGCGGTCCTCGCGGCCCTCAAGGAGGTCCGGGGCGACGAGGCGGTGACCGACCAGAACCCGGAGGACAAGTACCAGGCGCTGACCAAGTACGCCCGCGACCTGACCGACCTGGCGCGAAAAGGAAAGCTCGACCCGGTGATCGGCCGGGACGACGAGATCCGGCGGGTCATCCAGGTGCTGTCGCGCCGGACCAAGAACAACCCGGTGCTGATCGGCGAACCGGGCGTCGGCAAGACCGCCATCGTCGAAGGGCTGGCCAGCCGGATCGTTGCCGGCGACGTTCCCGAGACCCTGAAGGAAAAGCGGCTGGTGGCGCTGGACATGGGGTCGCTCATCGCCGGGGCCAAGTACCGCGGCGAGTTCGAGGACCGGCTGAAGGCGGTCATCAAAGAGGTGGAGAAGGCGGAAGGGAAGATCATCCTCTTCATCGACGAGCTGCACACGCTGGTCGGCGCCGGGGCGGCAGAGGGGGCCATGGACGCCTCCAACATGCTGAAGCCGGCCCTGGCCCGCGGCGAGCTGCACTGCATCGGCGCCACCACCCTGAATAAATACCGCAAGTACATCGAAAAGGATGCGGCCCTGGAGCGGCGCTTCCAGCAGGTCTACACCGGCGAGCCGTCTGTCGAGGACACCATCGCCATCCTGCGGGGGCTGAAGGAGAAATACGAGAATTTCCACGGCATCAGGATCAAGGACAACGCCATTATCGCCGCTGCCACCCTGTCCGACCGCTACATCACCGACCGCTTCCTGCCGGACAAGGCCATCG
>JACRPV010000155.1 GCA_016223015.1 Geobacter sp. | reverse complement strand
TTTATGAAGGACGTGGTAACGGCGCCGGTCGCCGCATAGGTCTGGAGCTTGACCATGTTGAGCGCGTCCGGGATGTCCTTGTATATCTTCGTTGTGTCGGCGAGTATGATGTGCTTGCCGGCAAGCCTCGTTATCTCGGCGACGTTGCCTTCGTTGTGGATTATCACCACCGAGCCTTCCTCGGCGGTTATGGCGTTCACGCCGCTTATGCCTATCTTGGACCGCGCTATCGCGCCCTTTATATCGTCCCTTAATACCGCCACTATGGCTTCCGGGTCGGATGGCACGTCTTTACCAAGCGCCTTTGACACTATGCGCGCAATAGAAGCCGCGTCCAGGTGGCTTGCCGGGCCTGTCGGGTGAGACGGTTTTTCCTTGGCGAACTGTATGACCCTGTCGCCGATGTCCGTTTCCACGGCCTCTACGCCCATAGAACAAAGTCTATCGGTGAGATGCATCTCTTTGGAGAGATTGGATTTAGACTTTACAATTGTCTTCTCTTCGCCTATCTCTTCGACTAACGCGTTGAAGGCCTCCTCGACGCCGCTCGCCTCGCGCACGCGAAAGCCGTTTTTGCGCAGGTTCTCAATGGCCTTTTCAAGCAGCCCTTCATCCCCCGCGGACGAGGCCCTGCTCTCGCGTAACCTCTTTTTCATGTCGTCAAGCAACGGAAGCCGGGAGGCATTATCCTTTTGTCTCTTGAGCACGGTGGCAAAGGCCTTTTCGAGCGCGGCGTTGTCCGCCTGCTTCGCCGCGTCTGCCCTGGAGCCGAAGAGTATCTTATTTATAAGTCCGGCCTTGTTCATGGGAAAAACACTGTGCCCTTTTTAGCGCAGCCAAGTATGATGGCTGCGGCGGCATTAAGGTCATCCGCCGCGTAGTCAGGCGGGGCGCTAACTTCCTTATCGCTTCCGCCGTACCCGGTCTTTACGAGTATCGTCGAGCACCCGGAGATAATGCCGGCCTTTATGTCGGTCGTCTTGTCCCCGACGAGCCACGCGCCTTTCAACTCCACCCCGAGTTCCGCGGCCGCCTTCGTGAGCATACCGTTCTTGGGTTTCCTGCACACGCAGTCGGTCTTGTAGACTCCGATACCAGCAGTGGGATGGTGCGGACAGAACTGGACTGAACCCACGCGCACGCCATGCATTGAAAGTGTCGATAACATGCGGTCCGTAAAAGTGTGGTAATCTTCCTCCGTAAAGTAACCCCTTCCTATACCAGCCTGATTTGTGACTATAGCAAGCTCAAAACCTGACTCGACGAGGGCCTTCATGCCATCGATTGAGCGTGGGATGAACTCAAGGTCTTCGGCCCGGCAGATATAATTCCTCTCGACGATTATGACGCCGTCCCTGTCGAGGAATACGGCCTTTCTTTGAGCCGAACCTCCGGGCTGTCCCGTTTTATTATCCGGTTTCATCATCTCGTTTCATTGTCCCATCAGTGCTTGCATATAGTCCCGCCTGTGCTTGAGGTTCAATATCTAAGGGAATGC
>JACRPV010000141.1 GCA_016223015.1 Geobacter sp. | reverse complement strand
GGCACGGCTCGCGGTCGCCGCCTGCTTGCACCGCATGATCGACGCGTAAGACCAACCTCGGACCGTATCAAAGAGGCGCTTTTCAGTATAATTGTTTCGCTTCGCGGGAATTTGCTAGGTTCGAGGGTTCTGGATCTCTGCTCCGGTACCGGAAATCTGGGAATCGAGGCTCTGAGCAGAGGAGCCGACGAAGCCGTCTTTGTCGACAATCACTGCAGCTCTGCAGAGTTGACAAAAAAAAACCTTCTGGCAACGGGATTTTCAGACAGGTCCGAAATAATTATTTCCGACGCTCGCATCGCGGTTTCTCGCCTCAGCGAGCAGGGTCGCAGATTTCACCTTGTCCTTGCCGATCCTCCATATGGTCAGGGGATTGCGGCAGAACTGCTCAACCAGGTTTCAGCACATGAAATCCTGTTCGAACAGGCTCTGGTAGTGATCGAAACCTCTGACCAGGAACTATTGCCCGAATATGTCGGACTGTTGCGCCAGTTTGATCATCGCATTTATGGCGACACGGCGCTCACTTTCTTCACCAATTCGCATTGAGGTTCAAGCATGCCCAGGAAAATAGCCGTTTATCCAGGCTCCTTTGATCCCATCACCTATGGCCATCTGGATATTATCAACCGAGGACTTCGTATCTTCGACAGTGTAATCGTTGCTGTGGCCAGCAATTCCAGCAAAAATTCCCTTTTCACGATTGAGGAGCGTGTCGAACTCATCAGCCTTGTCCTTGAGGACAATCCCCGGGCAAAAGTTGACACCTTCGGCGGCCTTCTGGTAGACTACGTCCTTTCTCAGCACGCCACCGTCATCATCAGGGGGCTACGGGCCGTGTCTGATTTCGAGTACGAATTTCAGATAGCCCAGATGAACCGGAGCATCTCCCAGGAGATCGAAACCCTGTTCATGATGACGTCGGTACCGTTCAGCTACCTCTCCTCATCCATCGTCAAGGAGGTGAGTTCCCTGAACGGCCCTGTGGACGGACTGGTGCCGCCGCTCGTCAAACAAGCACTTGCCAACAAGTTTTCATCATATACACACAAAACAAGGAGACCCTAATGAATCCGTTAGCCGTCGAACTCAACGAAATGCTCAGCCAAAGCAACCCATATGCATTGGAAATGCTATCCGATCTGGGAAAGAACCTTTTCTTCCCCAAGGGAATATTGACCCAGTCGGCCGAAGCAAAGGAAAAGGCCCACAAATTCAACGCCACCATAGGCATCGCCACCGAAAAAGGCGGCCCTATGTACCTCCAGTGCATCCAGGACAAGCTCACCGAATTTGACCCGAAAGACATCTACCCCTATGCGCCACCGGCCGGCAAGCCTGAACTGCGCGCCCTCTGGCGGGAGAAGCAGCTGCGGGAGAACCCGAGCCAACAGGGGAAACACTTCAGCAACCCAATCGTCACCAACGCCCTCACCCATGGCCTCTCCATCGTTGCCGATATGTTCGTCGACAACGGCGACCATGTGATCCTGCCGGACATGCTCTGGGGGAACTACAACCTCACCTTCGGCACTTGCTCCGGAGCCGTCATGCGGAAATTCCCGACCTTTACCGTGGCCGGCGGCTATGACGTGGACGCCTTCAAGGCCGAGCTGAAGAACAGCGCCGAGGAAAAAGGGAAAGCAATCGTCATCCTGAACTTCCCCAACAACCCGAGCGGCTACACCCCGACCGTCGCCGAGGGTGACGCCATCGTTGCCGCCATCAAGGAAATAGCCGAGGGCGGCTGCAACATCGTCGCCGTGACCGACGACGCCTACTTCGGTCTCTTCTACGAGGAAAGCATGAAGGAGTCGCTCTTCGGCAAGCTCGCCAACCTCCACCCCCGCATCCTGGCGGTCAAGCTAGACGGCGCCACCAAGGAGGAGTTCGTCTGGGGCTTCAGGACCGGCTTCATCACCTTCGCCGACGGCAATAGCTTCGAGAACGCCCGAGTCATGACTGCTCTGGAGAAGAAGGCCATGGGGATCATCCGCGCGCGGATTTCCAACTGCCCCCATCCCTCCCAGACTTTCGCCGTCGAGGCGCTCCGCTCCCCGAAATTCCTTGAACAGAAGGAAGAGAAGTTCCAGGTACTGAAAGGCCGTGCCCTTAAGGTAAAGGAAGTCCTCAACAGCGGAAAGTACGATTCCGCCTGGACCTACTACCCGTTCAACTCCGGCTATTTCATGTGCCTCAAGCTGAAGACTGTCGATGCCGAGAAGCTGCGGGTCCACATCCTCGACAAGTACGGCGTCGGCGGCATCTCCATCGGCAAGACCGACCTGCGGATAGCCTTCTCCTGCATCGAGGAAAAGGATATCGCCGAACTGTTCGATATCATCTACCAAGGGGTACAGGATCTGGCCTGATCATCTTGATAAACAATTTAACTGGTACGGACCGAGTCGAAGAAGCCAGATAAACCTCAATTAACGAAACCTCGAACCGGCAGAACACCCAAAAAGGCGAGGGAAATATCCCCTCGCCTTTTTTCAGGAGCAGCCATGATCACCAAAGAGATGACCATCGGCATGATTCTACGAACCTATCCCGAATCCATCAAAATCTTCACCAAGTACGGACTCGATTGCCATGAATGTCAGATCGCCGATCTCGAATCGGTGGAACATGGTGCCGGCGTCCATAAAATCGGCATAGACGAACTCCTGGCAGAACTGAACCGGGTTTGCTCCCCCAACGGATGAACCAGAGCCCTACCGGAATCCCATGACCGAAGCACTACTCGAATACCAGCGCCACTTCACGCAGCAGCAGCTCGTAAGGGTAACTCTGCTCAGTGCGAATGGCAGTCATCCCGAGTTGAAGGCTTGTGTCACAGGACTCACCCGTGATCTCCTGGAATTGGAACTGGACGAGGACCGGCTCCCGGATAAGGCAACCATCGCCACGGGCGACATGCTCGAACTCCGTTCCGGGAGCAAAGGAAGCGGTTTCCGCTGTCGTTCCCTGCTGGTGAGCGGTACCGACAGCAGATACCTTCTGGTCCGCCTGGTCGGCACTGTCATATTCGAGGAACTGCGCGAATTCTTCCGTATCGACACCTATCTGCCTCTCCGTTACCTGAACGTCCCAGGATGGGATGAAAAAACCGTCCAGCGGCAATGGTTGGAACGCATGGATAGTCTGGAGCGAAGCCGGATTCAACCTGCGAGCTTCATCTACCAGGGCGAACCGGCTGAAACTTCCCCCGGAACGTCAATGACACCGATACCCCTTGAATACGAGCCGCCAGTTGCTGCCAACATCAGTGGCGGCGGCCTGCGGACCTGCCTTCGCGAGAGGTTGCTTCCCGACAGTTATGCCTTGCTGGAACTCTACATCCCCGGAACAACTCCTCGCCTCATAGAAGTCGCCGGTAAGGTCCTTTACGCGGATCCAACCCTTACCCAGGACGGCACACAAGGCTATGCCACGGCATTCAAATTCACCAGCATCGACGAACGCGACAGGGACACCCTCATCAGCCACATCCAGCGTATCCAGCAGCAGCAGATACGGCAGATTGCCGAGGAAATGCCGACATTGAGCCGTTTCCGGAACGATATAACGGCAGAATTTCGTCACGGCATCCATCCCGTACGTCGGCGAATCGGCATTGTTGTTCTGGTAGCCCTGTTCATACTCCTGGTCTTCGCCTACGCCAGCTACTATCTCCATCCAACCAAGGCTGAAGTGCAACGGATCTTCGACCAGGGTCTGAAAAAATATCTGGAACAGCTCCCCTCCCGGCAACCCTGAAACACTACACCTACTCACCAGACTACATTACATACTCACGCACTCACACTACCGCTTGGCATTCATGCCTTGACAGCACGCCCTCCCCGATTCACCATGCTTTTAATCTCACGATTACAGCCAGTTACCACATATCATCACACTCATCAGATTCTGGCATGTAAATAGCAAAATACAAGTCGCAGTGCAGATCTCACGTGCTGACTTCTTGGCATCCGCTCCCCATGGAGGTATGACAGGTGCTTTACAAAACCGTCAACGAATCCTTTAATGAATTCATCGTCGATCGCAAGGACCCTCTCTGCATTCGCTGCAAGGTCTGTGAACGTCAATGTGCCTATGAGGTGCATCGCTACATCCCGGAAGCTGATTGCCTGACCGAGGATAGCGGCCTCTGTATCGGCTGCCGCCGCTGTTCGGCGCTCTGCCCTACCGGCGCCATCACCATAAAGACGAACGAGGAGAGCTTCAAGGCGAACGCCTCATGGTCATCTGCCCACATCCGGAACCTCTATGCCCAGGCCGATACCGGCGGCATCCTGCTGGCCGCCATGGGTAATCCGGCGAAATACCCCATCTACTGGGACCATCTGCTCCTCGACGCCTCCCAGGTGACCAACCCTTCCATCGATCCGCTCCGTGAGCCGATGGAACTCCGTACCTACCTGGGCAGAAAACCGCACTCCATCGAGGTTGTACGCGACAAGAAAACCAACAAGCCCAAACTGGCAACCACGTTGTCACCGCAGCTGAAACTGGAATACCCTTTCATCTTCTCCGCCATGAGTTACGGCGCTCTCAACCTCAATGCCCACCGGGCCATGGCTGCCGCAGCACAGGAACTCGGCACCCTTTACAACACCGGTGAAGGCGGACTGCATAAGGATCTGTACAAATACGGCAAGAACGTCATTGTCCAGGTTGCTTCCGGCACGATGATCGCGAGCTCGATGGCGAGCAGTTCCGCGTCGCTGTAGGCGCTCCACAGGACGGCGTTGTGCACCGTCTCCTCGTGGTGCATGTGCTGGTGGTGCTCGGCCGCGAAGAGCGCGAAGTGGGGGTACAGGCGCAGCGCCGCAGGTCATCCGTGACAACGTGGGGATACCGATGGAACTCGCTCTTGCAGCGGTCGATACCCGCCTGAGGGACGAAGGGATCAGAAACCAGGTCTCCATCGTCGTCGGCGGCGGTGTCCGTAACTCGGGAGACGCCATCAAGGCCATCGCCATGGGTGCCGATGCCATCAACCTGGGAACGTCGACGCTGCTCGCCCTTGGCTGCACCCTCTGCCAGCGCTGCTACACCGGCAAATGCCCCTGGGGAATCACCACCAACAACCCGTACCTTGCCAAGCGTCTCAATCCCGAAATCGGCGCCGAGAAACTGGTCAACCTGGTCAGGGCCTGGGGACACGAAATGAAGGAGATACTCGGCGGCATGGGACTCAATGCCCTGGAATCGCTCCGCGGCAACCGTTATAAACTGCGGGCAGTCGGACTGACTGAAAAGGACATGAACCTCCTTGGCGTCATACCCGCCGGCGAATAAATTGAAAATCCTCATTCCTGGATATTGTGAAGGATAATCTATGAAACGGATTTATACACTCGAAGATGCCTGCATCGGCTGCCACCTCTGCGAGGTGGCCTGCATCACGGAACACTCCCTTTCCAAGGACCCGGTGAAGGCCTTTCTCCATGAGCAGGTCCGCCCCATCTCCCGTTGTACGGTAGAAGAGGCAGAGGGGGGCATTATCTCCCTTTCCACCACCTGCCGGCATTGCGATGAACCTGATTGCCTGCGGGCCTGCATCTCCGGCGCCATACAGAAAAACGATCAGGGTGTGGTCAGGATCGATACGGAGCAGTGCGTGGGGTGCTGGTCATGCGTGATGGCCTGCCCCTATGGTGCCGTGCAGCGTAATACTGCCAAGAAAAAGGCCAACAAATGCGATCTCTGTCCGGATCGTAAAGGCCCGGCCTGCGTGGATGCCTGCCCCAACCGGGCTCTGGTATTCAAGGAGGGGATCCAGAAATGAATTACGTCATCATCGGCAACTCCGTTGCAGCTGTCGGCGCAGTGCGTGCCATCAGGGACGTTGACCAGGATGGCAACATCACTGTCATCTCCCGCGAACGTCATGTCGCCTATGGCCGTCCGCTCATTTCCTACCTGCTCGGCGGGCTCATCAGCGAAAAGCGGATGGCTTACCTGCCAGAAGATTTCTACGACAAGCACCGGATCAATCTGCTGCTCAATTCCGAAGTCGTGGGTGTCGACAGCAAAAAGCGCCAGGTGAAACTTGCAGCCGGCGATACGGTCGCCTATGACCGGCTCCTCATAGCCACAGGAGGCGACCCCTTCGTACCTCCCATCGAAGGTCTGGCCGGCAAGGAAAAGATATTCACCTTCACCACCTGGGACGATGCAGCCAAGCTGAAGGCGATAGCCCACGACATCGAACATGCAGTCGTCATCGGCGGTGGCCTGATCGGCCTGAAAGCTGCCGAAGGCCTCCACCTCCTGGGTAAAAAGGTGACCATTGTCGAACTGGCCGACCGGATTCTCTCTGCCGCCTTTGATCGGCCGGCCGGCAGAATCGTTGCCAAGAAGATGAAACTGAACGGCATCGACGTGATCACCGAGGAGACCGTGGTGAAGATCGAAGGTGACGGCTCCGCGATCTCCGGTGTGGTCCTCAAGTCAGGAGATTACCTCCCCTGCGATACGGTGATTGTCGCCATCGGCGTGCGCCCTGCCGCGAGCTTCCTCAAGGGGAGCGGCATCGATGTCAACCGGGGCGTGGTTGTGGATGGATGCATGGAAACCAGCGTGAAGGGAGTTTTCGCTGCCGGGGACGTTGCCGAGGCACGGGACTTTTTCAGCGACACCAAGAACCCGCTGCCCATCTGGCCTGACGCCTACATCCAGGGGGACATTGCAGGGACTGCCATGGCCGGCAAACAGAAGGAATATGCCGGCGGGCTCTCCATGAACTCCATCGAGTTTTTCAAGGTTTCGACCATCTCGATGGGTGTCACCAATCCCCAGAACCCGGCAGAGTTTGAGATTCTCACCTATCAGGACCTCGAATCCTATTCCTACCGCAAGATCGTCGTAAAAGACAATCGCCTGGTAGGTGCGGTGCTGGTTGGAAATGTCGAACGGGCCGGGATCTTTGCCGGTCTCATCCGGGAGCAGATCGATGTGACCCCCTTCAAGGAGCACCTGCTTGCACCCGGTTTCGGGATCATACATCTGCCCAAAGAGCTGCGCAGCGCCCTTTTCGCCCCTTTCGGGAAGGCTGCATAACCTGTCGAGAGAACTGTTACCGTTATCCAACGGAGAGCGAACACAATGAATATGAAACCAACCCACAACTTTGAAAAGGATATCTCCAACTGCGGCCTTACGGGGTTCATCTCGACCTCCGGCACATTGGTCGAGGGGAGCGTCATCATCAAATCCATTGCTCTCATGTATGATCGGGGTAACGGACTTGGTGGCGGTTTTGCCGCCTATGGCATTTACCCGGACTATCCTGACTACTTTGCCTTCCACCTGATGTATGAAAACAGCATGGCCCAGCAGCTTACCGAAGAGTATCTGGAGCAGTTCTTCTTCATAGAGCAGCAGGAAGATATCCCGACCCGCAGGACTCCTGCAATCGTCAACCCGCCATCCTTCAAGCGTTACTTCATCAAGCCGATGGAAACGCCCGAATATAAGGAAGCTATCGAGTTCCAGAACATGACTGACGAAGATATCATCGTCAGCCACGTCATGCGGATCAACCTGGAAATCGAAGGGGCTTTTGTCGTCTCGTCGGGCAAGAACATGGGGGCGTTCAAAGGCGTCGGTTATCCCGAGGATATCGCCGAATTTTTCCGTCTCGAAGAGTACCAGGGACATATCTGGACCGCTCACAACCGCTTTCCGACCAACACTCCCGGCTGGTGGGGCGGTGCACACCCCTTCACCCTGCTCGACTGGTCCATCGTCCATAACGGCGAGATCTCCTCGTACGGCATCAACAAGCGTTACCTGGAGATGTACGGCTATCTCTGCACCATGCTTACCGACACCGAGGTGGTCACCTACATGCTCGACCTGTTGATCCGGAAGCACGGCTTGACGCCGGAACTTGCCAGCCTGGCCCTGGCAGCCCCGTTCTGGGATATGATCGACACGCTACCCACTGACGAGCGTGAACTGCTCACCGCCATCAGGCAGGTTTACGGCAGCGGACTCCTGAACGGCCCCTTTGCCATCCTTTTTGCCAGCAATGAAGGATTGATCGGGCTCAATGACCGGGTCAAACTCCGGCCGCTGGTCTGTGCCACCAAGGGCGATTTCGTCTATATGGCCTCGGAGGAGGCTGCAATCCGGGAGATCTGCCCATCTCCCGACCGTGTCTGGTCGCCGCGTGGCGGAGAACCGGTCATCGCACGGCTGCAGAACGGAGCTGTCTAGTTTTTTTCCATCACGGAAACAGAGGATTTCGCCATGAAAATCGATGCAAAAGGCGTTTATTATCGCGAGTTGAACCAGAAGATCCGCGAGGCTGTTGCTGGCGGTGCAGAGTCGATTGAACTGATGAACGTCAATGGCCAGTACTTTATCGGCGACGGCATCAACCGTCCCGTGACGATTACCATACATGGTGTGCCCGGCAACGACCTGGGCGCGTTCATGAACGGTGCGACCATCATCGTGAAAGAGAATGGCCAGGACAATATCGGCAACACCATGAACGCCGGCAAGGTAGTGGTCCATGGTCATGCAGGGGATGTCCTCGGCTACGGCATGCGTGGCGGCCGGGTGCATATCCTGAAAGACGTGGGATACCGGGTAGGTATCCACATGAAATCGTTCGACGAAAACAAGCCGGTCCTGATAGCCGGTGGTAAGGCCGGCGATTTCTTCGGTGAATATATGGCTGGCGGAGTACTTATCCTGCTGGGGATGTACACTGACGACCCTGAAAAACCGAAACACGGCTTCAGGTTCGGAACCGGCATGCACGGCGGCGTCATCTACATCAGGGGGGCAGTCGATGAAACGAAGCTGTCCAGAGAGGTTGGCATATTCCCGGTCACCCAGGAAGACCAGCAGGAGTTGGAGGGGTATCTCAAGGATTTCTGCAAGGATTTTCGCCTTGACCTGAAAGAGGTTCTGAGCGAGCCATTCATCAAGGTACTGCCGAAAAGCAAGCGCCCGTCGAAGTAATTCCGGCAACCACCGGATCTCACATGCAATGAATCAGACCCCGCCCCGGCGGGGTTTTTCACTTTCCGCCAACACCGGCCATTTCATAGTTAACGGAAAGGCCGATCTCCTCGCGCACCAGGTTGGCGATCCGGGAAGACGATTCTTCCACGAGCATGTCGAGCAGCATCTTTTTCTTCTTCGGCGGTCTTACCACCGTCGGTTCACCGCTGATCCCGGCCAGTCGTCCGGCCTCTTCGATGGCATCCTGAAGCGATCCGAGCCGGTCAACAAGCTTCAGTGCCATCGCCTGTTCCCCGGAAAAGATCCTGCCGTCCGCAATGGCCTGCACCTGTCCCACCGGAAGACGCCGGCCTTCGGCAACAGCCTTGACGAACTGGCCATGCGTGCTCTCGATTACCCCCTGCAACAGCGCCTTTTCCTCGTCACTCATGGGACGCAGAGGAGATCCAGCATCCTTGTATTTGCCGGTCTTCAAGGTGAATGCCTTCATACCGATTTTGTCCAACAGCCCTTCGATGTTGGAAAATTTCATGAGGACACCGATACTGCCGGTTATGGTACCGGGGTTGGCTATGATCATTGTCGCCGGCGCAGCGATATAATACCCTCCGGATGCAGCGACACTTCCCATGGAGACAATCACCTTTTTCCTGGCGGCGAGTTTTTTCACCTCCTGGGAGATCTCCTGTGAAGGGCCCACCACGCCGCCGGGAGAGTCGATACGGAGTACGACTGCTTTAATCTTGTCGTTCTTTCCAAAGTCGTGAAGCTGCTTGACGGTTTCCTGCGAATCAAGGATGACCCCCCTCACCTCAACAAGACCGATGCCGCTCTCCTTGATCAGGTTTGAGCCATCACCCATCAACAGCGAAGCAATCATCAACGAAGCGGCAAACAAAAACAGGAAGCCACTGCTGACGCCTGCTGCTATCCACAACCACTTGTTTTTCATCGGTAATCCCAGGGTACTGCGGTACTGTCGCCGTGAAGAGACATTCACATTAAAGACAAACAATGTTTTCTTGACTGCCAGCAATATTTTCTGTTAAGGTTAATTGCATGGAATATTTAATTATTTCAGACACCCACGGTAATTATCATACAGCAGCAGAGGTTATCGCCCAGGCAGGTCACGTCGACATGATCGTCCACCTGGGAGACGAGACCGGCGATGCTGTCGTGCTTGAACATATCTTCAACCGGCCAGTTGAAAAAGTCGCCGGTAACTGTGATGCACCGGGCAAGCACCCCAGGGAGCTCTGCGTAGATCTCTGTGGAACGACGATGCTCTTGACCCATGGGGATCGTTATCAGGTAAAGATGGGACTTGCCCAGCTCCAGAAGCGAGCTGAAAGTGCACATGCCCGTGTGGTACTGTATGGACACACCCACCGGGCCGCCATAGATGAAATCAACGGTGTCCTTTTTATCAACCCCGGATCACTCCACCGCATGAATGCAGAACTGAGCTATGCGAGGCTTTCTCTCATCAATGGAAATCTCACGGCATCGATTATTCCGGTTGCCGTGAACGATTCAGACCAGCACGCCCAGAATACCCTGACGGTTAACCTCCACCTTAACAACCACACCCGCAGTTGTGGCACACACGACGGTTATGGTCTTCAGGCGGGATCGTCTCGGGGGCAAAGGCACCTCGATTCACTGCCCTCTTGATATCCTCCATCAAATTCAGCTTCTCACTCTGGCCGATGATATGCCCGACACACTGACTGCCGATGCCATCGGCCGGAGACGAAAGTCGCACTGAATTCAGAAGGTCAGAGTAGCTGTTGATGTCGATGGTAATGGCCTCATTACGCGCTCTCGCGAGTTCCACCCCAAATGCTGCCAGTTCTTTCACGAGTTCGGCAAAGAAGCGTTCGAACTGCACGCTGGCCAAGTCTACATACCAATCTTTACGAATATGATTCTGCCCGAGTATGGTGAGAGTCAATTTTTTCCCTGCCATCGCAATCACTCCTTCGCCTTTGTTACGCCCACCGTATCGAGCATCCCGCGCGCTGCCGCCTTACGATTGAGCGAACTAAAGATCATGTCCAGGACAACCTTCTGCTTTGCCTCGAATTTGTTGAGAACCGCAAGACAGGTTCCCAGGGGAAAATGTTCATGAAGATAATCTGCCTCACGACCCGACAGGATGACAATCCTCTTGGCATCCATGCCTGTGCCAACGGCATAGTGAAACAGTTTTGAGCCGTCAAGATCCGGCATCTCAAGGTCAATAACCAGGAGGTCCAGATCGCCTCTGCAGATGAAGTGCAGCGCCTGATACGGCTTGCCGCAGGTGATTACCTGAAGGTGCGGGTAGTTTTCTGCAAGGTAGGTACCTATTACGTCCAGAAATCCAGCATCATCATCAACGATCAGAATCTTGCCCATCGCGCACCTACTGGCAACTACTTGATGACCCTGGTCGCCAGATTCAGGACCTTCAGGGGAACATGCAGGTCGAGAGCTCGAGCGGTCTTCATGTTGATGAAAAGATCGACTT
>JACRPV010000140.1 GCA_016223015.1 Geobacter sp. | reverse complement strand
TATCTGCCCCTTGTGCACATGACCGGACAGCTGCAGGTCGAAACGTCCACGACTTTCCGGTGCCACGACAGGGCGATGCTTGAGCAGGATGGTATACGGTCTGTCCGGGTCGGCAGCAAGGAAGCCCTGCTCGTTGCTCCGTGCGGACTCTGCCCAACGGGCTCCGGCCGGGTCATCCACCCCGGCGATGGTGAGCATGCCTGCCACGATCACCGCCTCCCTGCGCAAGGTCCTGAATCCGCACCGGCGGAGGAAATCCAGTGACTGTGGCAGGCCGGCATAGTATTCGTGGTTGCCGGTAACCGCAAAACTGCCGTATCGGGGTGTAATCGCCAGAAACTGCTGCGACAGGCCGTTCAGTCTCTGTACCTGCCCATCCACAATATCTCCGGTTGCCACCAGGATATCAGGACGGGCCGCTGCAACTACCGCCAGCATGCTGCGCAGTCGCTTTTCACCGACCATCAGGCCGAGATGGACATCGGAGAGCTGGACAATCCTGATCCCTTTACTGCCGGCCGGCAGCTTCGCACTGTAGAGCGTGAGATGCTCAGAGCGGATATGTGTCGCCTCGTAGCCGCCGTACAGGGTGCAGCAAGCAGCGAGCAGCACCGCTCCCAGTGCTCTGTTGCGATCCGAGAACACCGGCAGGGATGGCACAACGATCCCGCAACGGGCAGAGATCCGGGCCAAGAGCCGCAGCAGGTCGATGCACCCCAGGATGACAACCAGAAGAAAGGCAAATCCCATCCAGCAATAGCCGCACCAGGCAATGCCAATGGCCAATGCCTCCAGGTCCAGGCGATCAATCCTCCGGACGAGTAGCGGCGCCAGCACCATCGCGGTAAACAGCAGGCCAACCAGAATCCGCCTTATCCCCGGAGCAAGCAGGGGCCGCACCCGCAGATAGAGGTAGAGATGCATCAGGCCGTAGAGCGAGAAAAATGAAATAAGAAAGCGGAGCATGGTCACCTGTTGCGACAAACTCTAACACAGCTCTGTTTACTTGGATACCCCTCTGGGATAGAATGGAATCATGTCCACAAGATCGTTCGTCATCGGGGATGTACATGGCTGCGCCCATACCCTGCACCATCTCCTCTTTAAGGTCCTGCAGGTACGGCGGCCCGACAGGATATATCTCCTCGGCGACCTGATCGATCGCGGCCCGCGCAGCAAGGAGGTACTGGACACCCTCATGCGGCTCCGCTCTGCCGGCTATTTCATCAGGTCAGTGCGGGGCAACCACGAAGAGATGCTGCTCAACGCCTGCCGGGACCGGGATTCGTTCCGTCTCTGGATGCTGAACGGCGGGGCGCAGACGCTGAAAAGCTTCGCTGTGGAGGATGCCTGCGAGATCCCGTTCCTCTACCGAAACTTCATTGCCGACCTCCCCTACTACCTGGAGCATGACCGGTTCGTCCTGGTCCATGCCGGAATCAACTGGAACGCGGCAGATCCCTATGCCGACCACGAAGCAATGCTCTGGAACCGGGACCGTTCGGCGCATGGCAATCGACCCGTCGACAGACGGGTTATCTGCGGCCATACGTCATTACCCCTTGCCGAAATCAGGAACAGCCTCGACACCGATTGCATCACCCTGGACGGCGGCTGCGTCTACGCACAGAACCCCGCCTGGGGAAAACTTGTCGCCCTCGAACTCGGAACAATGACCCTGTACGATGTCTCATATTGTGATTGAACGAAGGGTTGCGGAGGATATCGAAAAAGGTCGATCAGAGAAAGACGGCCCGAGCGTGCGAGTGTAAGGTGGGCGGCAGGCAGGGGGCACCATATTACGGGCATAAAAAAAGCCCCGCAACTTTACAGTAGCGGGGCTTTTCTTATTAATTCCCGGCGGCGACCTACTCTCCCACATAGTTACCCATGCAGTACCATCGGCCCTGAGGGACTTTACTTCCGTGTTCGGGATGGGAACGGGTGTGAC
>JACRPV010000139.1 GCA_016223015.1 Geobacter sp. | reverse complement strand
CCGTGCTGGCCCAGGGCAGGTCCGATCGGGGGGGACGGGTTTGCCTTGGCAGCGGGAATCTGCAATTTGATATACCCTGTGATTTTCTTAGCCATGCTTTGCTCCTTTGCTCTCCATCCTGACGACGCTCTTAAGTATGCTCAAGCTGCGGCCGGTAGCCGAGCTATTGTTTTTCCACCTGCATGAATTCGAGCTCCACGGGGGTTGCCCGCCCGAAGATGCTGACCATGACCCGCAGTTTGGCCTTGTCCGGCTTCACATCCTCCACCACGCCGGAGAAATTGAGGAACGGCCCGTCGACAACCCGCACGGTTTCGCCGACCTCGAACTCGACCTTGGGACGGGGTTTTTCCGCCCCCTCCTCCATGCGGCGGGTGATCTTCTGTACCTCTTCCTCAGGAATCACCACCGGATTGTTGCCGCCGACGAAACCGGTGACCCTGGCGGTCTCTTTCACCACATGCCAGGTCTCGTCGTTGAGTATCATGTTGACCAGGATATAGCCGGGGAAGAATTTGCGGGTCGAAGTCCGCTTCTCCCCTTTCTTCAGCTCGACCACCGTCTCCGAAGGGATGAGGATGTCGCCGAACTGTTCGTCGAGCCCCAGGTTCTTGATCCGCTCCTGGAGCGAAAGCTTGACCCGGTTTTCAAATCCCGAATAGGTATGTACGCCGTACCATTTAAGTGCCATAACTCATATCGTCCTTTATGCCAGAATCAGGCGCATAAGCTTGGCAAGCACTACGTCGCAGGCACCAAGGTACAGGGAGATCAGAACAATGATGACCACCACTACCCAGGTAGTGGCAATGGTTTCCTTGCGGGCGGGCCACGTTACCTTGCCCAGCTCGATCTTTACTTCTTCGAGAAAATTTTTGGTCTTTGCCAGCACAGGTTCACCCCATTCACTTGGAATAAAATGGCAGGCCAGGAGGGATTCGAACCCCCAACACCCGGTTTTGGAGACCGGTGCTCTAGCCGTTAGAGCTACTGGCCTGCAATCCTCAACACGCCCGCCACGGGCGCTACTTGGTTTCCTTATGAGGAGTGTGCTTGCGGCAGAAGCGGCAGTATTTGCTCAACTCCAGCTTCTCGGGAGTGGTTCTCTTGTTCTTGGTCGTCGTGTAGTTTCTCTGCTTGCACTCGGTACAGGCAAGCGTAATGATATCTCTCATTGCAGCATTCCTTTATTTATGACTGTAGGGGCAGTCCGTGAACTGCCCCTACAACACCTCGATTTACTCGATAATGGCGCTGACGACGCCGGCGCCGACCGTACGGCCGCCTTCGCGGATGGCGAAGCGGAGTCCTTCGTCCATGGCGATCGGCGTGATCAGGTTGATGGTGACCGCGACGTTGTCGCCCGGCATGACCATTTCGGTGCCCGCTGCCAGTTCGACGATCCCGGTCACGTCAGTGGTACGGAAGTAGAACTGCGGACGATAGCCGTTGAAGAACGGGGTGTGACGGCCGCCTTCTTCCTTGGTCAGGACGTAGGCCTCGGCCTTGAACTTGGTGTGCGGGGTGATTGAACCCGGCTTGGCCAGTACCTGGCCGCGCTCGATGTCTTCACGCTTGACGCCGCGCAGAAGGGCGCCGATGTTGTCGCCGGCACGGCCTTCGTCGAGCAGCTTGCGGAACATTTCTACGCCGGTGACGGTGGTCTTGGCAGTGGTCTTGATGCCGACGATCTCGACTTCTTCGCCGACCTTGACGATCCCGCGCTCGACACGACCGGTGGCGACGGTGCCGCGACCGGAGATGGAGAAGACGTCTTCGACCGGCATCAGGAACGGTTTGTCGATGGCGCGCTCCGGCTCGGGGATATAGGCGTCGACGGCATCCATGAGCTGCATGATGGCCTGCTCGCCCAGTTCGCCCGGATCGCCTTCCAGTGCCTTCAGTGCGCTACCCTTGATGATGGGGATATCGTCGCCGGGGAAGTCGTAGGAGGAGAGCAGTTCGCGGATCTCCAGCTCGACCAGTTCCAGCAGTTCGGCGTCGTCGACCATGTCGGCCTTGTTGAGGAAGACGACGATGTAAGGTACGCCAACCTGACGGGCAAGCAGGATGTGCTCGCGGGTCTGCGGCATGGGGCCGTCGGCAGCGGACACGACCAGGATGGCGCCGTCCATCTGCGCTGCACCGGTGATCATGTTCTTGACGTAGTCGGCATGGCCCGGACAGTCGACGTGCGCATAGTAATGCCCTGAACTCGGCCTGACCCTTGGCTGCCAGCACCTTCGTTATCGCTGCCGTCAGCGTCGTTTTCCCGTGGTCGACGTGCCCGATCGTCCCTATGTTGACGTGCGGTTTCGTCCTCTCAAATTTCGCCTTTGCCATGCTGAAGGCCCTCCTTCACAACTGTTTTGTGTATCGTTAACCTTTAACTTTTGCGACTATCTCTTCGGCAACCGATTTGGGTACCTGCTCGTAATGATCAAAGGTCATGGTGTAGGTTGCGCGGCCCTGCGTTGCGGAGCGAAGGTCGGTAGCGTACCCGAACATCTGCGCCAACGGGACCATGGAGGCAACAACCTGCGCACCAGCCCTGTTCTCCATCCCCATGATCCGGCCGCGGCGTGAGTTGAGATCGCCGATGACCTCACCCATGTACTCCTCAGGCACAACCACTTCCACCGACATGATCGGCTCGAGAAGTACCGGGGATGCCTTGGCACACCCTTCCTTGAAGCCCATGGACCCGGCGATCTTGAATGCCATTTCAGAGGAGTCGACCTCGTGATACGAACCGTCAATGAGGGTGACCTTCACGTCGACAACCGGGAAGCCGGCAAGAACCCCGGATTCAGTAGCTTCCTGGATCCCCTTGTCAACCGCGGGAATATATTCTCGCGGCACGACGCCACCCTTGATGGCATCGACAAATTCATACCCTTTGCCCGGCTCCTGTGGTTCCACTTCGAGCCAGACATGACCGTACTGACCGCGACCGCCGGACTGACGTACAAACTTGCCTTCGACCTTGACCTTCTTGGAGATGGTTTCGCGGTAGGCGACCTGCGGCTTGCCCACATTTGCCTCGACCTTGAATTCACGCATGAGACGATCGACAATGATCTCCAGGTGCAGCTCGCCCATGCCGGAAATAATGGTCTGGCCGGTTTCTTCGTCTGTCTTCACGCGGAAGGAGGGGTCTTCGCTGGCGAGCTTGGCAAGACTCGTTCCGAGCCTGTCCTGATCAGCCTTGGTTTTCGGCTCGATGGCAATGGCAATGACCGGCTCGGGGAACTCGATGGATTCGAGTATAACCGGCGAATCCTCAGGACAGAGGGTATCACCTGTCGTTGTATATTTAAGGCCAACCGCCGCGGCGATGTCGCCCGCGTAGACTTCCTTGATCTCTTCGCGCTTGTTGGCGTGCATCTTGAGCAGTCGGCCGATACGCTCTTTCTTCCCCTTGGTGGAGTTGTAGATGTAGGAGCCGGAAGTAAGCGTGCCCGAATAGACCCTGAAGAAGCACAGCTGCCCGACAAAGGGGTCGGTCATGATCTTGAATGCCAGCGCCGCAAACGGCTCTGCATCAGAAGCCTTCCGCTCGACCTCGACTTCGGAGTCGGCGTCTATACCCTTGATTGCGGGGATATCCAGCGGTGAGGGGAGATAGTCGACAACCGCATTGAGCAGCGGCTGGACACCTTTATTCTTGAAAGAAGAACCGCAGGCTACCGGGCAGATCTTGATGTCGATGGTTGCCTGGCGAACGGCAGCCTTTATCTCCGCCGTGGTCAGTTCCTCGCCGGCAAGATATTTTTCCATCAGCGTATCGTCGTTGCTGGCAACCTCTTCCACGAGCTTTTCACGATACTCGGCAGCGATCTCCATCAGATCGGCCGGGATCGCCTCCTCACGAAACTTTGCCCCGAGAGACTCCTCATCCCAGACAATCGCCTTCATCTCGACCAGATCGATGATCCCCTTGAAGGTATCCTCAACCCCGATCGGCAGCTGGATCGGCACCGGATTCGCCTTGAGACGATCCCTGATCATGCCGACGCCGCGGAAAAAATCCGCGCCGACGCGGTCCATCTTATTGATAAACGCAATACGCGGAACGCGATACTTGTCAGCCTGACGCCAAACCGTCTCCGATTGCGGCTCCACGCCGCCTACGGAACAGAACACCGCCACCGAGCCATCGAGCACGCGCAGCGAACGCTCTACCTCAATGGTAAAATCGACGTGACCAGGGGTATCGATAATATTGATACGATGATCATCCCACGTACAGGTCGTTGCCGCCGACGTGATGGTGATGCCACGCTCCTGCTCCTGCTCCATCCAGTCCATGGTGGCGGTACCATCATGCACTTCACCAATCTTATGAGAAACACCGGTGTAATAGAGTATCCGCTCGGTGGTTGTGGTCTTGCCGGCATCAATATGCGCCATGATACCGATATTGCGAGTTTTTTCCAATGGGGTCAGACGTGCCACGAATATTCCTCCAGTAACCCTACTCTATATCGAAAACTACCAGCGGTAGTGTGCGAAAGCGCGGT
>JACRPV010000146.1 GCA_016223015.1 Geobacter sp. | reverse complement strand
GGTACCGCTGAAATCGATCAACATCAGATGGTTGTCAGTTCCACCGGACACCAGCTTGAACCCGCGCTTTTTCAACCCGCCGGCAAGTGCCTGGGCGTTATTGACGATCTGCTGCTGGTAGGTCTTGAACTCAGGGAGCAGCGCCTCCTTGAAGGCAACCGCCTTGGCAGCGATAACATGCATCAGCGGCCCACCCTGGATGCCGGGGAAGATGTTGGAGTTGAGGGTCTTGGCAAACTCTTCCCGGCAGAGGATCATGCCGCCGCGAGGACCGCGCAGGGTCTTGTGGGTCGTGGTGGTCACGAATTCGGCATAGGGAACCGGGTTCGGGTGGAGACCCGCCGCAATCAGTCCGGCAATGTGGGCCATATCCACCATGATGACCGCCCCGACCTTGTCGGCAATGGCACGAAATGCGGCGAAGTCGAAAATGCGAGGATAAGCGCTGGCGCCGACGACGATCATCTTCGGCTTGTTCTCCACGGCCAGTCGCTCAACTTCCGCGTAATCGATGGTCTGGGTTTCGGGAGAGACCCCGTAGGGGACGATATTGAAGAGACGTCCGGAAAAGTTCACCGGACTGCCATGGGTCAGGTGCCCGCCGTGGGAAAGATTCATCCCCAGGATGGTATCTCCCGGCTTGCATGCCGCGAAATAGACCGCCATGTTCGCCTGGGACCCGGAGTGGGGCTGGACGTTCGCATGCTCGGCCCCGAACAGCTCCTTGGCCCGGTCTATTGCCAGATTCTCCACCACATCGACCTGATGGCAGCCGCCATAATACCGCTTGCCCGGATACCCCTCGGCATATTTGTTGGTGAGCACCGATCCCTGAGCTTCAAGGACCGCTTCGGAAACGAAGTTCTCCGACGCGATCAGTTCAAGGTTGTACTCCTGGCGCTCGGTCTCCAACCGGATGGCCTGCGCTACTTCAGGATCAAAGGCTTCGAGAATCGACATGCTGTAAGGCTCCTTGTATACGTGTGATGAAAAAGCAAACGGGACCAGAAGTCCCGTATGTCCGCACCGCAGCCTCCCTGCCCGACACTGTCAGCGGCAGCGGAGTTCCTGTTCCAGGTGAGTAATCTTGTCCAGTCGCCCCTGGTGACGTCCACCCTCGAAGGTGGCGTCAAGCCAGGCCGCAACCATGCCGCACGCCTTGTGGGGATCGAGCACCCGTCCCCCCAGAACCAGGATATTGGCATTGTTGTGTTCTTTTGCCATCTGCGCCATGAAATTGTCCGTGGCGAGGGCAGCCCGAACGCCAGGAAACTTGTTGGCAACAATGGACATGCCGATCCCGGTGCCGCAGATCAGGATACCCTTTTCCGCCGTTCCTTCGGAAATCCTCCGGGCAACCCTGATCCCGAAATCGGGATAATCCACGGAGTTGCCGTTGTCAGTGCCGCAGTCCTCGAAGGAAATGCCACGCTGTGCCAGGAATTCGATGATCGCGGCCTTGAGTTGATATCCGCCATGATCGCTACCGAGAAGGATCATCGCCCCCACCTATATCTTCCTGAAGAGAAGCGAGGCGTTGGTTCCGCCAAAGCCGAAGTTGTTGCTCATGGCATACTCTATCGTGGCTGAACGCGCAGTATTGGGGACATAGTCGAGATCGCATTCGGGATCAGGTTCCTGGTAATTGATGGTCGGGGGGACAACGCCCTTATCCATGGCCAGCAGGGTAAAGACCGCCTCGATGCCGCCGGCGGCACCGAGCAGATGGCCGGTCATGGACTTGGTCGAGGAGACCATCACTTTATGGGCATGCTCACCAAAGGTCGTCTTGATGGCCATGGTCTCGTAGAGGTCGTTCATCGGGGTCGACGTCCCATGGGCATTGATATAATCAACCTGCTCAGGGTTTATGCCGGCCCCGGCAAGAGCCATTTTCATGCAGCGGGCCGCGCCTTCGCCACCCGGAGCCGGTGCCGTCAGATGATAGGCATCACCGGTGAGACCATAACCGACCACTTCGCCATATATCTTGGCACCGCGCTTCTTGGCAGCCTCGTACTCTTCGAGCACGACGATACCAGCCCCCTCACCCATGATAAAGCCGTCGCGATTCTTTTCAAAGGGGCGGGAAGCGGCAGTAGGGTCGTCATTCCTGGTGGAAAGGGCCTTCATCACGGCAAAACCGCCGATGCCCAGCGGGGTAACCGTTGACTCGGTTCCGCCGGCGATCATGGCGTCGGCATCGCCACGCTTGATCATGTGATAGGCATCGCCAATGGAGTGGGTACCGGTGGCGCAGGCCGAAACCGACGACACATTGGGCCCCTTGGCACCGTATTTCATGGAGATGTGACCGGGAGCCAGGTTGATGATCAGCATCGGAATGAAGAAAGGGGAAATCTTCTTGTATCCACCCTCAAGCATGGCGCT
>JACRPV010000145.1:985-12630 GCA_016223015.1 Geobacter sp. | reverse complement strand
TTCCCTGCTGATTGCCTGTACCCGACTCTCGTGCTCCTTTCCCTGTGAATGTATGCCGTGCGCTTCCCAAAGGTAGCGCAAATAAAGAATTCTTTAATCTTAGCGATTATTAACATGAACCGGGGATAATAGCAAGGATCATTTGCCTTCCGCCTGTCTGGTCCGGAAGGAGGGGTGGCTGCTGTCGGTGTATCTAGCGTTTTCGCAGGATGCGTTTGTCGCCGACCCTGATGGTAATCTTTTGCGCATCGAAATATTCCAGGAGAGGAATCATGAACTTGCGGGAGAGCCCGGTCAGGTCCCTGAATTCGCCCGGAGTTATCTCGCCCTTCTCCTTGAGATGGTCGATCAGCTTCTCCTGGATCAGGGTAAATGGCGCAGGGGCATAGAAGATGTCGCTCTTGATCTTTATGGCCCGGCCTTCGCGACTGAGCAGATTCAGATGCTCCAGTGCGAGTTTTTCCGGTATCCGCAGGATATCGCACAGCTCCTTCAGCGAATGCGGCTCGCAGTCGCCGGCGATCAGCTCCTGCTCGATCCCCTGTTGAATGACGGCCTGGTCCGCTACCGCCTCTGCCTTTCTCCCGGTCAGTTTGACCAGTTCCCGTTCCGCTTTGACATTCCCTTCCTTTTCCAGCGCGGCAAGGCAGGGGGCGAAAAAACGCTGGTCGCTTCTCGCCGGGAGGCGCGTCTTCAGCTCCTCCTTGCTCATACCGTCCTTGAGAGGGTTATTCTCAAGATAGGCATGCAATTCATGTGAAAGAAGCTCACAAAGAGACGAGAACCCTTCGCGGCTGAGGTAGATGCGCGGTTCGCGCACAACCTGGATGATCCCGCCGGCGGTAAGGAGAGGTGCCAGCGCCGATTCCACGCGGCGCGCCGACAGGCCGGTCCTTTTGACCAGGTCGGAGAACGACAGCCCGGAAAGGAGGCTTCCCGAGACCATTTTGGCAATGATGCCCGATTCTTCTCCCGTGGCCAGGGATTCGAGGAGTTCGATGGCCTCGACCGTCCGGCGACGCCGGCTCGGCGGCGCAGGGTCCAGGATGGTGCCGCCCGCGATGGTGGCGGAAGGGGAGGCCGAGCGCAGGACAAAGGGATCGCCGTTGAGCAGGAGAACGGGATGTTCCAGCCTGAGCTGGGCAAACCCGCCTTCGCCCGGTTCAAGCGAATCCTTGTCGAACAGGACCAGCTTGGCGGAGACTTCATAGGTTGCTGAATGCAGACGCAGGGTCGAGCGATGTTTCAGCTCGCGGGGGGAGGATTTCAGGTGGTCCAGGTGCACATCCACGATCCGTGTCGCCAGGTAGACCCCGCGGGGGGTGACCACGTCGCCACGCTGGACCTGGTCGCGGTCGATACCCTGCAGGTTGAGAGCCAGGCGTTGTCCGGCCATCCCTTTCTCCGCCTTGCTGCCATGGGCCTGCACGCCCCGGATGCGGCCGACAAGTCCTGACGGGAGGATCTCCACCTCGTCACCGACCGAGACCTGCCCGGAAAGGAGCGTACCGGTTACGACGGTGCCAAACCCCGCGACAGTGAATACCCGGTCGACCGGCAGCCGGAACGGGCCGTCGCTTCTTTTTTGCTCAACCTCCACGGCAAGCTTGCCCAGTTCGGCCCTGAGCGCATCGATCCCGGCGCCGGTCCGTGCCGAGACGGGAACAACGGGTGCCCCTTCGAGAAAACTGCCGGCGGTGAAGGCGCTCACCTCTTCGCGGACGAGGTTGAGCCAGTCCTGCTCCACCAGGTCGCTCTTCGTCAGGGCAACCAGCCCCTTCTTGACGCCGAGCAGCTGGCAGATCTCCAGGTGTTCGCGGGTCTGCGGCATGACCCCCTCGTCTGCGGCAATGACCAGCATCACGATATCCATGCCGCCGACACCCGCCACCATGGAGCGGATGAACCGCTCGTGACCGGGAACGTCGACAATGCCGAAATTGATCCCGCCCGGAAGTTCCAAGTTGGCAAAACCGAGCTCGATGGTGATGCCGCGCGACTTCTCTTCCGGGAGTCGATCGGTGTCAACACCGGTCAAAGCCTTTACCAGCGAGGTTTTTCCGTGGTCAATATGACCTGCGGTGCCGAGGATGAGATTCTTCATAGGTTTGATATGGCGGAAGCACATGGGAATCGAACCCACCAGGGAGATTTCTCATCCCCCCCACCGGTTTTGAAGACCGGGCCGCCCACCAGCGACGGACGTGCTTCCTTGAGATTGGTTGGGTGCAAATATAAATATATTTGGATAAATGTAAGTGCAAGAAAAATCGTCATACACACTGTTCTGCTGGACAATACACCTTCCTTGATTCTGCCCTCGAACCTTTTTCTCCAAAGAGTGTAGCTCAAATCGACATGAATTTCCTGCCAAGAATCTGCTGGCTGTCGGGATAAGGCATTATTTGTTGTGGCATGCAAGGCAGAGTTCACTCCGCGCATCGCTGACCGCGCCGTCGGTATGATCTCAGCGTGTCGGGCATGCAGCGGGACCCCTTCCTGTAGGCATCCCGGAACTGCCGGCTGCTCATGAAGAGTTTACCCGGTTGAAATTATTCATATAACTGTGTATTGTCATCTGCTGGGCACTGCCGGAGCGGACAATGGCTCGTATCTGCCGGGTGCGGGGCGGAAGGCCGGGTTTTCCGGGACAGGCGTACGAAGAGAAGCCGGGAGCTGACATGCCAAAAAGTTATTCCCAGATTCCGAAGGTGGACAGGATCCTGACGTTGCCGGCCGTCGAACAGATGCTTGCCGGCCAGCCGAAGCCGGTGGTGCTGGCGGCCGTCCGCACGGTTCTGGACAGGCTCCGCGCAACGGCCGTCCATGGACGTCTGGCAGAGCCGATCGACGAGGCCGGCCTCTGCGCCCTGATCGAAAGCGAACTGGCGCGGGCCAACGCGCCGAGCCTGCACCCGGTGGTGAACGGTACCGGCGTTGTCATCCATACCAATCTCGGCCGCTCGCTCCTGGCGCCGGCTGCCTGCCGTCATCTTGCCGAGGCGGCAGAGCGCTATACCAACCTGGAGATCGACCTGGCAACCGGCGAGCGGGGGGAGCGCTACTGCCACGTGGAGGGGCTCCTCTGCGAACTGACCGGTGCCGAAGCGGCCCTGGTGGTGAACAACAACGCGGCTGCGGTCCTGCTTGCGCTCTCCGGGCTGGCTTTCGGCCGCGAGGTGGTGGTCTCCCGCGGGGAACTGGTGGAGATCGGTGGGTCCTTCCGCATCCCGGATGTCATGCTCCAAAGCGGCGGCATCCTGCGGGAGGTCGGCACCACCAACCGGACCCACCTCAAGGATTACCGGAGCGCCGTGACCCCGGAGACCGCCCTGTTCCTCAAGATCCATACCAGCAACTTTGCCGTGGTCGGCTTCACTGCCGAGGTAAGCGCGGAGGAGCTGGTAGCGATCGGTCGCGAGCAGGGGATACCGGTCATGGCCGACATCGGCAGCGGCTGCCTGGTCGATCTCGCCCCTTTCGGCATATTGGGCGAAATCCCCATCCGGGACTATGTCCGGGCGGGTGTCGATGTCATCACCTGCAGCGGCGACAAGATGCTGGGGGGGCCGCAGGCCGGCATCATCCTCGGCAGGCGCGACCTTCTGGCAGAACTGCGCAAGCACCCCCTGCTGCGGGCGCTCAGGATCGACAAGCTCACCCTTGCGGCCCTGGAAGCGACCCTGCGGCTCTATCGGGACGAGCGCCAGGCCCTGGCCGAGATCCCGACGCTCCGGATGCTGACCACCCCCCTTGCCGAGCTCAGGGCCAAGGGGCAACGGTATCTGCGCCGCCTGCGCCGGCAGGCGCCGGCAGCGGTGCGGCTTTCCCCGGAACAGGGAAGCTCCCAGGTCGGCGGCGGAGCGCTGCCCCTGGTCGATCTCCCCTCCTTCCTCATCGCGGTCGAAGCGGACGGCTGGCAGGCGCAGGAGATCGACACGGCATTCCGGAAGAGCCGGGTGCCGGTGGTCGGCCGGATCAACCGCGGCCGCTACCTCCTCGACGTGCGGACCCTGCAGGAGTGCGACCTGCCGGCGCTTGTCGATGCCCTTGCCCACCTTGCCGCACTTCCGTTCAAAAACGCATAGACGCCGGAGATTCTGATCCGGCAGATCAGACAATAAGGAGAAATGGAATGAAACTGCTTTTTGCCACCTGCGCCCTGGTTTCTTTGTTCACCTGTTCGGTAGCCTCTGCTGCCGGCTACAACTATCTCGAAGCCGACGATTTCAAGAAATGGCTGGAGAGCGGCCGGAAGATGACCATAGTCGATATCCAGCCCCATGCCGACTTTGTGCAGCACCATTTCAAGGGGGCCGTGGAGACCAATGCCTTCCCGGCGCAGAGCGCAGAGGAGCGGGCGCGTCTCGACAAGGTCCTGCCGTTGGTTGCGGAGACCTCCGGCGAAGTCGTGGTGGTCTGCCCCCGCGGCGGCAAAGGGGCCAAAGGGGCCTACGATTACCTGAAGGAGAAGGGGGTAAAGGAAAAGCGGCTGCAGATCCTTGAAGACGGGATGCAGGGCTGGCCCCACAAAGAGATGACCGTCGACGGCGACAAGTAGAGATACCGGGACGCTGGCCTGGAAGCCGGGGAAAACCGCTGTAGAGGGATAACCGTCAGCATGTTCCCTGCTGTTTTTGTCGAGGAAGAGGATCAAAAAAGGGTTGGCCGGTTTCGGTCAACCCTTTGTTCATAGAGGCGATAGGGCGATGTGTCGGTCCGGCAGCAACCGCTCAGTGGCGATGGTCGCTTTCGTATTCGGAGAAACTGCAGCAGAAGTAGTCATGCTCGCACCAGATCATGACCTTTTCGCCCGGCAACGGCTGGGTGGGGGCGTCGATGGTGAATCGGTGATTGTCGCAGACGACGGAGCCATCATCCAGGATCGGTGCCGCATAACGTCCATACAATACCGGGGTGACTGCTGCCGGTGCTATTTCATCGATCTCAGTAAGGTGATATATCTGCATCGATTCCTTCCCTCCCCAGGTTCTTGCTACTCTGCGCCGGGCAGATGCCAGACTTACCTGCCCCGCTGGTTGCGTCGCACCGGCGCCTCGGCTGCCGCGGTTGAATGGAACAGGCAGTGCAGTACGACCGTGAACCAGCAGATCGCCAAACTTACAGTCACTATCGTTGTCATGGCATGCCTCCTAACAGGTTGGTGTTTACTCTGCTGCGATGATTGCGCTTTGCGTGCCATATTTAATGTGGTGAAATAGTTGTGTTTTCTGTGCTGTGTTCGTCAGCTTCTGAAGAAATGTGAACAGTGCTGTTGGAAAGTTGGATCGCGAGTCGTTGTTCCGTGGCGGGTTTTTAAATAGATGATAATTTGAATATGCTCATACGAAAGTCTTTGACTTTGTAAGCCCAAAAAGAGTATTCCTACCATTACGCTTGTATACAATTTGTGGTAGACGATAATACTAAACCATCCGCGAGGGTGGGACGGAAAGCCTAGAGGGTCTCATCGAGACAGCCGGGTCGCCGAAATATCACAGGATATTCGGCACCCGGTTTTTTTGTGCCGAATTCCGGAAAGGAGATCGGTGCCGCAGTCGGCACACACTGCCTGAAGAGGCGACGGTTCCTGTCGATCAGAGGTCGGCGGGGAAAATGTTGGTGGTACACGACAATACTAAACCATCCGCGAGGGTGGGACGGAAAGCCTAGAGGGTCTCTCTGAGACAGCCGGGTCGCCGAAATATCACGTGATATGCGGCCCCGGCTTTTTTGTTGCCTGACAGTCGGGGCCATGTCCGGGTAAGAAGACGTCCACGTCCGCAGATGTAGCAGAAGCAGCATAGATCAGGGACCTTGGTCCCGAAAACAGATTACAAGGAGCAAAAATGAAGACACTGAAAACGGCAGTCCTGCCAGTCCTCTTTATCATGATGGGTGTTGTTGTCATTGGAGTGAACGCACATGCTCAGTCGAACTATTTTTCAGCCAGAGGCTGCACTGACTGCCACAGTGCGCCCGTTGCCGCAACCTGCGCGGGATGCCACCATCACAGCGGAAGCATTGCCGCAACACCGAACAAGACAACGGCCTATGCCCCCGGCGAAACGGTCACCGTCACCCTGTCTGCTTCTGGAGCACGAACCGGCTGGATCGGCGTGCGGCTCTATGACCAGACCGGCGCAGAAATCGCGCGTTCCACGGGCACTCAGAGCGGCATGGGCGGGTCAGCCACCTATCCGGCGGCTCTCTCCGCTCCGGCACCGGCAGCGCCCGGCGCCTACACCTGGAGGATTGCCTACTTCGGCAATGAAGACGGCACAGGAACCGGCGATGTCCATAGCGAAAAGTCCGTTAACGTCTCCATTACCGTTGCCTCTGCCACCGACACCACCGTACCGGTTGTCAGCGTCTTTACCCTGCCGGCAGCCGCTACCAGCCTGAACGTGCCGGTCACCGCCTTTACTGCAACCGATAACATCGGTGTAACCGGCTACCTCGTTACCCAGAGCGCCACGGCACCTGCCGCCGCCTCCACGGCCTGGACCGCAGCCGCCCCGTCCAACGTCACTGCCGCAGCAGCCGGCACCGCTACCTTCTACGCCTGGGCCAAGGACGCAGCCGGCAACGTGTCGCTCGCCAAGAGCGCCAGCGTCGTCATCACCCTGCCCGACACCGCAGCGCCGGTGGTCAGCGCCTTCAGCCTGCCGGCTACCTCCACCAGCCTCACCATCCCGGTCACCGCATTCGTCGCAACCGATAACCTGGCCGTCGCCGGTTACCTGATCACCCAGAGCGCCGCCGCTCCTGCCGCCTCGGCTGCTGGCTGGCTGAGCGCACCCCCTGCCAGCGTTACCGTTGCTGCCGCTGGCAGCGTCACCTTCTATGCATGGGCCAAGGACGCGGCCGGCAACGTATCGCTCGCCAAGAGTGCCACGGTGACGGTCACCGTTGCCGGCGACACCACCAAGCCGGTCCTGACCATCTCCGCCCTGGCCGATGGCGCCTACACCAGCAAGTCCACCCTCAACGTCAGCGGCGTTGCCACGGATGACGTCGCCGTCAAGTCCGTCACCGTCAATGACCAGCCGGTCACCGTCAATGCCGACGGCTCGTTCAGCACTGCCCTGGTGCTCACGACCGGTGCAAATACCGTCACCGTGATCGCCACCGACAACGCCGGCAACCAGCAGACCGACAGCCGCAGCATCACCTATGATCCCACTGCTCCGGTGCTTGCGGTCTCCGCTCCGGCCGACAACATCACCACGACCGAGTCCTTCGTCGCCCTGACCGGCAGCATCAGCGAGACCTCTACGGTTTCCGTAAAGGTCAACAACGGCAGCCCGCAGTCCGCCAGCATCAGCGGCACCACCTTTACCACCACCGTCTACCTGGTGCCGGGGATCAACACCATCGACAGTGCGCAGGGGAGCATTCCAGCAGAAGCTCCCCTTCAGGAAGGCCGGTGTGTATGCCATCGGCATTACAGCAACGGACGCCGCGGGCAACACCGGCAGCGTGACCCGCAACGTGATCTATCGTCCGGGCGAGCAGGATGACCGCGACGACGACCACAGCCGTGACGACGATTAGCCGTCACGCGGAATAGTCAATAAAGAAAGCCACCCGGCAGCGGGTGGCTTTCTTTATTTCTGTCCTGATGCCCCGGTGCAGGCTTCAGGGTGACGGTTACCGTCTGCGCGCCCGGTTATTCCGTGGTTTTAGGGGTGATCATTGCCTGCTCGGGAACGACCTTGACGAACGATCCCCTGCACCGGGCCATCACCTCTGCCAGCCAGTCAGCCTCGTCCTCCTGGTGGGAATGGAGCAGTTCGCGGTGGTATCTGCCGAGCAGCTGTTCCACCCGGGGCAGGTCATACTCGTCCAGGTCCCGGATCTCCACCCCTGCCCCCTGCGCAATCCGCCGACGCAGCACCTCCCGGTCGAACCCCATCTCCGTGTCGAGATAGCAGTAGACCGTGCCGCCGGTCATGCCGGAACAGAACCAGGGGCCGGGATCGCCCAGCACCACCACGCGGCCGGCGGTCATATATTCGCAGGCGAATCCCTTCAGGGTGGCCCGCCCGGCCATATTGCCCAGGGTATCGTCGATCCTGCTGCGTATGCTGCCCCCCAGAACGACATCTGCCCCGGAGAGGCGGATGCAGGCCCTGCTGTCCGCCTCCCCCTGCACGATAAAGGTCCCTCCCTGGGCGCCGTAGCCGAGCCCTTTTCCCACCGATCCGCCGACCCGCACCCCATTCCGGTTTTCACCCTTGAGGATGACGACTTTTCCCCCGCGCATCGATTTACCTACACCGTCCTGGGCTCCCCCTTCGACGCGGATGGTGATGTGCGGGATGGTGAAGGCGCCCAGGCCGTTTCCCGGCACCGAATCGCGGTGAAAGTGGAGGAGCGCCTCGCACGATGCGCCGATCCGTCCCTCCTGCCAGCCCCGGACCATGGTCCCGGCCAGGTGGGTGCCGATGGCGCGGTCCGAACTGGTGGCGCTGTCGTCGTCATAGCGGACCCGCTCCTCTCCCTTGGCAAAGGTCTCCGCCACCAGCCCGGAGATGAGCGACGTGAGGTAATTGAGGGGCTTGCGGATGATCCGGACATCGCTCTCCAGCTGAGGCACGCCGGCCGGGGCAGGGGGGGCGAGCAGATCGGAGAGGTCCAGCTTGTCGAGCCCCCTGGTCTGTGTCAAGAGCTCTGCATGCCCCACCAGATCCTGGGTGCGGTGGTAGCCCAGCTTGGCGGTGAGAATCCTGATCTCCCGCGCCATGCCCCGGAAGAAGGTGGTTTCGTAGATGACGCCGTTTTCCAGGACGCGCGGCACGAAGCGCTTCAGCCCCTGTCGCTCCGCCTCCTCGGTCGTCTCGATCTGGGTAGCGATCCCCACGTGGCAGGTGCCGAGCTGGCAGCCGCGGCAGGCGGTGCAGCCGATGATGACCATGGCCATGGTGCCGAAGCCGACCCGGTTGGCGCCCAGGAGCATCAGCTTGACCACGTCCCGGCCGGTGCGGGCGCCGCCGTGATGTCGGCGCCGGCCTTGGCAACGCCGAGGGCGATGTTGCCGATCCCTGCCACCGCCGGCACCTTTACCGACATGCGGGCGGATGGATTGGCGGTGCGCAGCTCCTCGATGATCTGGGCCAGGTCTTCGATGGAGTAGAGGTCGTGGTTGTTGGAGGGGGAGATGAGCGACACGCCGGGGGTGGCGTGGCGGGCCGCGGCGATCTTTTCCGTCACCTTGAATCCGGGCAGATGCCCCCCTTCGCCCGGCTTGGCCCCCTGGCCGACCTTGATCTCCAGGAAGTCGGCGGAGTTGAGGAACTCCATGTTGACCCCGAACCGTCCGGAGGCGATCTGCTGGCCCCGGTTCTTCCGGTACTTCCCGAGCATATCGCCGATTTCGCCCCCTTCGCCGTTCATGCAGACGATATTGAGGCGCCGGGCAGCCTCGGCATAGATGCGGAACGGGGTCTCCCCCTGGGAACCGAAGCTCATGGCGGAGAAAAGGATCGGCAGGTCATGCGACCCCACCGTGGTATCCACCTCCTCCGGGTCGACCGTCAGCTCCTCCTGGAAGCGGAAATCGATGAGATGGCGAAGCGACAGGGGATTTTCCCCTTCCAGCTGCTGGACGAGGCGGGAGAGGTCGGCATAGGTCTCCTCCATCTTCGCCACCTGGCCGACCATCTTCCAGATCCGGGGATAGAGCCGGAACTGCACCGGCACCGGCTGCTGGTCCCTGCTCCTGGCCACGGCGCTCCGTTCGCGGTTTTCCCGTTCGAGTCGCGCCAGGGTGAGCCCTCCCGTACCGGATCCGCAGAAGTTGGGGGTCTCGAACAGCCCTGTCAGGTGGCTGCATAGGCCGATGGAGGCGAAATACTTGCCGTAGCCGCCGATCTCGTGGGTCCCCATGGTGGAGATCACCTTCTCCAGCCCCTTGGTCAGGACCGAGACCGTATTGCCCACCCCCTCCTCGCGGGTTGCTGCCTGTTCCCAGATGAGATAGGGGCAGAGGGCATCGGCACCCATGCCGAGGGCGAAGATCAGGTCGTGCAGATTCCTGAGCGAGCCGGAGCGGACCACGAGCGAGACGTTTTAAGGCCGGCCTCCCGGATGCGACTGAGCAGTGCGGACTGCAGATCGGGATGACGCTCCAGTTCATGGCGTTCCACCAGAAAATGCCCGACCGCGAGGCCGGGGTCATGGGCCAGCGCCGGTGCATGCCCGGCATTGGCCAGGATCTCTTCCCAGAGCAGGCGCGGGATGTCGGTCATGATGCCGCAGCCGTCCCCTTCGCCGTTGATCTCCCCGGCCCGGTGCCCCATCCGGATCAGCGCCTCGATGGTCCGCTGCAGGTTGCCGTGGGTCGGCCGCACTTCCTTGTTGATGTGGCAGATGATGGCGCAGGCGTCCCGTTCCAGGGGCATCAGGCCGGAATGGTCTTCGCGGGGGTCGTGCATGTGAACTCCTGTCGCAAGAAGGGGGGCTGGCCGGACGTTTCGGACTGCTCCCGCTGGTGATTGCCTGTCTCAAGGTATAGCAGAGGATGGGGAACTGGCAAGGTGCCAGGGGGCGGCCGGTTTTTCTATGTTTCGTCCAGGGAAGAGCTTCTCCACCGGTCCGATCGACGATGCAGGCGGCCAGCGCCCGCTTGCCGGCTCACTTCGTTTTTCCCGCGTGCGTGGATTGACTCCCCCCATCCAAAGGGATAAGATTATGCAGAACTTTGAATAATTTCAGCAGGTACGGTACGTTTCAAGGACCTTAGCCATGAGTCATCCGTCAGTAAGCACCTTTGTCAAGACCTATGGTGTTGTCCAGATCGTGATCTGGACGGCGATGATCGCGCTGGTGCTGTCCATGACCGTCTATTTTCACCATTACTATACCCTCAAATCCGCCGAGAACGAGGCGCGGGACTACTACCGGCTCAATCTGTTCTACCGGGCCTGGGGCGCACGGCTGGGCGGGGTCTATGCCCCCATGGACAAGGTCGCACCCAATCCCCATCTCAGGGTCCCCAACCGTGATGTGACCACGAGCGACGGCCAGCGGTTGACGCTCATCAACCCTGCTTACATGACCAGAATGGTTTTTGAAGCAATCAAGGCGTCGTCTGCCTCACCCATTATCAGCAAACTTGTCAGCCTCAAACCGCTCAACCCCGTCAATGTGCCGGACCAATGGGAGAGGGGAGCCCTTGCCGCCATAGAACGGGGCGAAATCACCGAACGGTCTGAGGTGACCGTATTGAACGGTATTCCCTACCTGCGGCTCATCTCCCGCTTCGTCACCGAAGAGCCCTGCCTCAAGTGCCATGCGGCCCAGGGGTACCGACTGGGGGACATCAGGGGAGGGATCAGCATCTCGATCCCGCTCTCCGGCTACTATGGGTCGGAAACAAAGGTCAGGAACAACATCATTGCCGGTTATGTCAGTCTCTGGCTGGTGGGAAGTGCGGGTATCGCCCTCTATTCCCGCCGTCGCCACTTCTACGAGGAAGAACTGCGTGCCAGCGAGCAGAAATTCCGCACTGTCTGCGACTGGACCCAGGACTGGGAATACTGGACCGATCCCGCAGGCGCCATACAGTACATCTCCCCCTCCTGCGAACGGGTGACCGGGTACCCCCCGGCCGATTTTCATGCCGATTCGGGGCTGGTGAC
>JACRPV010000145.1:0-864 GCA_016223015.1 Geobacter sp. | reverse complement strand
CCGGCACCGCGGCGGAAATCGACTTCAGGATCGTTACCCGAGCGGGAGAGGTGCGGTGGATGCACCATGTCTGCCGGCAGGTCTTTGCCCATGGTGCCTACCTGGGGCAACGGGTCTCCAACCGCGACGTGACCGAGCGGAAGGAGGCGGAGGAGAATCGTCACAAACTGGAACAGCAGATGCTCCACGTGCAGAAGCTGGAAAGTCTCGGTGTGCTGGCGGGCGGCATTGCCCACGACTTCAATAACATCCTGCTCTCCATCACCGGCAACGCCAGCCTGGCGCTGAAACGGGTCACGCCCGGGTCTCCGGCGGAGCACCATCTCAGGCAGATCGAGTCGGCTGCCGACAAGGCTGCGGACCTGGCGCGCCAGATGCTCGCCTATTCGGGCAAGGGGCGCTTTGTCGTCGAGCCGGTGGATCTCAATCAGCTCGTCGAGGAGATGACCTCCATGCTGGAGGTGTCGATCTCCAAGAAGGCGATCCTCCGTTATCACCTCACCCGGCCGCTTCCTGCCATCGAGGCCGATCCGACCCAGATCCGCCAGATCGTCATGAACCTGACCATCAACGCTTCAGAGGCGATCGGGGAAAAGAGCGGCGTCATCTCCGTCTTTACCGGCTGTATGGAGTGCGACCGGAAGTACCTTGCGGAAACCTGGCTCGACAAAGATTTCGTTGAAGGGCTCTATGTCTTTCTGGAAGTCGCAGATACCGGCTGCGGCATGGATCGGGAGACCATTGAGCGGGTATTCGAACCGTTCTTCACCACCAAGTTCACCGGGCGGGGGCTGGGAATGGCGGCCATTCTGGGGATCGTCAGGGGGCACAAGGGGGCCATCAAGGTCTACAGCGAGCCGGGCA
>JACRPV010000159.1 GCA_016223015.1 Geobacter sp. | reverse complement strand
TCTACCCCAAAGGAAAAATCGCGAATTGTGGAGCGCACGGGTCCGGGACGGATGACGAAGTCGTCGTGAGGACCGCTCATATCGTTCGTGAGCAATTGCAAGGAGAGCAAGGTAACATGGCAAACCTAAAATGGGTGACCGGCAGTCTGCAAACGAAAACGACATTGCTGATCGTCGGGATAATGACGGCATTGCTGGCTGCGTTTATCTTTTACGATGTCCAATCGCAGAAAAACACGTTGGAAGAAGTCTTGCTTCAAAAAGGCACGAGTATGGCGCAGACTGGCGCGGCGTCCGTTAGTCATGTTCTCGAAGATGCCATTGCCACTGGTCGGCTGACGGAAGCGCAGGTGTTCGACGAGGACTATAAGCCGATCGCGGGTACCAATCCACAAAAGTATCACACCGCCAATGACAGTTTCCTGGATGCCAATATCCTCCAGATCGAAGACACATACCTCAAAGATGCGGATGTCCTTTTCGCCGTAGCGGTGGATACGAACAGCTATCTTCCCACACACAACACGCGTTACACAAAGATGCTCACCGGCGACTATCAGACCGACTTGGTGGGCAATCGAACCAAGCGCCTCTTCAATGATCCAGTCGGCATTGCTGCTGCCCAAAATTTGCAACCAATACTGCGTCAGATCTATCGCCGGGACACTGGCGAAATAGCGTGGGACATGTCGGCGCCCATCTATGTCAAAGGCAAGCACTGGGGCGGGTTCCGTGTGGGGTTCTCGCTGGCAAAAATTGATGCGGAGGTAGCAACTGCCGTGTGGCGCATTATGCTAGCTGCGCTCTTGCTGATTGGCGCGATTGGGGTGACTGCTTTCCTCGTGGCACGCTACATCACCAAACCGCTGGTACCGGTGATGACGATGATCCAGGAAATGGGCAAAGGGCACCTGGGGATGCGCCTCAGGACGAAACGAAAGGACGAGATTGGTATTCTGGCGAACACGATGGATCAATTCGCCGACGATCTCCAGAACACTGTGGTTGGCACAATGAAGAAAATCGCGGCGGGTGATCTCTCAACCAATGTCAACCCCAGAGATACCCAAGATGAAATCTCGCCAGCGTTGAAGGCGACGACTGAATCGCTGCGCGGACTCGTGAGCGAAGCAAACATGCTCACCAAAGCCGCCGTCGAAGGCAAGCTCGCGACGCGCGGTGACGCGGCAAAATTCCAGGGCAGTTATCGCGACATCGTGCAAGGCGTCAACGACACGCTCGACGCGGTGATCGGTCCGCTGAACGTCGCGGCGGAATACGTCGATCGGATCAGCAAGGGTGACATTCCGTCCAAGATCACGGACCAGTACAACGGCGATTTCAACGGAATTAGAAACAACCTGAACCAATGTATTGATGCAGTGAATGCGCTGGTCGCCGATGCGAATCTGCTCTCGAAAGCGGCAAGCGCCGGCAATCTCGCGACGCGTGCGGACGCCGCGAAGCATCAAGGCGACTTTC
>JACRPV010000158.1 GCA_016223015.1 Geobacter sp. | reverse complement strand
TCGTACAGGGAAAACAGAACACAGGCGATAGAACTGCCGAATGCGCACCAGGCCGCGATGATCAGCGGCAGCTCGATGACATCCTTCAGTGGAACTATGTCCTTGAGAAATGTTATTGAGAGGGCGAGCGCACCAGCGGATAGCGTGAGTATTGCCTTGTCGGCGTTTTCGTTTGCCGATTTGCCCGCTTCCCACAAATGTTTCCGAAACTCAAGATTTACGGCTTCGTTGTTAACTTTGTTATCTATCCTGCGACGTGGCCGCATTTCAACCTCTGGGTGGAAATGGGTCGTTGCCGTGACTGTCTGCCCCGGATATTCTGCCGTCCTTGTTGTGGATTATGAACTCTGACTGCTGGTTCTGGCTGATTGTTCTCCCCTGATTAATTGCTTCCCTCTTTGTCTCCGTGTGAACAGATACTCGCTGAGCTCCCGGTTTGACAACATCCCATCCGCCGTTTGAGTTCGGTACTACATGATGTTCTTTCCGTGACATGGCAATCTCCTTTTTGTTTTTTGCACCACATATGGTGTTTCGTTAACAATTTAATTCAATATATTGTGTGGTGTTCGCTTTGTCACTCACCAATATACTAAATTATTATATTGTTGACACGCAAGTATAATTTATTTATATTTTTACTTGACAGAAAGGGGGAAATTTAATGTCGAGATTGGAATTGGCTGAACGTCTCCGAAAGGCCCGCGAAGCGGTTGGCTTGTCGATTGGCGATGCAGCAACTCGTCTTGGTTTCACCAATTACCAGACACTGAGTAACATCGAAAAAGGTGAGCGGGAGGTAAAGGCGAGCGAGTTGGCTCAATTTGCCAAAACGTATTTTTGTAACTTGAACAACCTGCTTATGGGGGATGATATCCCACAGCCAGCGGTGCATTTTCTCTGGCGACGGGCACCATCTGAACGAAAAACAGAAATAGAGGCATCAATAAAGCACAGATTCGAGGAGTCTCATCTCCTCGAAAAACTGCTCGATCTGGTAGACGAAGGATCTGATCCTGATATTTCCGTTTCACCGGCAGACATCCGCACCTACCATCAGGTTGATGCCTTGGCTGCCAAGGTGAGTAATCTTCTCAATATGGGCAGCCGGCCTGCACTTTCTCTGCAGAAGGTTATGGAACAGATGCTCCGCACCAAAATTCTCTTTATCGAGTTGTCCGAGTTTGGCTCAGCTGCTTCAACGGTTCACCCTGAATTCGGCGCCGCCATCGTCGTTAATAGCGAAGAAGCACCATGGCGCATCAATTTCACTCTTGCCCACGAATTGTTCCATATTATTACCTGGAATACGTTTAACCCTTCGGATCTTGAGCAAGATGAAGCGCTGTTCAAGGATATTGAGAAAAAGGCTGAGCGCTTTGCCTCGACTCTGCTTCTTCCGGAAAGTACAGTTCGCGAAGAGCTGAATGCACGGATAAAGGAACAAAAGCTTTCCTTTTCGGACATTGTCGACATTGCCCGGGAATTTGGCGTTTCAACACAGGCGTTGCTCTATCGAATGGCGAACATGCGTTTCATCGAATGGGAAAAGGCGAACGTTCTGGCAAGAAACGATGAGCTTTTGATGATCGACCGGCGCATCAGAAGGGATGCTGACTACGAAGCCCCCTCCTCGGAAAGATTCACACTACTTGCAGTGAAATGTCTCCGCAAGGGACTGATTTCTCGCGGCAAGTTCTCAGAACTGCTCGATATTGATCGCGCTGATATTGATGAGTTTCTTGAATATCGGGGATTGAGCGAGGCGGAGGGCGAGTCGATTGAAATTATGGCTTCTTGATGCCGACGTTATCATCAAACTTCTCGAAATCGACGTTTTTGACCGACTTGTTGCCATGTATGACCTGTATGTTGCCTCAACGGTGGTCGATGAAGTCAAGTATTACCGCAGGAGCGGACGGAAATTTCAGGTAGATTTTCGACAGCAGTATATTACCACTGGCCTTGTGACTGAAACTCAGGCAACTGCCGAAGAGATGCAGGATGTTCTCCGCCGGCTGCCGTTGTTGCGACAACAAGGTGTCCACGCTGGCGAGATTGAATCACTTGCCGTTCTGGTTAGACAGGAAGATCTCACCCTCTTCGAATATTGATCAGGGGTTACGGGAGTTTGTTTATTCACGCTCCACCTGAGTCGATACACATAAATAAAAAGGCGACCACAAGGGCCGCCTCTATCCAGGCCGGACGGGTATCCAACCTGAAGATGCTAGTAAGGTTTCACTCCCGAAATGATGGCAAGAACCTCGAACTCGCTTCCTGACAGATTGTTCCTCTGCAGAGCCTTCTCGAACTCCTCCCATGACAGCGTGAATTCCCTACCGTTGATACGTGCGCGAACTGACATGACTCTCTCCCCCTTATCGATGTGATGGTGGCCCAAAAGGGCTCCCTGCAACCACCGTCGGGACGGTGACTCCAGGGAACCCTTTTGAACCGGGGGAAGAGTCGAGGGAGGGCGCACGAAGCGCCACTCCCCCACTAATTACAGATATCCTTTTTCGACAAAACTCAGGAAATCGTCATCGCCGACGATGATATGATCCAACACCCTGATACCGAGAATCTCACCGCTCTCCTTGAGACGCGTAGTGATGGCGATATCCTCCTTACTGGGAGTCGGGTCACCCGTCGGATGGTTATGCACGAGAAGGATGGCTGCCGCATTGGACAGGCATGCCGTCTTGAACACCTCCCTGGGATGCACGATGGCCTGGTTAAGTGAGCCGATTGATACCCGATCAAAACAGACGATCCGGTTCTTACCGTCCAGATGCAGAACAACAAAATGCTCTTTTGTCTCACGACGGAGATTCCGGAAAATCTCGAAGACCTGCTCTGGTTTCGTGAAACGCAGCGATACCCACTCTGGGGCATCGTCACGCACGACCTCGTTGCGGTAACGGGCCTCGATAGATCTCACCATGATTCGTTTGGTGACCGGTGGTACCGGTTCACCGAATAGATTAAAGTTCATGTCCACCTCCGAAAATGTTGGGGGCGGACTCCCCCTTAGGGGCAGTGGTCGCCCCCATAGGGTTGATAGTTATCGGCTTAGGTCTGGAGCGCCAGCACGGCCTCCCGAAAAGTCACGCCATCAAGCTCCATCGTGGCACTGATGGAATCCCATGTCCGGTTACAGACGAAACAGTGGACATGATTCTCGTACAGCGCCATGGATGGATTGCTGTCTTTGTGAAACGGACAGCAACGGTGTTTCCCTTTAGGGAAGTCGATGATGCTGGTTATGGGATACTGCCGGGCCTGCTCGATCATCTCAGGGGTGATCTTGCCAGCTACCGGTCCCGCTTCCTTACCGTTGACGTGGTTAAGCAGAGAAGCTGCCTCCAACTTCAGAGGTCGCAACTCCTTCTCCTGGTCTTTGATGAAGGATGCAATAAGAGCCTTTGTCAGCGGATCATGACTGCGTTCCATTCGCCGTTGCTCTCCCCAGATCTTACGTTCCAGATGTTTGATTTGCGGTTGCAGGAAGGCAAGCCGGCGCATGATCGCATAGCGTTCCGGTACGCCGAATTCCTTCGCCGCTGAGATGACGGTTTTCACGGTCATCCTTCTTGCACCTCCTGTCGTGTGATGGCCTATGTTCATGCCGTACCTCCAACTACCCGTACCGAACGAAACGGAGTCCCCCAGACAGCTTCGCCTCCGGAACTGCTCCGGGATTTGATCTCCAGGTGGCATGGTATCCACCCGGTCGACCGCCCGACGATGAAACGTCGGCGGTCCCCGTAACAGTCGATGACCTCTACACGTTTTCCCTCCAGGCCGATCAGATCGGCTGTCAGGTCAACACGCGAGCGCCATCCGGTGGCGATATTATTCTGGCGGGCCTTATCAACCAGGGCAGCATACTTGCGGTATGCTGTCATGGTGCCGCGTTCGGTCGGAACAGGGGAGTATTCGGGAGAGTTCAGTTCCGTAGCCAGGGCTGCCGCTTTCTTCAAAACGACATCGTAGCCCAGACAGGTGTAGAACTCGCCGTGGTCGAGAACATAGACGCCGCCGGCATAGCCGGGGTTGAGAGTGATTTTGGTGGCCATGGTCTGTCTCCTTTGCAATAGGCAGGAAGACAGACTTCCCCCTTGGGGATTGTCGTGTCTCCCCGCAGGTTGGATTATGGTTGTTGGGTCAGTCGCGCAATGGATCGTCCCCCAGCAGCATTCGCCGATGAAATGGGCGTAGTCGTCGCGCTGGTAAAAGATGCGTGCTGAGGATTGCGGAATCATGTTGCCGCAGCCGACACATTTGACGGCCCGTTCGAGAGCACTGTCCGGGACATTAAGCTCCCTGATGAATGTTTCATCGCACTCCTGGCAGTCATACAACTCCCGGTCGATGCCCAACAGGGGGTCGGTCCGGGCGACCTTCAGAAAGCAGCCACACAACGGACAGCCGATGTGGTCGGAGTTGCCACGTTCTGCATTCCGTTCATGTTCGTAATTGTTGCGGGCGACGCGGAGATTCTCCTCGAAGTCAATCTCCATCCGCTCACAGAAGTGCATCAGATCCGTGAGCATGTCCTTGACGTCATCTTCGTCGCCGTCGAAATCGCGCTCTTCAAGGGTCAGACAGTAAGCCTGCATGACTGTGTCGATCCGGTCGGCACGTTCCTCGTTGGTCGGTTCGTCTGTCGTTCGTTCAAGAGGGCTCATGCCGCGACCTCCTCTTCTCCGCAGGTTTCCCGTTTATCGTGGACGGCAGGTTCATTGAGTACAACAAGTCGCACAGTGTCGGTTTCCCACCGGACATCGGTATGCTTGTAGAAGCCCGACCAGAAGAAATCGTCATCGGTGACGTTCAGAGTGTTGCACTCCATCCGTCCCTCGAATTCCTTCAGGGCAACCTTGCCGTTATCAGGTTCGGCGTCCACATCAGCCGTCATGAACTCGCAGGCATAGTTGAATTCGCTGATCTTGCAGGCCTTCATCTGCCTGACAACCACCGCGAGCTTCTTGATCCGCTCGATGAGCGTGGCGTCGAGATCGATGACGGCGTAGTCCGCGGTGTCAGAGAAAAACTCGCTATTGTCGTGAACGGGGATAATGAGGCGTTTTGCTGATATGGTGTCTGTCATGGTCTGTCTCCTTGTAATGGGCGGGGACAGACCGACCCTTACGGGGGTATCTGTCCCCGCACGGGTTGATAGTTGAGGTTTCGTCAGGCGTATTTCCGCTTGGGGGCGGGAGTACGCACATAGACGCCAAACAGGGTGAACTCCAGGGCTCCGGCATCCAGCAAGGTCTGGTACATGCCGAATGGCAGGTCCCGAGTGACCTCTCTGCCGTTTTCACAATGGATAACGGCAATGGATGGTGGAACTGGAGCAGGTTCCGGTCTGGTGATCGGTAGATGGATGATGTTACTTTTGATCGGCGCTTCCCCCTTGTTGTCTTTCCTGACTCGGGCGTTCTCGTGCTGGGTCATCTTCTTCAACAGGGACGACGGGTCCGTGTAGTTGAAGTTCCCCTCCTTAAGCGCCTTGGTCATCAGGGATGAAAACGACTGGCTACTGCTGCATTCAGCCGGATCGATGTCCGGTGTTTCCCCTTCCGCGAGCTTGGCGACCATCCTCTTCTCCAGGGTCTAGGCAAGCTGTAGCGCCTGGACTTCCGAAGAGGTGAGATACCAGTAGCGGACGGGACGAACTTCCCCGAACTGGGCTCGGTGGATGTCAGCGGTATTGACACGACGGATTCTACCGTCTCCCTGCTCTGCCAGTCTGGTG
>JACRPV010000157.1:4635-25290 GCA_016223015.1 Geobacter sp. | reverse complement strand
GGCCGGTATCATTACCGCAAAGACCCTGGAACGTGCCCTGGAGCGCCAGCAGGGAAGCGGTCGGCGGATCGGGGCCATTCTGGAGGATATGGGGGTCGTCACCGAGGACGAACTCGTCGACGTGATGGCAGCGCAGCTTTCCATGCGCACCGCGAAAAAGATCCGGGGGCATGCCTTTCCGCCCGCTATTCTTGCCCTGGTGACTGCCGAATTTGCCGTGGAGCATACCATATTCCCCCTGCAATTGAAGGATGGCATGCTGGCGGTGGCCGTGGCAGATCCTACCGCACTGGACGTGCTGGACGACATTGCCCGGAGCACCGGCCACCGGGTCATGGCGGTCCTTTCCTCAGCCGAGGAGATCATGGCTGCGATACGGGAATACTATTTCAAGGGGGAAGAGGTTGCCAAGACCTCACCCTGCCGCATCCTCGTGGTCGAGGATTCGCCGGTGGTGGCCAATGTGATCAAGGCGGCATTGGAGCGGGAGGGGTTCGAGGTGCTGCAGGCTGCCGACGGGGTCGAAGGGTTGAAGGCCGCCCTGAGCAGCAAGCCCTGTCTTATCCTCTGCGATGCGGTGATGCCGCGCATGGATGGTTTCGGGCTGAGACGGGCGTAGGCAGCCCAGGCGGAAACCGCGGATACGCCGGTGATCCTGCTTACTTCCAAGGCTTCACCCGAAGAGGAGCAGAAGGCGCTCTCCTCGGGGTTCTTCGATTTCATTGCCAAACCGGTCAACGCAGTAAGAATCATCTCCCGCATCAGACGCGCCTTGGCGATGACGGCAAAGAATCGCTGACATCCTTTTGGCAGTGCGCTGTCGTCTGTGACGTGCGGGCAATGGCCTGCACGTCGATTTCCCGGTCACTCGTAGCGAAGGGCGTCAATCGGATTGAGTCTGGCTGCCTTGCGAGCGGGATAGAATCCAAAGAAAATTCCGACTGCAGCAGAGAACAGGAAGGCGATGGTAACCGACTGGACCGAGATCAAGGTCGGCCATTCGAGCATTTTTGACACAACCATGGCCCCGCCTGCCCCCAATCCGATCCCGATTATACCGCCGATCATCGTCAACAGCACCGCTTCGGTCATGAATTGCATGAGGATGTCGTTGCGCCGCGCTCCGATTGCCATTCGGATGCCGATCTCCCTGGTCCTCTCGGTGACCGAGACCAGCATGATGTTCATGATGCCGATTCCCCCCACGATAAGCGAGATGGATGCGACCGACCCGAGCAGCAGGGACATTGCCCTGGATGACTGCTCTGCAACGGCCAGGATCTCCGACAGGTTGCGGATCGTGTAGTCCGGTTCTTTGCCGTTCGTTATCCGGTGCCGCTGGTTGAGCAGGGATTGAACCTCCTGCTCGGCATTGTCGAGGAGCTCTTTACTTTTTGCCTTCACCCGCGCCGCACCAACGGTGTTGGTGAACTGGGAGCGGACAAGGTTGCGTTGGTCGGTTTTAAGCGGTACAAAGATCGAATCGTCCTGGTCCTGCCCCTGCGGTGACTGCCCCTTCCGTTCGAGAACCCCGATAACGGTAAAGGGGACTTTCTTGATGCGGACGATCTTACCTACCGGGTCTTCCTCGCCGAACAGGTTCTCCGCAACGGTCTGCCCCAGGAGGCATACCTTGGCAGCGCCATCCACATCCTGCTGCCCGATGCTCCTGCCGTTTACGACTCCCCATTCCCGGATGTCGAACAATTCGGGGGTTGTCCCCATGACCACGGTCGACCAGTTCATATTGCCATAGATCACCTGGGAGGTGGTCCTGACCGAGGGGGCAGCAAATTCCACCGACGGGCACTCGGCTATGATCGCCTTGACGTCGTCGCTGGTGAGCGTCTGGGTGGAGCCGCTTCCTACGCGGATACCGCCACTGGTGGTGGAGCCGGGAATGACGAGGATGATGTTGCTGCCGATACTTGCTATCTGCTGGGCGATGACGTGGCTTGCACCGGCACCGACAGCCATCATGGCAATGACGGCGGCGATGCCGATTATGATCCCAAGCATGGTCAGGAATGAGCGCATCTTGTTCGTGCGGAGGGCACGCAGGGCAATTTTGAGGGTCTGCAGCATATCCATAGGCTAGGCTCGGGTGTCTGCGATGATGCTGCCGTCGCGGAAGGTGATCCGCCGGGCAGCATGGGCAGCTACATCAGGTTCGTGCGTGACCATGATGATCGTGATGCCGTTCCGGTTCAGTTCATTGAACAGATTCATGATCTCCTCGCTGGTGGCGCTGTCGAGATTCCCCGTCGGCTCATCGGCGAGTATGACCGCTGGCGAGTTCACCAGTGCCCGTGCAATGGCGACGCGCTGTTGCTGCCCCCCGGAGAGCTGGGTCGGATGGTTGTTCTCCTTGCCGTTGAGGCCGACATGTTCCATGGCGGCCAGTGCTCTCTGTCGGCGTTCCTTTGCCGGAACCTTTGCATAGACGAGCGGGAGTTCGACATTCTCCACAGCCGGTGTGCGAGGCAGCAGATTGAATCCCTGGAAGACAAAGCCGAGTTTGCTGTTGCGGATGTCGGCCAACTGGTCGTGGTTCATGGAGCCCACATCCACCCCGTCCAGCCGGTATTCCCCGGTAGTAGGGCGGTCGAGGCAGCCGAGGATATTCATGCAGGTTGATTTGCCGCTGCCCGATGCCCCCATGATGGCGACAAATTCCCCTGCGGAAACGCTGAAGGATACCCCTTTCAGCGCTTCGAACTGCTGGTCCCCCATCGTGAAAACGCGACGGATATCTGTTAATGAAATGACTGAATCCACGTGCTGTCTTCCTCTCACCGTCAATGAGGCCGTGGCCCCATCGGTGAGCCTCCCATTGCGGCGCCCGATTTCTTTTTCGTGTCGCCGCCCAGCTGTTCGATGATGACTTCGTCACCCTCTTTCAGGGCGCCTTCCACGAGTTCGATGCTGCTGTTGTTGCCGATGCCGGTTTTTATCGATATGGCTGCCGGCTTGTTCTCTTTCAGGACATATACCTGCTGCCCCTTGTCTTTGCGTCCCTGCTTTCCACCCTGCTGTTGCGATGAGCCGGGCTTTTTCTCTTTCTGTTCTTCACCTTTTATCTTGGGCTTGAAACGCAGGGCCGCTGGCGGGAGTTTCAGCACGTCCACCTTTTTCCCGACCTCAATGGAGACATTGGCGGTCATGCCGGGTTTGAGTTTCATCTCTTTGTTGTCGACGTTGATCACGACAACGTAGGTGACGACGTTCTGGGTAACCACGGGCGCACTGCGAACCTGGACGACCTTTCCGACAAAGGACTGCTCGGGATAGGCATCCACGGTGAACGTCGTATCCTGGCCGACCCTGACGCGGCTGATATCGGCCTCGTCGACGCTGGTCTCGATCTGCATCTTGGTGAGATCCTGGGCGATGGTGAACAGGGTAGGGGTCTGGAAGGAAGCGGCCACTGTCTGGCCGACATCGACGGCCCGGGAGATGACGATTCCGTCGACGGGAGAGCGGATGACGGAGTAGCGGAGATTGGTCCTGGCCTGGAGCAGGGCTCCTTTTGTCTGGGCAACGCTCCCCTCGGTTGCCTTGATCGACGCCTTGGCCGAAAGGTAGGCGGTTTCCGCCACGTCGTAATCACCTTGGGAGATGATCCCGTCAGCCAGCAGTTTCTTGTTGCGTGTCATGGTCCGTTCGGCATCTGCAAGGGTCACCTTTGCCTTCAGAAGGTTTGCCTCGGCATTCAATGCATTGCCTCTGGCCTGTTCGACCGCGGCATTGAACAGGGACGGATCTATCTCTGCAATGGCCTGACCCTTGCGCACTCTGGAGTTGTAATCCGCGTAGAGCTTCTGGATGGTTCCCGACACCTGGGTTCCCACCTGCACCGTGGTAACAGCGCTCAGGTTCCCGGTTGCCGCTACCGTGGCTACGATGGTCCCCCGTTCCAGCTTGGCCGTGCGGTACGATATCTCCGGATTTCTGTTTTTGACAAAATAGAAGCCGGTTCCGGCTATGAGTGCAAGAACGACGGCGGTTACAGCGATTTTCTTCATGGTACCCTCTGTGGGAAAGGACGATCTATCTGAATTCCATCAGGAAGTTTAGTACAAAGAAAGGAGCGATGCGAGGAATATTTATGCTGACCGTGTGCACAGAAAAAGCCCCCTGTATAAGAAACCAGGGGGCCTCTGGTGCATGCCCACCGCACTGAAGCGGTGGGCTAACTAGGGCAACCCTCCTTGCAGCGGGTTACCGGGCGAAGCATATAGATTTGTGTCCACATCAGAGCCGGTTCTCCTTTCCGGGAATTCCCCCTGGTCTAGATTCCTCGAGGATGATTCTATGATAATCATTCCTTTTTGATTGTCAACCTGCTGGGCGCCAAATTTGTTTATAGGCATTTCCTGATGCACTTCAGGAGGGCGCCTTCCCGGACGGTCAGGGCTGCGTCGGGGCAGAGTTCGCGGCAGCAGAAGCAGCGGATGCAGCTGTGGTAGTCGATGACGAGCTTCCCATCCTTCAGGGTGATGGCCCCGGGAGGGCAGGCGTCGCGGCAGATTCCGCACAGGCGGCACTTGCCGGGGATGGCGACGGGACGGGAGGTCAGGTGCTGTCTGAGGCGGTTCTTGAGGAACGAGGGGAGACCGAACTGGACGTCGGAGATATGGGGGAGTCGGAACCCCTGCACCCTGACCTCGTCGAGGGGTGCCCCTGCCACGACGATGTCGGCGCGGTCGGTGCCCGGAATGCCGAGCCGCTCGGCAGCCCGCTCCACATAGCGGAGTTTGTGCGGGATGCCGATGATGTCGGCGGCCACGACATCCACCGCCAGCGCATTGACCCCAGCCAGCAGGCATCCCACCTGGCGCGGGTCGCCGCTGCCCGGCCCGTCTCCTTCCATGGCGGTTATGGCGTCGACGATGGTGAGGTCGGGCGGCCGCAACTGGTGGATCTCCACCAGCATCCGGGCGAACAGCTCCCGGTCGGCGCCGGCCTTCAGGTGCCAGGCCGCCTTGGCGGTCCCGACCACGGCCCCGAACAGGTTCTTGACGCCGCAGGTGACGGTCATCATCTCGTGGGTCTTCAGCTTGGGCAGATTGATGACCCGGTCGGCCTCCAGGTAGGGGGCTGCCAGGGCAATCCGCTTGAAGGTGCCGCTGCCGGCGACTTCCCTCGGCTCGGTGAACTCGACCAGTTCGGTACCGGTCTCTTCGAGCACGGCAAGTATGCCGGATTTTTCCGCCACGCGCCTGAGGCCGCCCACTCCCGGCGAATCGCCGACAACGGGGATGCCCCCGGCTTCCCGGACCAGGCGGATCACCTCGCGAACCAGCGCCGGGTGGGTGGTCACGGCCCGGTCGGGCGGTTTGGCCGACAACAGGTTCGGCTTCAGCAGCACCCGCTCGCCCGGCCGGACATATGCGGCCATCCCCCCCAGGGGGGCCAGCAGTGCATCAAGGGCCGCACGGATCGAGCCTGCGTCATAACTGTCTGCTTTTACAATGGTTACGGTCTGCATGGCAAAACTATAGAATCCACACTTTCATTAGTCAAAGTTTTTCAGGTTTCGAGTGGCAAAGCAGGCGGTTTTCTGATAAAGGATTCTTATAATATAATCATGAGGAGGTCGTGCATGGCTGTTGTCGAAGTGAGCATCGCGCCTCTCGGGACCGGCGAGGCCGGGGTCTCCCGTTTCGTGGCCGGCTGTGTCTCCATTGTCAGGGATTCGGGCCTTGCGTACCAGCTCACTCCCATGGGAACCATCATCGAAGGGGAGCTGGACAGCATCCTGGCGGTGATTCGCCGCATGCACGAGTCCCCCTTTGCTGCCGGTGCGCAGCGGGTGTCGACGCTGATCAAGATCGACGACCGGCGCGACCGGGCAGAGCACACCATGCAGGGGAAGGTCAGCTCGGTGGAGGCGCGTCTTGCGCACTGACGGCGACGGACTCGCCGCTGCCCCTGCAATTCCCAAAATCCTCCTGGTGGATGATGTCCAGCTCTTCCTGGAGATCGAAAAGGGGTTTCTGGAGAGCTCGCCGGTCCGGATCCTGACGGCACACAACGGCGAAGAGGCCCTGGAGGTCATCCGTCGCGAACTCCCATCCCTGGTGGTCATGGACATCAACATGCCCCGGTTGGACGGCATAACCTGCTGCTCGATGATCAAGACCGATCCCGCGCTCGCCTCGATCCCGGTCATCATGGTCACCAATGCCGGCCGTGCCGACGATGTCCGGCAGAGCTGGCGGGCCGGGTGCGACGATTTCCTGGAAAAGCCGGTGAACGGCAGGGTCTTCCTGGAAAAGACCCACCGTTTCCTGCAGGTCATCGAGCGGCGCAAGAGAAGGGTTGCCTTTGATCGGGAGGTAATTCTGCAGATGGCGGGCCAGGAGGTCGGTGCCCTGGCCGTGGATCTCAGCTACAACGGCGTCTATGTGGCAACCGTTCTCGATCTGCCTGCGGATGCGGAGCTCATGCTCTCGTTCTGCCTGCTGGATGCCGCTTCCCCGCGCATCATCGCCCGCGGCCGGGTGGCCTGGCTGAACGTGGGGAGTGGGCGGAGGAAACAGAACTACCCCCCCGGAGTCGGGATCGAATTCCGCGAGGTCATCGGCGAGGGTCTTGCCATGGTGCGCATGAACGAGTTGCGGGATTTCGTCGACCTGCACCGGGAAACGGGGTAGCCGCCATGCATGCCGCCATCGAACGCTTTCTTGTCTACCTCTCCTCCGAACGCAACGTTTCCCCCCATACCCTGACCGCCTACCGTACCGACCTGAACCAGTTTCTCGACTTCGTCCGCCAGGAACGGGGCGCTGCCGCGACCGCCGCAGCGGTGGATCACCTGCTGATCCGGCGTTATCTCGCCCGGCTCATGAAAGCGCAGATGCGCAGCACCATTGGCCGCAAGCTGGCAGCCATCCGCGCCTGCTACCGCTACCTTGTCCGCCATGGGCTGGTGGAAAGGAACCCGGCAGAGCTCGTAAGCACCCCCAAGCGGGAGAAGCGGATTCCGTACCATCTCACCATCGACGAGGTGACCGCCCTGGTGGAGGCGCCGGATGGGCCGGAAACGCTTTCCCTGCGCGACCGGGCGATCCTGGAGCTGCTCTATTCGTCGGGACTGCGCGTTTCTGAGCTGACCGGCCTGGATATCGCCAGCCTCGACCTGGACGGCGGGCTGGTGCGGGTGCTGGGCAAGGGGGGGAAGGAGCGGATCGTGCCGCTGGGGAGCCATGCCCTGCGCGCTCTCAATACCTACCTGGGTGCGCTGCCGGCCGCCACCCCTGACCGGGCGGTTTTCCTCAACTCCCGCGGCGGCAGGCTCACCCGCCGCAGCGTCGGGCGGATCGTGGATCGCCACATCCTGCGGCTCGCCACCATGAAGAAGATCTCCCCCCATACCCTGCGCCACACCTTTGCCACTCACCTTCTGGAAGGGGGCGTCGATCTCCGCGCCATCCAGGAGCTGTTGGGTCACTCCTCCCTCTCCACTACCCAGAAATACACCCACGTCAACATCGACCGCCTGATGGAGGTCTACGACAAGGCCCATCCCAAGGCCAGGAAATAGGGGCGTCTCCCTATCATCGGTCCCTCAGCGCCTGAGCTGCATGATGATGTTGCCGTGGTGGTCGCGGATCTGCACGTTCAGCGGCATCGCACCGGGGAGGGCGTGCGTGGCGCAGGAAAGGCAGGGGTCAAAGGCGCGGAAGGCCATCTCCACCCGGTTGAGGAGCCCTTCCCGGACCTCCCCTCCCCGGATGAACCGGCGGACAGCCTTCTTGATGGCCAGGGAGATGGGACCGGCATTGTTCTGGGTGGCAATGATCATGTTGATCGCAGTCAGGATACCCTTTTCGTCGGTCCGGTAGTCATGGAAGAGGATGCCGCGCGGCGCTTCGACGCAGCCGACCCCTCGGCCGGTGAGATTGAAGTCCAGGTTCCGGAGATGGTGGCCGGTGAGGAGCGGATCCGCGGCGATCTCCCGGTTCCGTTCGGCTGCCTGCAGGGCGCAGATCAGGCGCGCCCAGTGGGTTGCCAGGGTCTGATGGACCGGCATGCCGCCGAAACAGCTTCTGAACTCCTCGTAGGCCGCTTGGGCAAGGGGGGTGGCCATGGCGTTCGCAACATTCAGACGCGCCAGGGGGCCTACCTTGTAGAGCGGCGTATCATCGTGCTCCACAAGCCCCTGCCACCCGCGCTGCCGAAGATAGGTGGTCCGGATGAAGCTCCATGGCTCCACCCGCTCGGCAATCCATTCACCATAGCTGTCCGGAGCGAAGCAACAGACCTCGTCCCCTCGCGGACCGACGACCCTGACCTCTCCATCGTAAAAAGCGACGCGCTGTTCGTTGTCCACCAACGCCATGGAGCAGGTCCGCACCCGGTAGGCCTCGTCTTCCAGGAGCGCCCGGTTCGCTGCATCGTCGAGCACCTTTTCCCGGAAGATGGCGAGCGCCCTGCCGGCGAACTGTACGGTTTCCTCGGCCGTGGCAGCGATCCAGCGGCGCTCTTCCTCGGTGATACCCCTGGGAACGCCGCCGGGGAGCCCTCCTTCGGGGTGGGGAGCCTTGCCGAAGACGAGGCGGATGATGTCGCGGTTTTTCCGCCGGATCTCGATCACCCTTCTGCCGAAGGCGCTGCCGAGCCTCTGGATGACCCCCATCAGATTCCGCTCGGCAGGGTCGGCGTCCGGCCCGCAGATGAAGTCCGGTGCGGCCAGGAAAAAGAAATGGAGGAAATGGTCGTCCACCAGTGAGGCGTTATACTCCAGTTCGCGGATCAAAAGGGCCGTGGCAGTCGGCTCGACCCCGTACAGCCGGTCCAGGGCCTTGGTGGCGGCCATGTGGTGGGCCGAGGGGCAGATGCCGCAGATGTTCGGCGCGATGCGGGTCATCTCCTCCGCCGGCCTCCCCAGGCAGAAGCGCTCGAATCCCCGCAGCTCCAGCACCTGCCAGAAGGCATCCGCCACATTCCCCTCTTCGTCGAGGATGATTTCGATCCGGCCATGCCCTTCCAGCCGGGTTATGGGATCGATGGTGATCCGCTCTCCCATCTACTCCTCCTCATTGTCGTCGGCGCAGCTCTGTTCCCCCAGGATCGAGACCGGCTGGGTGAAGCGGCACCCGTAGCCGGCCGGGTCGGCGATGGCTTCCAGGAGCTCCCGGAGCTTCTCATCGTCTTCCGGGGCGATCAGGGCGGCCAGGGAGGAGAGGAACCGCGCACCGGCGTCGCGCACCCCCTCTACCGGGCCGAAGCATCCCCGACAGGGAGTATTGGCGGCAAGGCAGGTCCCGCCGCACCCACCCCGCGTGGCCGGTCCGAGGCAGATCACCCCTTTGGCGAGGAAACAGTCGGTCGGGTCGACCTCAACCTCGTGGCAACGGTGGATGGTGCGGATTTCGAGCCGGGCCGGTTTCGATGCCGCCCTGGGGCAGCTGTCGCAGAGCGGTTTCTGCGGCGCCAGCGTGCTGCCGCGGTGGGGAAGCTTGCCGCTCAACAGGGCGCTGATTGCCCCCAGGAGCAGATCGACGGGGGGCGGGCAGCCGGGCAGGTAATAATCCACCTCGATTACCTGATGCAGGGCATGGACATGGTCGTAGAAGGCCGGTAGTCGTAATTCCGCGCCGTTCACCCGGCAGGTGGGTTGCGGGCGTTCCCCTTCCGGGTTGACCACGGTGGGGGCATCGCCATAGACCCAGGAGACGATGTCCCCTTTCTGCCGGAGGTTGGCCAGCCCCGGCGTGCCGCCGAAGCAGGCACAGGCGCCGCAGGCCAGTACCAGGCGGGACTTTGCCCTGAGCAGCTCGGCCATCTCCCGGTGTTCGCTGTTCCTGACGCATCCCGACATGATGGTCAATGCCAGTTCATTGTCGGCCAGGCTGCGGATGCGGTCGTACTTGAAGTCCAGCACCGCGGGCCAGAGGACGATTTCGACCTTTTCTGCCAGCTCCAGCAGCGATCCGCCGAGGTCGACGATGGCGCTGTCGCAGCCGCCACAGGCACCGAGCCAGTAGATGGCGATCTTTGCCTTTTTCCGGGCCTGGCTCATGCATCACCCCCCGGTGCCAAGGGCGCGTCGAGCTGCCCGAGCCTCCGGGCAAAGCCGGTCACGCGGGCAGGGATCGCTTCCCCGGAAGGATCTCTGCCGAACTCGATCGCCAGCCGCTCCGGATCGATCCGGTGGGCAGCGAGAAGCTGTTTGATCAACTGGACCCGCTTGTAAATCTGGGAATCGCCTTCGTGGTAATGGCACTCGCCACGGGGGCATGCAAGGATCAGGATGCCGTCTGCGCCGCTGCGGAACGCTTCGAGGATCTGTTCGGCCTCGATGGACCCGCAGCAGGTTACTGGCAGCCAGTTGGCGATGGCCAGGGCAAGGCTCTCCCGGTCGCCCTGGTAGCCCCAGCCGAAATTGCAGGTGAAGACGATGATTGCGGGGTGCCGTTCGGTCATCATGTGCCCTGTGGATTACTGCTCCCGGAGGTCTTCAGCCTCTTGAGCAGGGTGTCGAGCCGTTGCGACAGCCGCTCCCCGACCAGGCGGCGGGCTGCTGAAGGGCAGGCTGCGACGCAGAACCCGCACCCCCGGCAGAGGATCGGGTCGGTGACGCTCACGGTCCGCTCTCCTTTTATTGCCAGGGAGGCGGCGTTGAAGGGGCAGGCCGGGATACAGATGCCGCACCCGCTGCAGCGCCCTTCGTCGATCTCCACGCCGGGGATATCGTCCTGGATGCCGGCAGCGATGCACGCCTTGCAGGAGATGCAGGGGCCGCAGGCAAGGCAGCGCCGCGCCTCGGCAATGGCCTCTGCCAGGGTGAATCCCTCCTCGAACAGCCTGAAGTCCTGGCGCTGTTCCGGCGGAATCCAGGCAACGGCGGGCTCCGGCCGATAGTAGTGCCGGTGCGGGGGGAGCGGCGAGACCGTGTCGCAGGTCCTGCCCGACCGGAGATCGGTCGCACGGACGAAGCGGTCGATGGACTCGGCAGCTTCCTTGCCGTCGCGCATCGCCTCGACCATGAAGCCGATCTTCAGCATGTCTCCGCCCACGAAGACGTCGCTCTGCCGGGCGCTCTGCAGGGTGAGCGGATCGGCAACGAGCCTGCCGTTGTCGTCCAGCAGCCCCTCTTCCGCGAGAAACCGGCGTTCGGGACCCTGACCGACGGCGATGATCAGGATGTCGCCAGCCATCTCCAGTCTGTCTTCGGGATCGAACCGGGGATCGAACACGCAATTGTCGTCATAGACCCTGGTACAGCGAGGTGCGATGATGCCGCGAAAGACGCCGTTTTCGCTCCGGATGGAGCTGACGCCGCGGTCGTAGACGATTTCCACACCCTCTTCCCATGCCCCCCTGATCTCGTTCGGGTCGGCGGGAACGGCATCCCGGCAGTTGCGCGTTGCGCATTCCAGGCAGATCAGGGTGGTTGTCGCCCCCAGCCGCCGTGCGCTTCTGGCTGCATCGAACGCCACATTGCCGCCGCCGACGACGATGACGCGCCGATCCCGGAAATAGCCGGCAGGGATGGCGTCGTGGGCCAGCTCATAGAGGAAGGAGTGCCCGTACATGATGCCGGCGAGCTGCTGGCCGGGGACTGCTGCGCCGGCATAGGTGAGGATGCGGGGGACGGGGCTCCCCGTGGCGACGAAGATTGCGGCAAAGCCTTGCACGCGGAGACGGTCCAGGGTGAGCTCCCCGGTACCGGCCGATGAGCCGCAGCGGACCTCGATCTGTGCGATCCGCACCAGGGCGGCGAGGGTCTCTTCCAGGGTTTCGTGGGGGAGGCGATAGCGGGGGATGAGCCAGAGCGCACCTCCCAGGCGATCGCCCGCTTCGAAAACGGTGGGGCGATAACCGCGGCGGGAGAGTTCGAAGGCTGCCATGAGCCCTGCCGGCCCGCCGCCGATCACTGCCACGCGCTCCTTTTCAGGCACGTTGGTGAAGGGAGGTCTCTCCATGAGCCGCTGGCGGTAGCTTTCGGCAACGAACCGTTTCAGGAGACGCCTGCGGATCGCCCCGCCGCTGTCGGCATACCAGCAGGCCAGCTCGCAGAGGCCGCAGACATAGGCACAGACGGTAAAGAGGGGATTCTGGTCGAAGAGGTAGTCGCCGATCTCTATGAGCGCAGCCTGTGCCGCTGCCGGATCGTCGGGGAGCAGCGAGATGAGCACGTTGGTCCGCTGGATATCCTCGCGGATCGGGCACCTGGCCTGGCAAGGAGGAAGGAACTGGCGCAGGGCGGGTTCTACGCTGCCGGCATCCCTGTCAGGCTGTTTCTTCATTGCCGCATTGACTCCTGTTCGGTGATCAGCCTGACCTGGCGTTCGTGGAACCAGTAGTACCAGATCCAGTTCAGCATGACGACCACCCGGTTGCGGAAACCGATGAGGTAATAGAGGTGCAGGAGCAGCCAGGCGATCCAGGCGGGATAGCCCTTCAGTTTCATCCCCTGGGTTACGGCAACGGCTGCGCTTTTGCCGATGGTGGCCATGTTCCCCTTGTCGAAATAGCGGAACAACGGGGCGGGCTGCCCCTGTTCGCGGCACTTGATCGCCTTGCCGGCATGGATGCCCATCTGCATGGCCACTGGTGCGATCATCGGGAGGGGAGAGCCGTCCTGTTCCAGGTAGGCCATGTCGCCGACGATGAAGACCTCCGGATGCCCCGGCAGGGAGAGATCCGCTTCCACCGGCACCCGTCCGCCGGGTTTGAGCGGGATATCGAGGGCCTCGGCCAGCGGCGCCCCCTTCACCCCGGCCGACCAGAAGAGGGTGTGCGCCGGAATGATCGCGCCGTCGTGGAGTATCACCCGTTCGGGCTCCGCATCCACCACCCGCGCGTTGAACAACACCTCAACCCCCATGCTGCGGAGCTTTTCAAGGGTGTAGGTCTGCAACTGGGCCGGCATGGCCGCCAGCAGCCGGTCGAACGCCTCGACGACCACCACCCGTGCCGCCTGGACGCTCAATTCGGGATAGTCCTTGACCAGGACGTAGCGGACCAGTTCGATGAGGGCACCGGCAAACTCGACCCCGGTGGGGCCTCTATGGCGCCGCTATTGGTGAGCACCTGGCGCTTGGCAAAATCGATGGCGCTGACCTCTGCAAGATGGAATCTGGTGCCGTGCCAGTGCCGCGACATGGCCCGGATCGGGTAGGCGATGGATTCCTGTTCGAGACCGGCTGTCGCCACCTGGTAAAGGAGCGGTTGAAAGAGATGATAGTTGTTACGGTCGACAAGGGTAACTTCCAGCCCTTGACCGGCAAGCTCCCGGGCTGTCCTGATACCGCCGAATCCCATGCCGACGATGACTACGCGCTTCATGCAATCCTCCTGATTTGAGGATACTCTCCTTTCCATCCCTCTGCAACCTCAGGGGGTGTTTACATAAAAAAACCCCGCCGGTTGCCCGGCGGGGTGGGAGTGCATGACCGTGCGGGGATTATTCGCAGAGGTCGACTTTGATATCCCAGTTCTTGATCTTCATGGTGCCGTTCTGTGCCAGGTTGAGCTGCATCTTGAAGGCGCGGTCGAACAGCTGCGGCTCGTGGCCGACACCCTTGGCGATGGTCTCTTTCTTGGCCATTTCGAAGTAGTCGGTGAGGATCGGCTGATATTCGGGGTGCGCGCACTTCTCGATGATCTTCTTGGCGCGGTCGCGCGGGCAGAGACCACGGAGATCGGCCAGACCACGCTCGGTAACCAGAACGTCGAGGTCGTGCTCGGTGTGGTCGATGTGCGGTGCCTTCGGTACGACGCAGGTGATCCCGTTCGGGTCGGTCTTCGACGGACGGGTCGACGGGGAGTGCATGATCTTGATGTAACCGTTACGCAGGTAGTCGCCGGAACCGCCGAGGCCGTTGATCATCCTGGTGCCGCCGACCAGCGTGGAGTTGGCGTGGGCATAGATGTCGAACTCGACCGGGGTGTTCATGGCGATACACCCGAGGCGACGGATCGGCTCAGGGGCGTTGGCGATAGAGAGCGGACGCAGAGTGATCTTGCTGAAGTACTTTTCCCAGTTTTCGAAGAAGCGGGGGAAACCCGGGGTCTCGGAGAGCGACAGCGAGCAGGAGGAGGCGCAGAGCAGGTTGCCGCCGTCGAAGAAGTCGAGCATGGTGTCCTGGAGAACCTCGGTGAAAACTGACAGGTTGCGGAACGGGCCCTTGGCCAGGCCGCCGATAACGGCGTTGGCGATGGAGCCGACGCCCGACTGCAGCGGCAGCAGGTTTTCAGGGAGACGACCCATTTTGATCTCGTGGGAGAAGAACTCCATGATGTGGCCGGCAATGGCGTCGGAGGTGTCGTCCATCTCGGAGAAGGCACGCCCTTTGTCGCGGAGTTTCGACTCGACAACGGCAATGATCTTGTCCGGATCACACGGGACATAGGGGGTGCCGATGCGGCTGTCGGCTGCGGTGATCAGGAACGGAGCGCGGTGGGGCGGCTTCTGCTGCATGTGGATGTCGTGCATCCCTTCGAAGGAGGGCTGTCCGGTGTTCACCTCGATGATGATCTTGTCGCAGAGGGCGATCGCTTCGGCAACGATACCGCAGGAGGTGGTCAGCGCCAGGCCGCAGTCTTCGGTGATGGCGGAGACTTCGATGATGCCGATGTCGTAACGGCCGTTCTCGGTGTAGAAGCCATAGCTGATGTCCTGGGCGAAGTGACCGAGATGCTTGTCGCCCATCCGGATGCGCCCGGCGTTGATCCCCGCGGCGATGTTTTTGCCGGTCTGGTACGGCCAGCGGCGGTCGATCATGTCCAGCGTTGCCCAGCGGTCTTCGGTCTCGGCACCGACGGAGGCGCCGATGAAGAGGTTGAACTTCATCTTGCCCTGCAGGTTGTTTGCCTCGACATGATTAGCCAGGGCGATGGGAACCATTTTGGGATAGCCGGCCGGGGTGAAACCCGACCAGAGCAGGTTCTGCCCGGCCGAGAAGAACTTGATGGTGTCTTCAGCCTTACATACCTTGCTCAACAGAGACTTGCGACGGACGCGGCTTTCCAGTGTTCCGAATTCAGACATCTTCTACCTCCTGTTTTGTTGTGGTGTTTACAGCCAAGATCTTATGATCTTTGCTTTCACTGTCTCAACGACCTGTAGGCGGGCGTTCAGGTCGGAGTAAATTGTATTTTGTATACAGGAAAAGTAGAACCGGATTTTACGCAAGCACATGAGGCAAGTCAAGATAAAAAAAGACTAAGAGTTGATACCCGGATGTGCCGAGTTTTCAGGCAAGGGGCCATCTGCGTACGAGGAGGGTTTTCATCTCGCGGCAGGCGGCGAGCGCCCCGCGATAGCCGCCTGGCACGGCTATGTCGACAAGTTGCCAGCGGACGGTTTCTTCAGGTGCGAGACGTTGGGCTGCCAGGGCAGGTGGCATGCCGGGAAGAAGGGTCACGTCGAAGGCGTTGAGCGGGGTGGCAAGTCCGGTTCCGATCGCTTTCAGGTAGGCCTCCTTGCGGGTCCAGCAGGCATAGAAGGCATCCTCCTGCAGTTGCTCCGGCAGGCTGCGCAGCTCTGCCGATTCACGGGCCGAAAAGAAGCGTTCCGCGAGTTTGAGCAGGGGGCGACCGCTTCGGAGCTGTTCGATGTCGATGCCGATTGCCGCGTGCATGGTCACGGCAACAAGGGCGTGCTCCCCGCTGTGGGAGAGGTTGAACTGCAGGGGTGGCTGCGGAGAGGCATTCAGCAGTGGTTTGCCGTGCTCGCCATAACGGAATGCTATTTCTGCCGGGGCGCAGGAAAGGTATGAGGCGAGGATCTCCCGTAACTGACCGCGTGCGGCGATGAAGCGATCGCGGACCTTCTGGATGACGAAGCGGGAACAGCGGGACTGCTCGTCAGGGGAAAGGTTCTCCCGCAGTGCGGTGATGCGGTCTGCAGCAAGGTCGAGCGACATGAGCCAGACATGCGCCGAGTCGTTCCCCTTCAACTGGCATTGCGGTCCGTTGCTCATGGAGTGGCTGGCCGGGGTGCGACCGGGGGGGATGCCGCGGCCTGGGCGGTTGGTAGCGCGGGAGAGGCAGGAGCAGGAGCGGTCTGCACAGTCCTGGCCTCCAGGTCCTTGAGGAGGTCGTCGTAGGCTGAAAGCGCCTTGATGCGGGGTGCGTCTTTTCTGACCGTATCGTCGAAGGATTTCAGGCGATTGTTGAAGTTTCCCGCCTTGGACCTGAGACTGGCGATACTTTCGGCAAGATACCCTTTCTCCTTCTTCTCCGCATCGCCCTTCTTTATCATGGATTTTGCCTTGGCCCAGTATTCGTCGCTGCTGCCGACGTAGTGCTGGAGGCTTTCCAGAAACGAGAGCGAGGAGCTGGAGAGTTCGGCCGTGGTGGTCAGCTTTGTCTGGACATCGTTCATTTCTTTCAATAACTGATTATCCGCAAACCGGGCCAGTTCCACCAGTTCCTTCTCCGCTGCCGGGGATTTCTCCAAGGCATCTGCCCTGACAATGAACTGCTGGGAGGTGGTCAGGTAGCGGTTGACGGCCAAGGATGCGGTGTTCAGCGACAGGGTTGCCTGGGAGACGAATTTGGTGAACATGCCTGCCTGCCCCGCGTAGGGGATGGGAAGGACCCGTGCGAAATTGGCTGCCACCGATCCTGCCTCCAGGTATCTGGCATACCCTGAAACATTGCCGGTCATCCATCTGACGTATCCTTCGAAGTCGGTCATAGCCTGGCGCTGAACCCGGATATCCGCCGAGATCTCCTTGATCCGCATTGTCATGCGTTGTAGTAACTCATCCCTGGAGATGGCCGGCGGCAGGATGAGCCGTTCCCTGAGAATGGCGTTTTCCCTGGCCAGTGCAGCAAGTGCGTCGTCTCTTTGCCGCAGTTGGTCCTGACAGGATGGTTGTCCCGGTTCGTCGGCCCGTACGGTGGAGGCGGCAAGGGTTATGGCGATTGCGAGGGAGGTAGCGAGGCAGCGGTACATGGGGGTGCTCCTGACAGATGGAATCCAGCGGGAGCAGTATAGTGGATTCCGTCCCTGATCTCAAGGGTGCTTCATCACGTTCGGGGAATCGAGGAGGTCAGGCAGGGGGAGCATATTTCCGGCGCTGCTCCGTCTGGCAAAGAAAACGGCCTGCGAAATCTCGCAGGCCGTATGGTTACCATTGCATAACATCTACTCAGTGTTGTCAGTGGTCGATGGCCTTGGCCATGCCGATGCCGGTGTTCTGGCGGACGTAGATCTCGTCAAACATCTCTTCGGACTTGCGGCTCGGGAAGGCCAGGCAGGCGATGATGGCTGCCAGGAAGCCGATCGGGATCGAGAGGATGCCGGGGTTCTTCAGCGGGAAGAGCGGTGCATCCAGGTCGAGCATGGACTTGCCGTCCTTGTTCTTCTCGTAGTCGGCCTTGGCCTTGGCCAGGTCCTTCAGCTGTGCAGCGGTGAGTACGGCACCCTCGGCCTGCTTCTTCTCCAGGACCGTGGCGACCTTCTGAGCATCGGCGGCAACCTTCTTCGGATAGGTCATGTTCGGGGAGACCATCACCAGGCCGATGGAGACGATCGTGCCGACCAGCAGGCCGGAGATGACGCCGGCGGTATTGAACTTGCGCCAGAACAGCGACAGGAACACGACCGGCAGGTTGCCGGAGGAAGCAACGGCAAAGGCCAGCGCCACCAGGTGGGCAACGTTGGATTTCTCGGCCGCGATGCCGATGACGATGCCGGCGGCACCGACAACCATCGAGGTAACCCGGGCAGCCATTACCTGCTCGTGCTGGTCGGCATGGCCGTCCTTGATGACGTTGACGTAGATGTCATGGGCAATGGCTGCAGAGGCTGCCAGTACCAGGCCGGAGACCACCGCCAGGATGGTGGCGAAGGCAACGGCGCAGAGGAAGGCGAGGAAGATGTCGCCGAGGACCGGGGCAATGTCGGCACCCAGCTGCTGGGCCAGCATCATGGTCGCCATGTTGCCACCCTTGTCAACCTGCATGATCCCCTGCGGGGTGAGGTGGATGGCGGCGCCGAAGCCGAGCAGGGTGGTCAGGACGTAGAAGCCGCCGATGATGAACATGGCGATGATGACGGACTTGCGGGCGGCCTGGGCCGTCGGCACGGTGAAGAAGCGCATCAGGATGTGCGGCATGCCGGCGGTGCCGAGCACCAGGGCCATGCCGAGGGAGATCTGGTCGAGCGGGTTCTTCAGGAACAGGCCCGGCTCAAGGAAGCGCTGGCCATAGTCGAAACCGGGTACCGGCAACGGGTCCTTGAGGACCACCTTCTGTACGTGCTCGGCAATGGCCGGGCTGGTGGCGATGTCGGTGAAGAACTGGATCGGGTTCATGCCGGCCTTGATGCCGACCAGGATGGCGAGCAGGAACGCACCGGACATGAGCAGGCCGGCCTTGATGATCTGGACCCAGGTGGTGGCGGTCATGCCGCCGAAGACGACGTAGCCGACCATCAGGATGCCGACGCCGATGATGGCGGTCTTGTAGGGGACGCCGATCAGGAGCTGCATCAGCTTGCCGGCACCGACCATCTGGGCGGTGAGGTAGAAGGTGGAAACGGCAACGGTGGAGATGGCGGCCACGGCGCGCACCGGTTTCGGCTCGGTGCGGAAGGAGAGGATGTCCCCCAGGGTGTACTTGCCGGCGTTGCGGCAGGGCTCGGCAATGATCAGGAGCACGGTGATGTAGGCGACGAGCCAGCCCACCGAGTACATGAAGCCGTCATAGCCGTAGAGGGAGATCAGGCCGGAAATCCCCAGGAACGAGGCTGCCGACATGTAGTCGCCGGCAATGGCCCAACCGTTCTGGGTGCCGGTGATACCGCCGCCGGCTGCATAGAAGTCCGCTGCGGTCTTGGTCCGCTTCGCTGCCCAGACAACGACCGCCATGGTGATGGCGATGATGATGCCGAACATGGTGAGAGTAATGGCCTTGTTGGCCTTGAGTTCTCGTTTGGCCGGCACGGCAGGTGCGGCAGCCGGAGACGGTGCCGGGGTAGCGGTCTGCTGCATGGCCGCAGGGGCGGCCGGGTTGGTAGCTGCGGGTGCGCTAACTGCCGGATCGCCGGCAGGGGCTGGAGACTTGGCCGTCTCGGCAAAGGCGATAGAGCCCACGGAAAGGGCCAGGGTCAGTGCGATGAACAGTTTTTTCATGTTTCCTTTCCTCCTTTCCTATTTGAGCTCTTCCACCAGCTCACGAGTCAGCCGGTCGAAATCTTTGTTGGCAACATGGGCATAATAGATGGCCAGCGCCCAGGAGACGAAGAACTGGGAGAGGGCGAAGATGTAGCCGAAATTGATTGCCCCGATGATCTTGATCCTGAAGAGCCCCGGTGTGTAAGCTGCACCGATCGGGAGGAGGAAATAGTACACGGTGGAGAAGATCCACCAGCCGAACAGGAACACCGTCTTTTTGCGGTGCAGTTCGACGAACTTCGGGTTTCGGGCGATTGCCCCCCAGTCATACTGCCTTTCTGCCATGATAGTTACTCCTTTCGTCGCTAGGTAACAAGAGCCGGGGCGCGGCGTCCCACATCCCGGTATGAATTGAATGTCGGTTTTTCCCTCCTTTCTGTCGTAGTAAAATCTGTCGGAATCACCAGGAATGGCATCGATTGCTGGTGGAACTCCGAGGCGTAGAGCACCTGCTTTTTTTGTTAACGACTCAGGCGCAGGTCAACTCGGGAGTTCCATAGAATGGAGGGCGAGTATGAAGTGGGCGAAAACCGGTAACGGTCAAAAATGCTACAAATAAAACAAGTGTATGCTGCAGGTGGTCAACGGTTCGATAACTGTTATGTTCAGCTATTTTAGAAATAAAATGAAACAAATCAAAGGGATATCGCAAATTACACTGATATTGATAATTACTTATGTAAAAATATATAACGCGATTTGATTTATTGCAAGTTTTATTTCGGGCCGAAAGTGGAGGGTGCAGAAAAAAATCGTTCTAGAACGGCACGTATCGTCTCATGAGGAATTTGATGTATGCATCGATGGTGATTCAGGAGTGAATCAGTGCGGTCTGCGCAGCCTGTTGCTCGGTGGTATCGAAGGGGGGATGATGTCAGGCGGATGGGGAGGGGCATCCTGCGGCGGACAGGGGGCTTTCCCAGTGGACGCGGTCTTTGCCTTGCCGTTTGGCCTGGTAGAGGCAATGGTCGGCATGGGCAAGAATCTGGTCGGTGGTGGTGCCGTCGCTGGGGTAGCTGGCAACACCGAGGCTTACACTGACCGTCTGTACAGCGCTTCTGCCGAGGAGTGGCGTTACTCCCTTGCTGATCTTTTCGCGCAGGTTCTCAGCCACCATGAAGGCCCCTTCCAGTCGGGTTTCCGGGAGAACGACGGTAAATTCCTCGCCGCCGTAGCGAAACGAGAAGTCGGCGGCGCGCAGAGAACCGGCGAGGATATTGCCTACCGCTGCCAGAACCTGATCGCCCTTGGGGTGCCCGTAGGTGTCGTTGAGTTTTTTGAAGTTGTCCACATCGATCATGACGAGGGAGAGTGGCTTCATGTAGCGACGGGCGCGGATCAGTTCATGGGGAAAGACCTGCATGAAGTAGCGGTTGTTGTACAGCCCGGTCAGGGCGTCGGTGAGGGCCATCAGCTTGGTCCGGCTGTGGAGGCTCGCATTGTCGATGGCCATGGCGGCAAAGGAGGCGAGGACTGCAAGAAGGTCAAGTTGCCGATCCTTGAACTGGCG
>JACRPV010000157.1:0-4518 GCA_016223015.1 Geobacter sp. | reverse complement strand
GGCTGCCAGCGGGACGCAGACAACGGCCCGAATCCCTTCCCGGCGGAGGATGTCGTCGACCGCTTCGCTGGTACAGGTTATGTCGCTGCGGTAACGGATGCTGAAATCGGACATCGCTTCCTGGGTGAGCCGGTCCCCCTTTCCCTGCAGCGGCCAGCATTCCTGGCGGACCACGTCGCTCGACAAGCCGGTGTGGACATGAAGGATCATCCGGTCGCTGCTTTCGTTGTAGACCGCCAGCATGCCCGCCGGCATTCCCGTGAAGCTGCGGGCATTCTCCAGCACTGTCTGGAGAACCTGATCGATTTCCAGGGTGGAAACGACAGTGCGGGCAACGCCGATGAGATCGGTCAGGTCCTGGATGTGGGTTTCGAGCTGTCGCTGCTTTTCTACCATCGGAGGGCGCTCTGCTGGTACTGTTCGGTCGTTGCTCCATCGGGCGGCACATTGGGGAGGATGGCCAGCGTCTCCTCGACGGAGGCGCCGGAAATGAGGAGATGCATGGCGCGGCGACCGAGTTCGGCAATGGTCTCACTGCCGGAGAAAGCGTACGCTTCGGCGAGGATATAGGCTGCAGCACGTGGGTATTTCTGGCGCAGTTCCATGAGTCGAGTCGGCGGCAGACCGCGTTGCTGGTATTCGAGCATGAGGCTTGCCGATCTCTGGCAGGCGGCATAGGTGTCTTCAGCGTCGCGCAGCTCCATGAGGCCAGGCAGGTTCTGCCACAAGCAGTGGATCATGGATGAGTTGCTCTGCTCGGTTTTGTGTTGAGCCTGGTTCAGGGCAGACTGCCAGGCGGTGGCAGCCTCCTTGATGATGACATGGTTGCTGTGGCCGATGTTCAGGTACCGCTTCGGATCGCAGCCCATCATGCGCAGGTGTTTGGCGGCCAGGGCGGAGAGGGGAGTGAGCTCTTCCAGCGCCACATAGACACTGTTCGACCCTTTGACGATGCAGGCCTTGCGGCTTTCCACGTCGACCAGGATCTGATAGTCGCTTTTGGTGAAAATCGGTTTCATGGTGAGCTCTGCCGTTTTTGCCGGCCTGTTTGCAAAATGAAGCAATTGCGCTAGGCATTCCCCCGCTGCAGGCTCGCGCCAAGGGGGTGGGTAGCAGGCAATGACCCGCACAGATTCAGACCTCTGCGTGTTTGATCCGTTCAAGGGGTGGGTGGATTTATGTGCATATGAACAAAATGCTTGACATGGTGCCGTCAGCGCAAGTATTGTGCATATGCAAATAATAAATCCAGGGGAGGTAATACCGATGAAGCTCTGTTTTCCGATCGTGAACAATCAGGGGCTCGATAGTGCCGTTTTCGACCATTTCGGTTCAGCGCCGCTGTATCTGGTCGTTGATTCCGAATCCGAGCAGTTTTCCGTGCAGGACAACCGCGACAAGGGGCATGCGCACGGTGCCTGCAATCCTGCGCGTGCCGTGCAGGGATTGGGGGTGGACGGAATCGTCGTCGGGGGGATCGGCAGAGGTGCTCTCATGTCTCTCAATCGGGCAGGATACCGGGTGTTCCAGGCAAAGGGGCAACTTGTGCGGGATACCCTGGCAGATCTGAAGACCGCAGCACTGCAGGAATTCTCGCCCGCAAGCGTCTGTGGCGGCCATGCCTCCGGACATGGCGCAGGTCAGGGGCATGGCGGCGGTTGCTGCCACTGAAGCGAAGGGTAACCGATGGCGCGTCCCAGAAAACCACGACAGTGCAGCTGTCCCCACCGGGCAGCCTTTGCAGCGGTATTCAAGCCGGCCGGGACCCCTTTGGGGGAACTGGAAATGGTGGTACTCTACCACGACGAACTGGAAAGTCTTCATCTCTGCGATGGTGAGGGGATGACGCAGGCAGACGCAGGAGCCTGCATGGGGGTGTCACGGGGTACGGTGCAGCGGTTGCTGAGCGAGGCACGGCGAAAGGTTGCCGATGCCCTCGTGCATCAGAAGGCATTGGCGTTGACCCAACGGGAGGTGGCAGTCGATCGGTCTATAGCCGATACTGCCACATCCTGAGGGTCAGAGCTGCTGTGTCTGCAGGGGGAAACCCGGCCGGTCTTCGTTACTGCCCGAAGGTATAGAATACCGCCAGACCGCCTCCGACCTCGGGGCTGCCGTCACTGAAGCCTTTGGAAAAATAGCCTTCCAGCGAGGTGGTGGTCATGAACTGCCAGGCAAACTTCACCCTTCCCTCGAACGGCGCCGGCGAGCCGTCGGCCGGTGCCGTTGCCCCCTTGGCAAGAACCGCCCCGTAAAAACTGTCGCTGATCTGGTAACCGATGCCACCGTTGTAGTTCAGGTAGTCCTTGGTCGCATACAGATCTGACTCCCCCTGGAAGACATAGACCCCTTCCAGGAAAGGCTGCCAGTCACCCAGCCATTTGCTGAGTGCCAGACCGGGGCCTGCGTCGAATTCGCCGGTGCCGAGCCCCTTGTCCCTGTCAGCAGTCGGGAACTTGAGGTACAGGGTGCTGCGTAACCGCGGCAGCAGACCTGCATCTTCCACCATTACATAGCCTGCAGTGAGGGTAATGTCGCCGAGCCCCCCTTGCGAAGAGTCGGGATCGATGGTGCCGGAACCCGATGACTGACTCCCAGGGCCGGAAAGGAAGCGGCCATTCTGGATACCCGCGACCGTGGATGCCCCGGCAACTCCGGACCGCCGGTAGGGCATGACGGTGCCATAAACCGTGGCACTGTTGCTCTGATACACATAAGGAATCGTCAGTTCGAGGTCGATCCGGTCAGTTGGGTAATAGTCGACGATCAAGGGTACGGCGAGGAAATCCGTCCGGGTGTCGGTGCCGTAGGTGCCGCTGGCATAATCGAAGCCGGTGCCGACGGAAAAGGGAGCGCCAGCGCCATCCGGTAACGTCCCGGCTTGGGTAGGTACTCCTGCTGTCTCGAAGGCCAGGCAGCAGAACAGCGCAGCCAGGCTTACCCTTTTCCATGGAGATGCAATCATGGTCCCTCCGGACAGACATTCCCTGCCCCTGCGAAATTGTAAACGTTCTACCCATCCCATCATTTGCCCTGCCGCATCATCCGCTGGCCATCAGTAGCCGTGCCGGCACCTGCCGGGCTTCCCGTGACGCGGCGGAACTCCTGGTGTTTCAACATCTCGTGCTTCAATTCCTTATTCTGCCGCATTTCCTGAGCCATTTCGCGATTGCGGGCCATTTCACGGCGCATCTGCTGATTCTGCATCATCTCCTGCATCATCTCGCGGTTCTGTAGCAGTGTCTGGCGCAGCTCGCGGTTTTGCATCATCTGCCGCATGAAGAGCCGGTGCTGGAAACACTCGGCACGGAGTTCGCTGTTCCTGAGCATTTCCCTGATCCGCTCCCGGTCCCTGAGCAGTTCCTGGCGCTTGGTCTTGTCCTGGATCTGTTGCCGGAGTTCGAGCCGTTCCTGGCTCATTGTGGTCAACTGTGTCTGGTCGGCGCTCCAGCCAGTGCCGACCGACATGAATACGGCCATGATCATTCCCGTCAGTACGATTTTGAGTGTCCGCATGGCGTCTGTCCTTTCATCTCCAAGACCGGTTTCCAGCCGCTATCTGCCAACCCTGCCGTTGCGCAATTGCCGCATCTGCATGGGGCGTTGACGTTCGGAGGCGCCACCGCCCCATGCGGGCGTACCGGAATCGGCGCGTAGGCGCGACTCGCCTCCGGTGGTGGAATTGCTTAACTGCTGGACAATGAGGTAGGTCTTGCCATCGCGTCCCAGGGCGATGGAGCCCCTGGCGACGATCTCGTCACCGGGTTTGAGGGGAATACCCTTACTGCGCCAATAATTCTTTGGCCCGAGCACCAGTTGAACGTTCTCGCCATCGTGCTGGAGAACTGCCAGTGCCGGACCTGCAGCACCTTCAATGTCGACTCGGGTGAGATGTCCGGTAACGGAGGTGACAGTGTTCTGGTCATACCCCGTGGTAAGGTCGAGGCCGCTCTTCTCCCACTCGCTTTCCATGCCGAACCATCCTGCCGTTGCCGGCAGCGGGGAGAGCAGTGCAAGGATGATCAGGGTGAGCAGGATGATTGAGCGGCCTTTTTCCATGGTATCTCCTCGTTAATGCGTGGCAGGTGAGCCGTAGCCTGTCCCGTCCAGGGGCGGTACTACATTGCCGGTACCGTCGCCGGGGCCGAGGCGGCGCGCTGCGCCTTTACCCGTATCGGTGCTGGTGGTGGTAAGGTCGGTGCTGCTGCCGTCCTTCAGCTGCTGCTTGGTCTGGGTCTTGATCTTTGCCTGGGTCTTCGTTTTCGTCTGGGTCTTCGTCTTCACCTGGGTCTTGATCTGCTGCCCGCTGCCGCCGACTCCGCCGCTTGCAAAGGCCTCGCTGCTAAACGCCAGGGCACATGCCGCTGCCAGGGTGAATACTGCCAATCTCGCTGTTTTCATGATGTCCTCCATTGGTCGTAGGTGTGGTGCCTCTACCTTACAGCTACTCACAAATCGTACCAATCTGGGAGGGGTGGCTAACTATACTGAATCGTTACTCTCTGCCGGCCCGGTGCA
>JACRPV010000076.1:2652-22292 GCA_016223015.1 Geobacter sp. | reverse complement strand
CCTTGATTTCCTTGCCAGGACGAAAAATCCCTCCTTTCCGATCCGGGAACCGATAGTTTTCATCCGGAGTTTCCGGATGGAAACTCCCTAGAAAAATCTCCCTGCCACCAGGAGCAGCAGGCCTGCGGCAACGGCACCACCCATGAGGGGGAGGGAGAGCCGCATCTCCATCTTCACCCCCGAACGGGAGGTATAGGTGGAACAGCCGGTGAAATTCAAGGCATGGAAGGAACTGACCGCCGGTAGCGCCAGAAAGGCTGCCAGCGTGGCCGGCACGCCCCAGTGGCTGCCGCCGGCTGCCAGGTACCACGCCAGAGACCAGGCCAGCCCGGCAAACGCGCCTTTCAGGGCAAACCCCTGACCGGGGAGCCAGGGAAGGAGCAGCGGCGCCGCCACTACCCCGGCCAGCATGGCGCCCGCATAGGCGACGAGAACGGCCGTGGCGGCAGTTGCGCCGCCTCCAGCCAGCAGCGAAACCAGGAAGAGCACCGCGCCCACGACGGCAGTCGGCTTGAGCGCGCCCACCAGCTCCACCGGAATCAGGACCAGCCGCTCCCGAAAGGTGAAGGTCAACTCGCGCATCTGCGGCGTCGTTACCCCGCCGGTATCGAGGTACCGCGGCAGATCGGCCGCCCGGATGGTGGCGTACCGGACCGTGAACCCGGTGCGCTGCGCCACCAGATGGGCCGCCACGCCAGGGGCGCCCAGGATCGGCAGGAGCAGGCGACGATGGCTGACAACCTCTGCCAGGCGGGTCGCCTTCACCCTCCGCACGATCTCATCCGTGCCAAAGGTCCCCTTGCCGGCAGCGCACCAGACATTGATGCCAAAGGTTTCGAGAACCAGCAGCCAGACATTGCGGCCTGCCATGGAGCTGCGGACGATGTCGTAGCTCATCTTGTAGTTGGCCGTGACCACCACCGGCGTATCCGGTGACGGCGTGCCGATGGCATAGAGGCCGGGGGGGACCAGGTAGTCCATCCGGCCGATCCCCCAGCGGACCTTCCAGGCGCCGGCACGGTCGGCAAACGAAAGCTCCGTAGCAACCCTCGGCACCCTTCCCGCACCTGTCTCCAGCCACCCCAGGAATCCGGGCACGGTCTCGTCGATGGCTCCGCCGCCGGCGGAGGTCGGCGGGCCTCAGCAAGGGGGCTTGTCGAGCTGGTTCTGCGGACCGATGCTACACGTTGCCAGCGATCTGCCAGCTAATGCCTTTCCTGGTTTGATCTCCTTGATCTTCACTCCGCACCCCCCAGGCAACTTAGTTGCAGCATGCAATCTTTTCTCCATCCCCGGCCTGCGCCAGGGCCTCATTGAGCAGCACCAGCGCCTTGGCCACCGAATCCCTCTCGAACCCGGTCATCGTGGAAAATATCCGCTCGATCCGTGCCGTCATGTAACGGTCGATCTGGACAAGGACTCGATTGCCTTCTTCGGTAAGCCCCAAAAGATTCACCCGGCGGTCTTCCGGCGAGGTGCGGCGCGCAATCAGGCCCTTTGCTTCCAGAGACTTGACCTGACGGCTGAACGTCGTCACATCCATCCCCAACTCCTCGGCAACCTGCTGCATGGACGGGGCGCCCATGCGCCGGATCTCGAACAGGATGTGGCTGTGCACCAGAGAGACCTGCTCGCCGCAGCACTCCTCGCAGCAGGAGGCATTCAGCAAGCCGAATCTCCTGACAAACAACTGCAATTCTTCGCGGATATTCCTCATGCGCTCCTCCCAAGGACTAGATAGCATTTTTGGTTGCATTATGCAAATATTTCTCTATACTCAACCTGCCGGACTAAGAAAGGGCACCGTCGCCATTGGTCCGGAATCCAGTCAACCGGGAACTACCATGAAACAGCGCGTTCTTTTTCTCTGTACCCACAACTCCTGCCGCTCGCAGATGGCCGAAGGGCTCATCAACCATGACCTGGGAGACCGATTCCTGGCGTTCTCCGCCGGGACCGAGGCGACACGGGTCAATCCCCTGGCGATCCGGGTCCTGGCCGAGATCGGCATCGACATCTCCGGCCATCGCTCCAAGACACTCGACGAATTCGCCGGCCAGCAGTTCGACTACGTCATCACCCTCTGCGACAGCGCCAACGAGAAGTGCCCGCTCTTTTTCGGCGGGGTTCGGCGCCTGCACATCGGCTTCGACGACCCCTCGCGGCTGCCCGGCCCCGAAGAAGAGGTTCTGCCCGCATTCCGCCGCGTCATGGACGAAATCCGGACAAGACTGGCAGCGTATCTGACAGGAGCAAAAGCATGAGCGAACACGTGGGCAAAAGGCTCTCTTTTCTCGACCGCTGGCTGACCCTCTGGATCTTTGCCGCCATGGCGCTGGGGGTGGGGCTCGGCTGGTTCGTGCCCGGCGTGGAAGGCTTCATCAACCGCTTCCAGGTGGGGACCACCAACATCCCCATTGCCGCCGGCCTGATCCTGATGATGTACCCCCCATTTGCCAAGGTGCGTTACGAGGAGATGCCGGAGGTCTTCCGGAACAAGCGGATTCTCGCTCTCTCGCTGGTGCAGAACTGGCTGATCGGGCCGCTGCTCATGTTCGTGCTGGCCGTCGTCTTTCTCCAGGACAAGCCGGAGTACATGGTCGGGCTGATCATGATCGGCCTGGCCCGCTGCATCGCCATGGTCATCGTCTGGAACGAGCTGGCCAAGGGGAATACCGAGTACGCCGCCGGCCTGGTGGCATTCAACAGCATCTTCCAGGTGCTATTCTTCAGCGTCTATGCCTGGTTCTTCATCACGGTGCTGCCGCCGCTTTTGGGACTTACGGGGATGAAGGTGGACGTGGGGATCGGCCAGATTGCGGAAAGCGTCTTCATCTACCTCGGCATCCCCTTCATCGCCGGGGCGCTGACACGGCTCGTCGGCGTGAAGGCCATGGGGGTCGAGCGCTACCACCGGGAGGTGGTGCCGCGAATCGGCCCCATCACCCTGATCGCCCTGCTCTTCACCATCGTGGTGATGTTCAGCCTGAAGGGGAATCTGATCGTGCAACTCCCGCTGGATGTGGTGCGGATAGCCATCCCGCTCCTGATCTATTTCACCGTAATGTTCCTGGTCTCGTTCTGGATGGGGAAACGGCTCGGTGCCGACTACTCGAAGACAACGACGCTGGCCTTCACCGCTGCCAGCAACAACTTCGAGCTGGCCATCGCCGTGGCTGTGGCAGTCTTCGGCCTCAACTCCGGCGCCGCCTTTGCCGCGGTCATCGGCCCGCTGGTGGAGGTGCCGGTGATGATCGGCCTGGTCAACGTGGCGTTCTGGTTCCAGCGCCGCTATTTCAGCGCCACGTAGCACTGGTTGCCCCGGCAGCAGACACCCCGCCCCGTTTCCGCCACCGCTATGCCTTCTGCTTCACTTCACGTCAATCACCGATGATTGGCTCTCCACATTTCAGCCGGGGGCCGGACCCCTTCTTCTTTTCCTCTGCAGCCGCAGGGGCAGGCTGCTCCTTCCTGGCAGGTGCCGGCGGCGATTTCAAGGCCTCGGGAATGACCTCCTTCAGATACACGATCCCCTGCACATTCTCGGCTGACTCCTCCAGCTGGATCGTCTGGGTCTTGCCCGAGCGATAGGTGATGACCGCCTGATCTGCCCATGCCGTCGAACTCACCAGAAAGAGAAACACCATGGCCCACTGGATCTGCTGCATAAAGAGCGCCTCCTTTACATCGGTTAATATGGATACTGCACCATACCACGGAACCTGTCGCTTCCGTCAACGGTTATGAGAGTCCAGCCCGCTGGTCCGCCGGCAGACCCCCTGCCGGGACGTTCGCGGTGCGCTGAGACCATCGCGGTCGGTAATCTATCCGGGCAACGACCCGGCAATTGGTGGACCGATGAAGAAATTCATCCTTGACATCCGCTCGCTTGTCTATATGATTGTATAGTCATATAAGCAAGGAGCACTACATGAACAATCCTACCGAATACCAGGCCGATATCCTGAAGGCCCTTGGCCAGCCTACCCGTCTGAAGATCGTCGAGTTCCTGCGCGACGGGGAACGGTGCGTCTGCGAGATCTTTCCCGCCATCGGCGAGGAGCAGTCCAATACCTCCCGCCACCTGAACATGTTGCAGGCCAGCGGCATCCTCTCCCGGCGCAAGGATGGGCTGAAGATCTATTACGCCATCAAGCACCCGGAAGTAATGGCCATCGTAGACCTGTCCCGGCAGATCATGGTTCAGGAGATCACCGGCAAAAACCTGCTGCTGCAAGCAGTCTGAGATACCATCCTATGTTGAAACAGTTCGCCGACTACCTCGTTTTTTCCCTCATGGGTCTCCAGCCCGGCTCCAGGTCCGGTGAAGCGCTGGACTTCTTCATCTATGACACTGTTCACACCCTTCTGCTCCTGTTCGGCGGTGCCGCTGTTCATCGGTTTTGTCGAGTCGGGGGTGCCGCTGGGCGTGACCTTTTCCTTTCTGATCTCCTCCCCCATGGTCAACGAGGTGGCGCTGATCATGCTCTGGGGGATGTTCGGCTGGCGGATCGCCCTGATCTACATCGCTACCGGTCTGCTGGTGGCCATTGTCGCCGGCATGGTGATCGGCCGTTTGAAGATGGAGCGTTATGTCCAGGATTACGTCTGGGAGATGCAGGTGGGGAATGGCGAGATTGCTCAGCAGAGCTGGCCTGAGCGGGTTGCCTATGCCCGCGAGTACACCACGGAGCTGCTGAAGAAGATCTGGCCCTATGTGATTGCCGGGGTCGGCATCGGCGCCTTTATCCATGGCTACGTGCCGCAGGATTTCCTCGCCCGCTGGGCCGGCCGCGACAACCCGTTTGCCGTGCCGGTTGCGGTAGCCCTCGGAGTGCCGCTCTACAGCAACGCCGCCGGGGTGATCCCGATTGTCCAGGCCCTCACCGCCAAGGGGATGGCCATCGGCACGGTGCTGGCGTTCATGATGGCGGTCACGGCCCTGTCGCTGCCGGAGGCGGTCATCCTCAGCAACGTGCTGAAGAAACCGCTGCTGGCGACCTTCTTCGGCATCGTGGCCACGGCGATCGTTATCGTCGGCTATCTGTTCAATGCCATTCTATAATGGAGCGGCTCAAGGAGTAACGATGGAGCGAAACCCCTTTTTCAACCGCGTGCTGATCTCGCTGGTCACGGCCTTCAGTTTCGTGGCCATGTCCCTCTCGGGCATCGCCGCCTTCATCGTCCCCCAGGGGAAGGTCGCCTACTGGACCAACTGGACGTTTCTCGGCCTCTCCAAGACCCAGTGGGGCAACATCCACATCACCACCAGCGTCCTGTTCCTGGTCGCCGGCATCTGGCACACCTGCTACAACTGGGCGTCGCTCATGCAGTATCTGCGCGGCATTCCCGGCCGGATGGCGGCTGGCTGGCGCGATCTGGCCATTGCCATCCTGATCACCCTCTTCTTCACCATCGGCGCCATCACCAGGACCCCGCCGCTCAACTACATTCTCGATTTCAACAGCTGGATCAAGGACGCCTGGGTGCGGACCCCTGCAGACGGCCCACCGTTCGGCCACGCCGAGCTGCTGTCGCTCAAGGGGTTCTGCAAGAAGATGTACATCAACACGGATGAGGCGCTGCGGGAGCTGCAACGTGCCGGTCTGCACGTTGTCGACGAAAACGTCACACTGGAACGGATAGCCAGTGCAAACGGAGTTACCCCGGCCAAGGTTTACCAGGTGATCAGGAAGCTGGAACGGCCGGATTCATCGGTTTTATTACCCGCTGCCGTGCCTTTGCCTGCGGCAACCAAGCCTGCTACCCCCGAATCGCCCCGCAAGAAAGCGACGGTAACACCCGGCAAGCCGATTGGTGCCGCACTGCCGGACGCCATGGTCCCCCGTTACACCAACGACCTGGTAGTCGAACGGTTCGAGGGGAAAGGGATCGGCAGGAAGACGCCGGAGGCGATCTGCCTGGAGCTCAACCTGGACCCTGCCAGAATCAAGCAGAAACTGGCGGCTCAACAGATGGCCGTCAAGGATGACGAAACCCTCAAGGACGCGGCAAGCCGTCTGGGCGTGGTCCCGATCGAACTGCTCAAGGCGATGGTGGTTGGCGAACCGATAACCCCGGCAAAGTAAGGAGGAGAACCTGCATGGACCGCAAATATCTGGAACTGATCGGCATGGCTGCAGCCATCGGCACCGAATGCGGAGATTGACTGGAGTGGCATGCCACGGCCGCCCGTGAGGCAGGTGCCACTGCAGGAGAGCTGAGAGCAGCCATCAGGATGGCACTCAAGGTGCGTCAAACAGTAATCGACACTCACGACAGATTCACCGTTTCTCTCAGGGAACGACTGGAGAGCCTGGCGGAGGAACAGACAACGGAAGGAGGGGAGAATCATGGCGGGTAAAAAAGGTTTCATCCTGTGTGTTTGCCAGGGCACGTGTCCCAGCTTTGCCAAAATGGATGTCTTCGGGGTGCTATCCGATGTACGCAGGGAAAAGCTGGTCGATTATGTCTGCCTCCATCCGCAACTTTGTGTGGGAGACGGCGAGGAGTTTCTCAAGACACTCCTCTCCGGCGGTGAGACGGAGAAACTCTACATTGCCGCCTGCGACCCGCAGATGCAGTGCAAGATGTACCGCGATGCCTTCGAGGCGGTCGGTTTCGACAAGACCCACCATCTGGCCCTGGACATCCGCAACAGGACCACTGAAGAGGCAGGTGCCGCAATCAAGGAACTGATCGCCGACAACCCCTGAAAGGAGAGCGGATATGGACATGTGGCGAGGAATCCCGCGAGAGGAGATCCCCTGGTTCCCGACCATCGACGACAGCAAATGCACGGGCTGCGGGGAATGCCTCTCCATCTGCAAGAATGGCGTTCTGGGGTTTGATGAGTCGAGCAGGACAGCACAGGTAACTAACCCGTACAACTGTGTCGTCGAATGCAGTACCTGCGCCCGTCTCTGCCCGACCGAGGCGATCAGTTTTCCGGATCAGGCGGCGTTCAGTGAATTTATCAAACAGAAACTGGCAACCGGGGAAAAACCATGAGACGATTTGCGCTGGCCTTCTACTGTATTCTGATGACGATGCAACTCACCCCCGCAGCAGCCAGTGCAGCGGAATCCGAATTCGAGACCTTTCTCAGCCATTTCGATTACGATACCAGGGCCGACATGAAGATTGACAGCAAGCGGCTGCTGCAGCTTCTGAGCGAGAGGAAGGCCATCCTGGTGGATATCCGTTTCAAGGAAGAGACAGCGGCATGGCGCATGGGATTCGGCCTGTTCATCCCCCTGAATGAACTCCCCAAGCGGTTGAATGAGCTCCCCAAGGACAAAATCATCGTTGCGGCCTGCCCGCACAAGGACCGTTCGGCCATTGCCATGGCCTATCTGCGGAGCAAGGGGTACAACGCCCGCTACCTGGTTGACGGGCTGACAGGCTTGGCGGAAAACCTGCGCGGCGACAATGCCAGGGAGTTCATGGAAGAGCTGGAAAAGGCAGGCGCGCAACAGCGCTGAAATACAACGGACAAAGGAGAAAACGGCAATGAAGATCGAAGTATTGGGAACCGGCTGTGCCAAGTGCACGACACTCTACGACAATGTGAAGGCGGCACTGGCCGAGCTGGGCAAGGAGGCCGAGGTGGTGAAGGTGCAGGACATCCCTTCCATCATGAAGTACGGGGTCATGAGCACCCCGGCGCTGGTGGTGGACGGCACGGTGAAGTTTTCCGGCAAGGCACCGGGCGTGGCGGAACTGAAGGGGGTACTCTGATGCGCGGTCTCTTTGCCCTGGGTCTCCTGTTGTTCGCCACCGTTGCCCACGCCGAACTCCCTTCGGCATCTCCCACCGTCATCAACCAGGCGCTGCAATCCGGCAAGCCGACCGTCATCGATCTGGGTGCGCGGACCTGCATCCCGTGCAAGAAGATGGCGCCGATCCTGGAGTCCCTGGCCGGCGAATATCGGGGCCGCGCCAGCATATTGTTCATCGACGTCCACGAAGACCAGGCCGCCGCGCAAAAGTTCCGGGTGCAGATGATTCCGACCCAGATCTTCTTTGACGCCCAGGGAAAAGAGATCAAGCGTCACATGGGCTTCCTGGACCGGGAGGCGATCGTTAAGGAGTTGAAGGTGGCGGGCGCCCGGTGAGTTTTCTCGACAACATCGAGCAGATCGTCGCTGCCTGGCCGCTTCTGGCCTTTGGCGCGGTCTTTCTCGCCGGAGTGCTCTCCTCGGCGTCTCCCTGCGTGCTGGCCACCATTCCGCTGGTGGTCGGCTTCGTCGGCGGCTACAGCGACGGCGACCGGGCCAGGGCGTTCCGCTACTCGCTCGCCTTCATCCTCGGCCTGTCGCTGACCTTTACCGCCTTTGGCGCGGCAGCCGGGCTTTTGGGCACCATGTTCGGCACCCTTGGCGGTCCGTGGTACCTGATTGCCGGGGGGATCGCCCTGGTCATGGGTGGCCAGATGATGGGGCTGTACGAGATCCGCCTGCCGATCAGGCGCGACTTCAAGCCCAAGCGGGGCGGAATTGCCGGCTCATTCCTGCTCGGGCTCTTCTTCGGGGTCGTTTCCTCCCCCTGCGCCACCCCGGTCCTGGTGGTCATCCTGACCCTGGTGGCGGGAAAAGGACAGGTGCTCTACGGCATTGCCCTCCTCTTCACCTACGCCGTCGGTCATTGCCTGCTGATGCTCTTCGCCGGCACCTTCACCGGCTTTGTGGAGGGTTTTGTCAAGGCGAGGGGCGTGGTGAACTTCTCTCTCTGGTCCAAACGGGTCAGCGGAGGGATCGTTGCACTGGTGGGCGGGTGGTTTGTCTGGCAGGCGCTCTGACGGACAGATCCCCGCCCATGCGGCGACCGTCCGGATCTGGTGCCCCCCTCCCTTTTCCGCCTACCGCGTAAAAACCCAGGATTCTGCTATACTTATACCAGGAAACATCGACAGCAATTCCTGGCGCAGGGGTGGTGCCCCATGAAAACATTTCTCAGAATCCTGCTCGGACTGGTGATGCTGGTTGCCGGAAGCGGCAAGCTGATAGATCTGCCGGCCTTTGTCCTGATCCTCCGCACGTACCGATTCTTCCCCGAAGAACTCCTCTGGCCGGCAGCGGTTGCCGTGACAGCGACCGAACTGCTGCTCGGCATCTGGCTGCTCTGGGGACGTCAGCTCTTGCGTGCGGCCCTCACTGCTGCCGTTCTCCATGCTACCTACGCAACCTGGGGCTCATACATGCTGCTTCGCGGCAAGCCGATCATCAGCTGCGGCTGCTTCGGCTCCCTGGTGACCCGCCCTCTTTCCTGGTCAACGGTCATTTTCAACCTGATCCTGATTGCCATCGCCGCGACCGTTGCCTACCTCTGCAAAAAGTCGGCAGGAGCTACCTCTGACGCTTGATCCGGAAGATAGAGGTATAGGTCGCTGCCTTGACGCCGTTCTCGTCGAAGACCCGGGCCACCCCCTTGATGGTCCGCTCGTCCTGGATCTCCGCCTCTGCCTCAGCCCTCACCATGCCGCCGTGGATCGGCGCATGAAACGAGAGCCCCAGCTCGATGGTGACGAAATGGCTTCCCTCGGGGAGGATGCTCTTGATCGCCATGGCCACTGCGGTATCGGCCAGGGCCGTCACGGCGCCGCCATGCATCAGCCCCATCCCCTGGGCATGCTTCACCTTGAAGGGCATGGTAAGAAGCGCCTTCCCCCCTTTGGCCTCGGCAATGGTCATCTCCAGGTACTCTTCAAACGGCGCGCAGGCGATCCAGCGGGGAAGTTCGAACGGCAGCGGCTCCCCGGCAGTCATCGGCACTGCATACTTTTCTTCGTACATCGTTCCCTCCTGGCATGAAAAGGGCGAGGAACCCTCGCCCGGATCTGAAGCTATTTGAGCGGCTGCTTTGCAGACGGTGGCAACTGGCAGCTGGAGAACGTGTCGAGCAGCTTCCACTTCCATGCCATGAAGAGCAGGAGCGCAACAACGACAAGGAACAGCCAGAACTTCCAGGGGGCCTTTTTCTCCGCATAGGGGTCCCTGAGGGTCTGCTGTGAGCCTGCGGGCAGCCGCGGGATGCCGGTGAGCGAGGCGCCGAACGGGATGTTCAGCCTGGCCCTGGCATTGACGGCCCAGCCGTTGGCGTCGAGGATCGGCCCCAGATTGCGCTGGTGGAGCTTGAACCAGGCAATGAGCACTGCCGGTCCCGAGATCACCAGCAGGATGGCAGCCAGGGCCAGGGGCATCTGCCACCAGGCAAGGCGGATAAATCCGGTCACCAGGGAGACCAGGGCTGTGCCGATGGCGCCGACGGCAAGCCCGATGGCGGCAAAGATCCCGGCGAACTTCCCCACGTCGAACAGCTGCTGCTGCGGTGCGGGCTTAGCCCCCTCCTTTGCCGGCATGCCGGCCTGCATGAGCGATACCGCTGCCCGGTCTTCGGCAGCCTTGGACCTGGCAGCGGCCATCTTCTGGACCTGCTCGCCGACCATCTTGCCGATACGCTTATAGGGAGACCAGAATGCCTGCCTGATGCTGATGGGGTGTTCCAGAATCCGGACCACCGTGGCGTCCCAGTCGCGCCCCTGGCGGTCGTAGAAGACGCCGTTGCGTCCAACCATCAGCTGGTCCGAATCGCCGTTGGTAAAGGCGACGGCAATGGTCATCTTCTCCTTCCCGCCATCCCGCACACAGTCGCAGTAGACCAGGAAGACCCGGCTCAGGGTGGCAAGCTGCGCATGCCTGGCTACATCCGTCACCGAGACGCAGAGTTCGCAGCTTCTGCCGTCCATGTAGAGGGTGCCGGACTGGAAGATCGCCTTGCCCCGGCCGGTATAGAAGTCGCGGAACGACACGAAGTTGTTCGCCAGGGTGGCAAGATCGCGGCAGTAGCGGGTGAACCGCTCCACGTCCACGATCGCCTCGAACGCCGCCTGCAGGGCCAGGTCCTTGTCGATCAGGGCCTGAAGCGCCAGCGCCACAGCCTCATCGTTCCAGGCGCTCAGACGCTCCCTTCCCAGGACCGCCACCGGGGTCTCCACCCTGTCGGCCCACCAGGCCTCGTAGGGTGCACACAGGCTCTTCAGCTCTTCCCACTGGCCGGCGGTCAGATGTTGCGTCCCCCCCAGAAGCGGCTGCACGATCAACTCGCAAAAGCGCCCGATCCGCCCGACCCAGGCCGGGTTGATCCCGTGCACGAGATCCAGGCCCTGCTCTGCCGTAACAGCCGACAAGGGAAGGACCGCGATATCCTCACCCGCCTCTGCCAGGTTCCGGGGAGCAAGGTTCAGAAGCGCTTCCTCGGCGGCGTTCATGGACTGGGCCGCCCGGCCGTCATAGGCTGCCATGCGGCACCGGATGAAATAATCCTCTATCTTTGGCTTCAACCCGACCCAGAGCCCCACGGCCTCTTCCCGGCTCTCCGGGGCGAGACCGCCCGCCTGGTCGCCGATCTGTTGGCTCTGCCAGGCAAGCCAGGCTGCAGCAGCGGTCGCAAACTGTTCCACCTGCGCTGCGCCGACGCCGGGCTCGCCGCTCCTGTCCTGCTCCCCTCCCAGGGTATCGATGATCTGGCTGATCCAGGTCTTGAGCGCTTCATCGTCCGTCGAGGCAGGGGTAACGATCCCGTCGCCGTTGAAACGGGTCTGGGCAAAGATCTGTTCCGTGTCGCAGGCATCATCGATGGAAACCTCGGTAGCATCCGGCCTGCCCAGGTTCTCCAGGATGGTCCGCGCCGATACCAGCAGGCTCTCCCCCTCCCCGGTCTCCGGATTGATGGCGTCGAGGGGAACGGAACCATCCCCCTTGAGGAGGAGGTCCGGGTCCCGCAGGCGTGGAGCGATCCAGGCAAAGGAGGCAAGGATCTCCGGAACCCGGATGTGTCCGTCCTGATCCGTATCGATCAACTCCAGCGTCCGCCTGTCGAACACGACGCCGGCAACGGGGCAGCTGAGCGCCACCCACAGTTTCTGGTCCAGGGTCTCCAGGGCGAGCAGGTCCCGGCCCGAATCGAGCTGGACCTGGTCGAACCCTCCGGCGCGAAAGAAGCGCCACACATGGGTCTTGTCATTCTGTACGGAGGATACGGCCACGGCATTTCTCCCTTCTCCACGGAATGGCTCCACGTCGCCGAGAGGAGAGACCCTCTCCCCGTACCGGCCCGGCAACACTCAAAGGGTATCACATCGAGGGACAATCGCCAGGATCAACCCGCCACTTCCGGCTCCGGCACCTCAGGATCGGCGCGCCTTCGGCCTGCCCGCCCCCCTGCCGGACTTGCCGCTGCCAAATGTCATCCCCCGTCCGGCGAGCTGCATGAGTTCCCCCTCCCTGAAGAGCCGGATCGTCCCGAACTCGCCGTCGTATCCGGGGTTGCGGATCACCCTGCCCGCACGCATCCTGGCAATAGCCTCACCCAGAAGCGGTGCATAGTCGTTGATCTCGGAAGGATCGGCATGAAGGAGCAGGCCGAATTCGGAACCAAAGCGGTTGACGGCCCGGCCGTACTCCAATAGCACCCCCTTTGCCGCAGGCCCGACCCCGAGCAGTTCGCCGAGGATCTCGGGAAGCGGGATCAGGCTGTGAAAACGTGGTGCTTCCGGTGGATACAGCGGCTCTTCACGGTCCGCCAGATCCATGACCCGGTGATGCACCCCGACCGTGAGCGGCTTGCCGCAGACCGGGCAGCGAAGACCCAGTCTGCGGGTCTCATGGGGATCGAGGCAGACCCGGCAGTTCCGGTGGCCGTCGAAGTGGTATTTCCCCTCCTCGGGAAAGAATTCGATGGTGCCGGGGAAGGTCTCGCGACGGTTCTCCTTCAGGGCGGCACGCAACGAGAAATAGTCGAGGCCGGTGGCAAAGAGGTTCGCCTCGCGGCCGAGCTTCTGGGGGGAATGGCAATCGGAATTGGAGATGAGGGCAAAACGGTCCAGGGAAGAGACGAGCCGGTTCATTGCGGGATCCGAGGAAAGACCGGTCTCCAGAGCGAAGATATGGGGGGTGAGATCGCCGAAGCACTCCTCCACGGCGTCGAATCCGGAACGTGAGCCAAACAGGGAAAACCAGGGGGTCCAGATATGAGCCGGCACCATGAATCCTTCGGGAGCCTGTTCAAGGAGTATTTCCAGCAGGTTGCGGCTGTCGAGCCCGAGAATGGGCCGTCCGTCCGATATGATGTTGCCAATGCCCGAAAGGACGCGGTTCAGCCGTTCGGCAGAGGCGAAATCGGGAACGTAAAGGAGGTTGTGGACCTTGCGGACCGCACCGTGGCGCTTGTAGATGCTGCTGATCTCGGCGGTCAGAAGGAAGCGGACAGAAGCGGCCGACTGGTTCACCTCCGGCAGAGGGGATGGAATGGCATCCTCGTTTTTCAGGCGGAACAGGCCAGGCTCGGCCTCCACCAGACCCTCTCTGAGCTGGCCGAACCAGGCCGGATGGGTGAAGTCGCCGGTTCCCACCACTTGGATACCCTTGATCCCGGCCCAGGCGGCCAGTCCGGCCAGGGTGCTCTCCCGGCTCGTTGCCCGTGAATAGGGAGAATGGATATGGAGATCGGCAACATAGTTCATGGAGTATCGCCTCCTCGATGCAGGGGGTCGGTTCCGGAAATGGGCTCCCGGTGCGTCACATCACAAACTTTCCCGATCAAATACCTATAGTTTAAAGCAGTACACACTGTTTTCGAACAGGTAAACCTCGGGTGACCGGGGGGCACAAAGCCGCGGGTCCCCGGCAGCAGCATGGGACGGCCGGGCCAACGACATCCGTAGTAGCAGATGCATCGCAGGTCAAGGTTGTCGTATCCGCCACCTCGAAGTCGTCGTCGCTGGCAGCATATTACGGCACGCAACTCACCATCCAGGTCCCCCGTGGCGCCTCGGTGAAACTCGCCCCTGCGGCTGTCGATCCGAACGAGATCGATCCCGACAGCATCGTCCTGGTGAACACCAGCATCCCAGCCGACCAGACCATCGTCACTTCCGCCCTCTCGCCCGCACCGGCAACCACCGATTACGACACCGTCTCTCTTGCGGTGACCAGTGTCAATGGGATCAAGTTCGGCAGCCTGGTAGCGCTTATGCTCGATGTAAAACCGGGTATCAGCCTCAGCAAATATTCCAAGCTCGTCAACCTGAGCCCGAAGCTCCTGTCGTACAAGCTCTTCGACGCCAACGGGAATGAGATCTCGACCAAGCTGGCATACGAGAACCTGAAGACATACATCCTGCAGTAAACTTCAGGATTCACTCAGGCAGGCAGAGAGCCCCCGCCCTAAGCGGGCAGCTCTATCCCCAGCTTTTTCATCACCTGCTTCATGTCCTCCCAGACCTCGCGTTTCATGGCCGGGTTCCTGAGCAGAAAGGCCGGATGAAAGGTGGGCATGAGCGGGATGCCGTGATAATCGTGAAAGCTGCCACGGAGCCGGGAGATCGGCTCCTTGGACCTGAGCAGGGTCTGCACGGCAAAGGTCCCCAGCGCAACCACCACGTCGGGTGCGATAGACTGTACCTGGCGGAGCATGAACGGATGGCACTGCTCGATCTCCGACGGCAACGGGTTCCTGTTGTTGGGAGGCCGGCACTTGAGGACATTGCAGATATAGACGTCACTCCGCTGGAACCCCATGGCCTGGATGATCTTGGTCAGAAGCTGCCCTGCCTCGCCGACGAACGGCTCCCCCTGGAGGTCCTCCTCCCGCCCCGGCGCTTCGCCGACAAAGACGACGCGCGCCTGGGGATTGCCGACGCCGAACACCAGCCTGGTCCGTCCCGAGGCGAGCTGGCACCGCTGACAATCTCCCAGTTCCTCGCGAATCCCGGTCAGCGTTTCCCGCTCTCCCGGAGATGGTGCAGTCACGGCGGGTGCAGGCTGTAAAAGCAGGTCCCGCTCGGTGGGGGAGACCCCGGCATCCACGGCGAGCGGCATTTCATCGACGCCGCTCTCCTGCAGGTCAACCAGGCAGGCCCGCAGAGAACCGAGCAGGCTATCCCTTTCATCGCCGTTGTCCATGACACCTCCCTTTACATTTCCATCCATTTCGATTACTGTGATTCCCATGCATATGGCCTTGATCGCGCTGCTGATCGTCATTGCCCTGCCGGCATCCGCTTTTGCCTGGGGGGGAGGTACGCACCTGCAGCTCGGCACCTATATCCTCAACAACCTGCAGCTTCTCCCCCCTGCCGTCGCTGCCGTCATCGGTACCTACCCCTACGATTTCCTCTACGGCTGCATTGCGGCTGACATCACCGTTGGCAAGAAATTCACACATGTCCTCCTCAACTGCCATCGCTGGCACGTCGGGCGGACCGTTCTGGTCCATGCCTCCACGGACCCGCAGCGTTCCTGCGCCTATGGCTATCTCGCCCACCTGGCAGCCGACTGCATCGCCCACAACTATTATGTCCCGCTCATGACCATGGAGAGCTTTTCCACCCTGACCCTGAAGCACGCCTACTGGGAGGTCCGTTTCGACAGTTATGTGGAGCGGGAGATCTGGGAGACCGGCGTGAAGGTGGCGCGGGAGCATTTCCAGGAAAACGACGAGCTGCTCAGGAAGGTCATCGCCGAGACCATCTTCTCCTTCGGCACCAACAAGCGGATCTTCAATTCCATCATGCTCCTTGGCCGGCTGGAGAAATGGCAGCAGGCGATCAGGACGCTCAACGAGTCGTCCCGTTTTACCCTGGAAGAAATCGACCGCGACGAATACCTGGAACTCTCCAGGGAAGCGATCTGCGACGTGCTGGTGAACATGGAGCAATCGCGCTATTTCCGGGCCGATCCCACCGGCGAGCGCGCCCTGGAAGCGTCGGAAGCGGTGCGGAAAAATCTCCGGCTCCTCTATCAGAGCGGCAAGGTCAGCAAAAAACAGGCTGAGGAACTGCTGGTAGGGTTGAAGCTCAAGCTGGCCGAGTCAATCTGCGACAGCGACACCTTGCAGCAGATCCTGGCAGGGGTTTGACCGATCAGACCGGCGTGGCCCGCAGGGCAACGATCCGGTCAAGGATCAGGTCTGCCAGCTCTTCCTTCGGCATGATACCCGGTTCTTCCACCCTGCCGTCGGGGAAGAGCAGCCGCACGATGTTGGTTTCCACGTCGAACCCGGCACCCGGCTGGCCAACATCGTTGGCAACGATCAGGTCGAGGTTTTTCTCCTGCAGCTTCCTCCGAGCGTTGGCCAGGAGGTCCTCGGTTTCGGCGGCAAAGCCGATCACCAGGCGACCATCCTTTTGTCGCCCAACCTCGGCCAGGATATCCGGATTCCGCTCCATCTCCAACGTCATCTGCCCCGCATGCTTCTTAACCTTGGCTTCCGACCGCTCCTTTGGCCGGTAATCGGCCACCGCAGCAGCCTTTATCACAATGGAACTCTCCTTGAGTCTTGCCTGCACGGCTTCCAGCATCTGCGCTGCAGTCGATACCCTGACCGTTTCCGGTCCCCATGGGTCGGGCAGACAGGTCGGGCCGCTTACCAGGATCACCCGTGCCCCCCGCCGCCATGCGGCGCGGGCAATGGCATAGCCCATCTTTCCCGAAGAGTGGTTGCTGATGAAGCGAACCGGATCGATCTCCTCGCGGGTCGGCCCGGCAGTAACCAGGACAGTCTCGCCGGCCAGGTCATCCGGCGCCAGGAGCGCAACCGCCTCCTCCAGGATCACGGCGGGGTCCTGCATCTTCCCCTCCCCTTGCCAGCCGCAGGCGAGCATGCCGGTAACCGGAGCCACGAAGCGATAGCCAAGGTTTCGGAGCCGTTCTTCATTGGCCTTGTACAGGGGATTCTGGAACATGTTGACGTTCATGGCAGGGACGATGAGAACCGGTGCCCTGGTGGCCATCACCGCGGTAGTCAGCAGATCGTCGGCAATCCCGCTTGCGATCTTGCCGATCACGTTGGCCGTTGCCGGGGCGATGACAAAGAGGTCGGCCCGCTCGGCCAGCGAGATATGGCCGATCTCCTGCTCTTCGATCAGGTTGAAGAGCTGCTGGTGCACCGGGTTGCCCGACAGGGTCTGAAAGGTGAGCGGACCGACAAACTCGGTGGCAGCTTTGGTCATGATCACCTGGACGGTCGCACCGGCCTTGGTGAAGAGCCGCACCAGTTCCACCGCCTTGTAGGCCGCAATCCCGCCGCTTACCCCCAACACGATCGTTTTGCCCTGCAGCATGGCACCTCCGGAGTCGGCTGACAGCGCGCTGGACATGGCTTTCTGGTCCAGCGGACTGCCGGCAGGCAGCTATCTGACGTACGGGTTGTTTCGTTTCTCCTCGCCGATGGTGGTGCTCGGGCCATGACCCGGAATGACCACCGTCTCGTCGGGGAGCGTATAGAGCTTGGTCTTGATGGAGCTGATCAGTGTTTCGATGGCAAGATAGAGCTAACAGCCGCCAGGGGGATGGCCGGGGGTGTGGAGCACCGGGATAGTGGTATTCCCCACGACAATGCGCATGCCGTCCGAAAGCTCCCGGTCCGGCGGCGGAGAGTCCTCGGTGGAGAGGCCGTACATGGTGGCGATCTCGGCGGCCCGCTTGAGCTGCGCAACATCGGCCGGATGGATGAGCAGACTGGCCCCGGTGGCCTCCAGGACTACCCGGTTTCCCCCCACATGGTCGAAATGGCCATGGGTGTTGATGACGTGGACGATCTTCAGCTTTCGGCTCGTGGCTAAATGCAGAATCCTCCCCGGTTCGGCTCCGGGGTCGACAATCACCCCTTCGCCGTTTCCGCAGTCTATCAGCAGGCAGTTGACCCCGAGCGGGCCGACAACGATCGTTTCCACGTGCATCCTGTTCCCTTTCGCATTCTGTCGCGGCTGTTCCCCACCGACGCAGGCGCTGACCGCCATTCCCGTCAGCAGCAGGAGAATCGCAACGATGATTCGCGTCCTGTTCATGTCACGCCCGGCATGGCAGACTCAGCTCAGAACAGATCGAGGTTTTCGTCCTTGAGCCTGGTGAACGGGTTGTTCTGGAATCCCGCCCGCTCCCGGCCCGTACCGGCCGCAGCACTCTCCGGTTTCGCCGGGGGCTCTGCCACCGGAAGCGGCGGCAGGATCTGCTCCTCTTCCTCATCCGGAGGGACGTCCTTGAAGAAATAGCGGTCATACAGCCGATGATAGGCGGTCCAGCGCGACTGGCTCTCCGGTTCGCGGTTGATATGGGTCCTGATCCCGTTGATCTTGGAGTCGAGATCGTCGAGATAGTTGAGGATGGTCGCCTCCAGGGTCTTGGGGCGCTTGGGCGAACCATACTCGTACTGGCCGTGGTGAGAGAGGAGCATATGCTTGAGCAGCATGGCATATCCGTCCGGGAAGCCCGGAATGCCGGCAATCCGCTCGTGGAGCATCTCGACGCCGATGGTGATGTGGCCGATCAGCTTCCCCTCGTCGGTATAGTCGAAGGAACGATAGTAGGTCATCTCCCGCACCTTCCCCACATCGTGGAGAAGCGCCCCCACCACCAGGAGGTCCCGGTTGAGCGGCGCGTAGAGGGGAAGGATCGCATCCACCAGGCGGGTTACGGCCAGCGAATGCTCCAGGAGCCCTCCCAGGAAGACATGGTGCATCCCCTTGGCCGCAGGGGCCGTCCGGTAGCCGGCCATGAACTCGGCATCGCCGAGAAACGACTCCATGAGGCTCCGCAGGTGCCGGTCCTCCAGGGAGGCAACGAGACCGGCAAGCTCCTGCTCCATCTCGGCGATGTCCCGCGCGGTCTTGGGAAGGAAATCTGCCAGCTCGACCCGCTGCTCCGGCACCTTGGACAGTTCGGCGATCACCAGCTGCATCTTGCCGAGATAGATGGTGGCCTTTCCCCTGACGGCAAGGAAATCGTCCTTGTCGAAGGCGGCGCCCACCACATCCACATAGTCCCAGACCTTGGCATCCAGCTCGCCGGTCTTGTCCATCAGCCGGAGCGTCAGGTACGGCTTGCCGTTCTTGGCCATGGCCGTGGTCTTTTCCTTCACCAGAAAGACCGTGTCCACCTGGTCTCGGTCCTTGATATCCGCAATATAGATCTTGCTCACGTCGACTCCTTTGCCCGTCTCCCCCATGCCCGGTAAAGACGGGCTGCCGCACCGGGGGAGGCTGCCCAGTAATAGCACACCTCACGGAGAAACTCAAAACATTGTCGCGGAGCGGATCAGGGGAGAGTCTGCGGAGGCGCCCCATCAAGGAGGCCGGCGGCAATGGCGTCTGCAACCTTGATCCCGTCGAGGGCCGCGCTCATGATCCCTCCCGCGTATCCGGCACCCTCGCCGGCTGGATAGAGGCCGCCAAGACTTGCCGACTGGAGGTCGCTCCCCCGCACGATCCGCACCGGCGCCGACGTACGGCTCTCCACGCCGATCAGGGTGGCTTCCGCGGTGATAAACCCGCGCATCTTGCGGTTGAAGGAACGGATGCCATCGCGTAGCGTCGCCGTGACATAGGGGGGCAGCAGCTCCTCCAGACTGGCGCTGCGTACCCCCGGCAGGTAGGTGGTCCTGACCGGTCCGCCACCCGGTTCGCCGAGAAACGCGAGGAGATTCTGGGCCGGCGCCCGGTAGTCGCTGCCGCCGGCTTTGAAGGCCGACCGCTCCAGTTCCTGCTGGAAACGGATGCCGGCCAGCGGCGAGCCGTCGGGGAAATCGTTGCGCCCCACCGTGACCACCAGCGCGCTGTTGGCAAAGGGGGAATTGCGGAGCTG
>JACRPV010000076.1:0-2636 GCA_016223015.1 Geobacter sp. | reverse complement strand
TCCGGCCTCCGAGGCACCAGCAACCACGACTCCGCCCGGACACATGCAGAAGGAATAGGCCGAACGCCCGCTCTGCCGGTCATTGTAGGCAAGGGCATAATCGGCGGCCGGCAGCTGGGGGTGAGAGGAAAGCCCGTACTGGATCCGGTTGATCAGCTCCTGGGGGTGCTCGACCCTTACCCCGACGGCAAACGGTTTCGCTTCCAGCATGACGCCGCGGCGCTCCAGCATCTCGTAGGTGTCGCGGGCACTGTGGCCGGGCGCCAGGATCAGGGCATCACAGGGGAATTCCGTGGTGTCGTTGACGATCACTCCCCGCAACCGGCCGGAATCGGTCACCAGGTCGGTCAAGCGCTGCCCGAAGAGCACGCGCATGCCCCGCTCTTCCAGGTAACGACGGAGCGAACCGACCACGGTCCGGAGGCGATCGGTGCCGATGTGCGGCTTGGCCAGATAGCGGATCTCCGGAGGAGCACCGAACGCCACCAGGCGATCGAGGACATAGCCGATGTTCTCGTCCCGCACCCGGGTAGTCAGTTTGCCGTCGGAAAAGGTTCCTGCGCCATCGATCAGGGTGGCTGTGAGCCCGTATTCGGCAAGCCGTAGCGCTGCGAACAACCCGGCCGGGCCGGTCCCGACAATGACGATCCGCTGCGAAGCCGTCAGGCAAGGGAATCGGCGTGGTGTCTCAGCAGGAACCGCCACCAGATCGCGGTTATCGCCACAGCGATCCAGCAGGGCATCCTCATCGGCAACTGCAAACTGGACGGTATAGACGAACAGGATCTGCCCCTTGCGACGGGCGTCGATCCCCTTGCGGATCACGGTGAAATCGAGGTTCTCCTCCGTGCCGCATCCGAGCTGGCGGGCAAGCCGGGCGGGCAGGTTCGATTCGTCGATACCCAGCGGCAGGAGAAGGTTGCGGTACAGAAGCGGCATGGGCTCTTCAGCACGACGACGTGCAGCCCTTGTCACGGGACAGGAGCTGTTCGACGATGATGACCACGTTCAGGGGCGGGGTGGACTTGGGGATATGGAACCTTGCCCCCATCTCGGGGGATGGATGCTCATGGGGAGCCCCCTTGAACATGGAGGTCAGGAGGAGGAGGAGCGGTTGCCGGTCGCCCGAGCGGCGGGCGATCTCCATGCAGGTGCTTACTCCCCCCATCCGGGGCATGACCAGATCCGAGATCACAACGTCGGGGAAATGGTCGAGGTAGGCCTTCACCCCCTCCACGCCGTCCGCAGCGGTGACCACCCGGAAACCGCCTTCACGAAAGGCGTCGCCGAGCACCTTCAGGTAGAAGGGGTCGTCATCGATCAACAGGACTGTTCCGCGGTACTGCTCCATGGTTCGTTTCTCTGCCGGCAGTAGAGGTTCAGGCGGACGGGGTGGTCGGTCGAAGATGTTTGTCAGGTGGGCCTTGGGGATGCCGCCACCGCTGTCGCTGACCCGGATGACGATCTCTTTGCCGTCATGGTCCAGCTGGATCTTCAGGCGCCCTTCGCGGGGCATTTCATGAATGGAGTTGAGGAACAGGTTGACGAATATCTGTTCGATCTCCGTGGGATCGGCCTGGATTGCCGGGGGGATGTTGCGGAAATCACGCTCCACGCGGATCTGCTGCTGCTCGATCTGGGGGCGGAACGCCTCCAGGGTATGTTCGATGATCCGGTCGATCCGCATCTCCTTCAGCTCGAACCGGGGGCGCTTGGAGGCATCCAGGAGCTTGCGGACGATGGTGTCGATCCGGTCCACCTCCTTGAGGATCTTTTCCACGTACTCCAGCTGCTCCGGGTCTTCCAGGCCGCTCTTGATCAACTGCACGAAGAGGGTGATGGAATTGAGGGGATTTCGGATCTCGTGGGCAACCCCTGCCGACAGGTAGCCAAGGGATGCCAGTTTCTCGGCCTGCACATTCTCGGCCTGCATCCGCTGCAACGCTTCGGTCTTCTCCTGGACCCTGGCTTCCAGCTCCATGTTCCAGGCCTCGATCTCGGCCAGAAGGCGTTCGCGCTCCCCCATCAGCTCCCGGTTGCTGATCTCCACCTCGCGGATACGGAGCACGTTGTCGATCCGGTCGGCAAGGTCCTGGTTGTTGAACGGCTTGAGGATATAGTCGTAGGCGCCGGCCTTCATCAGCTCGACGGCGATCTCCTCGCTCCCCTTGCCGGTGAACATGATGACATAGGTTTCCGGGAAGCGTTCGCGGATGATCTTGAGCGCCGTCAGGCCGTCGATGCCGGGCATCATGTAATCGAGCAGCACCAGTTCGGGGTTCTTGTTCTCGATGATATCGAAGCCGTCCGCCGCATCGCCGGCGGTGAAGACGGTATATCCCCTGTTCTTGAGGATGATCGAGGTGAGGTCGAGGATGACCTTTTCATCATCGATGATCAGAACGCTGTGCTTTTTGCCGTTGTGAGTGATGTTCTTCATGGGATGATGTGCGGCGGGCGAGCCGAAGGGACAAAGAAAGGGGCAGCGTTCGCTGCCCCGCAACCTTTCGTTTTAAGGTATCGTTTCAGGGAAAGTGCTTTCAGACCATGCGTACCGTCAGCACAGGGCAGGTGGAGGTTCGCACTACCCGTTCCGCCGTACTGCCGAACAGCAGGTGGTCGATGCCGGTCCGGCC
>JACRPV010000168.1 GCA_016223015.1 Geobacter sp. | reverse complement strand
TCGTCACATGCTTGCTGTGCGGCGCGCTCGGAGGAGGCGAGACCTGGAGCGCACCGTGGCAGCTACCGCACGACACCGTCCCGCCCCACGTAGGCCAGCTCACCGACACAAACGGTCCCGTCGCGCTTATACCGTTACTGTGGCAGTATGAATTCTCGCAACGCTTCGTCCCGCCATTCCAGCCCGCGTTCGTCACGTCGAACGCACCGTTTGTATGCACATTGCCGCTGTGGCAGCTGTTGCAGCTCCCCGACGACGTCACGTGCTTCGCGTTGTGGCTGTTGGCGCCGGGTAAGCCCGCTCCCGCGTTCGCGTAGTCCGGCTCGCCGTAGAGAGATGTCCCGCGCCCGTGACAACCCTTGCAGGAAAGCGTCGTCGCATCAGCCCACGCCGCCATACCAACCGTAACGTACGACCCCTTGCCGTCGCTGTGGCAGTAGAGGTTCGAGCAGTTGGAAGAAACACCGATCGGGTTCAGCCCGTCGAAGGACACGTTCGCCGCATTGTTCACATGAAGCGTCCCGGTCACCAGCCGGTCGTTGCCGTTCGTCACCGTCCCCGAGTGGCAACGGCCGCAGGACGCGCCCGCGATGTGCTTCGTGTGCTTGCCCGTCGCGAGCGGACCACGGCCCAGCGTCGTCGTAGACGCCGCATTGCCCCCGTGGCACGAGTCGCACTCGGGAGCATCCGGCAGGACCCCGCCCCAGAGCGGGCTAACCGACCCAGAGCCGCCGTGACAGTACGTGTTCGAGCAGGTCTCCGTCGTCCCGTTCACGTAGCCCCCGACCGAGACCTCGAACGTGCCGTTCACGTGAACGTTCCCGCTGTGGCAGTCGTTGCAGCTGGCCGACGAGCTCACATGCTTTATATGGCTGTTCGCACCCGGCTGGCCCGCCCCGGCGTTCGCATAGTCCGGCTCGCCGTAGACCGAGCTCCCCCGGCCGTGGCAGCCCTTGCAGTCCAGATTCGTCGAGCCCGACCATGCCGACATCCCCACCGTCACAAATGACCCCTTGCCGTCGCTGTGGCAGTAGAGGCTCGAACAGTTGGAAGCCACGCCGACGGAGTTCAGAGAGTCGAAGACCACGTTCACTGCCTGGTTCACGTGGAGCGCCGATCCCGTGATCGACCGGTCGTTGCCCGTCGTGACCGTACCGCTATGGCAACGCCCGCAGGCATTGCCCGCGATGTGCTTCGTGTGCTCGCCCGTCGCAATCGGACCCAGACCCGCAACCGAGGTCGAGGAAGAATTGCCCCCGTGGCACGAGTCGCACTGCGCAGTGTCGGGAAGCGCGCTCCCCCATGCGGGCGTCGTAACGTTCATATGGCAATTCACGTTCGAGCAGGCACGAGAGGCGTAGTTGTCCAGCGGCAGCCCGTTGTTGTCGTAGGTGTTGTCGATCGCCACGTCCTTCGCGTTGTTCACGTGGTTCGACTCGTTAGAAATCGTCGCGTTGTCCGCAGCCGTCGCCGAGTGGCAGGCGTGGCAGGTGAAGTTCGAGGAGACCGTATGCGCGTCATGGCCAGAAGACCACGTCCGAGTCCCGTCCGAGGGCCGGCTGTGGCAGCTCCCGCAATTGAGCGTCCCGGCAGTCCAGGTTACGGATGAGTACTGGTTCGTCCCGCCAAAAGGAGAAGCGTTCGAGTGGCAGTAGATGTTCGAGCACGCCTGGTCCGTACCCGCACCCACCGTCGTCACCCCGCCGTTTCCGCTCGCGATCGTGTAACCGTTAGACAGCGTCCCGCTACGCGTGTAAGAGCCGCCCTGGACGCTGAACACGTTGAACCCGATCTCGATCGTCACGTCCGCGCTCGTCGGGATCGTCATACCGCCCGTGTGGCACGTCGGACACGATAGCCCCTTCCCGTTCACGTGACGGTCATGCCCCCCGGGAGACGTCCGGCCCGTCTGCTTCAGTGAATCCGCAGGACCGTCGTTTCCGTCCTGATAAACCAGCGTCCCAAGGCTCACCGGAGGATTGCCATGGCACGACGTGCAGCCGCCGGCCCCGCCCCACACCCGGTCCGCATGACAGTAGATGCTCGCGCAGGTCTTCGTGGCGGACGTATACGTCCCGCCCTGCTTCATCCCCACGTCCACCGCGCCGTCCATGTCCATGTGCGTGGCAAAACCCACCACCACGGTGCTCGAACCCGCGGTGGCCACATGGCACTCCGAGCAGTCCACGCCGTATGTCTGATGCTGGACATGAGAGTTCGCCGCGGCAGTACCCGCGCCGTCGCTCGTGTAATCCGGATAACCCTGATGCGTACGCCCGTGGCACCCGTCGCAGCCCACAGACCCCGCATCCGACACGCTCACCGTCGCAAACGGAGGATACGGCGTCTGGCCGGGACCCGTCCCCACCACCGTCACGTTCGATTTACCGATCGAGTGGCAGACCACGTTCGTGCACGTCCCGCCAGCATGTGACGCGCTCGAGCCCACCTTCGGGTCCGTCGTCTTCAAGGCCACGTCCTTCGAGCCGTTCACGTGCGGACCGGCAGGAAGAAGACCCGGAAGCGTCGTCGCATCCAGAGCCGTGCCGTCCACCGTCGTGTTATGGCACTTCTGGCAGGCATAGTCGTAGCTCGTCACATGCTTGCTGTG
>JACRPV010000143.1 GCA_016223015.1 Geobacter sp. | reverse complement strand
CGATCTGCAGCGGCCGAAACAGGAACTGGCCCGCAGCAACCGGGCGCTAAAACTCCTCAACGAAAGTAACCAGTCGCTCACCGGGTCAGAGAGCGAAAACGAGCTTTTGCAAAGCCTCTGCCGGGATATCGTCGAAATAGGGGGCTATCGTCTCGCCTGGATCGGTTTTACTGAGGATGGGTCTGCTCTTCGCTTCCGCCCGGTTGCCCAAAGCGGGTTCGAGGAAGGCGCGCTCGAAGCCATGCGTCTTGCCTGGAGCGAGGCAGACGTGGCGAAAAGCCCCGTGGGCAAAGCCATCCAGAGCGGGCGGCCGGCGATTGTGAAGGATATATTCGCAGACCGGCGCTACATGCATCGTCAAGTCGACGCTGCCAGCCGAGGTTTCTCCTCTCTTGTCGCCATCCCCTTTACTATCAGCCCTTCTGCCCAAGGTGTTCTGAACGTCTACGCCCGTGAACCAGACGCATTTGACAGCAAAGAAGTCGTTCTGTTGACAAAACTTTCCGAAAACCTCGCCTATGGGATCAATGCCATCCGTACCGCCGTCGACCGTCGACGCATGGAGGAAGAACTCCAGCAGGAACGGGACCAGGCCCAACTCTACCTCGATGTCGCCGGCGTTCTCATCGTCGCGCTCGACCGGGACGGCACCATAACCATGATCAATGCCAAAGGGTGCACGATCCTTGGCTGTTCGCAACAGGAAATGCTCGGAGAAAACTGGTTCGCTCTCTGCTCATCAGAGGAACATGCCCCTGTTCTGCAAAGCGAATACGAAGAACTGATGCGTGGAAAGCGGGAGTTCCGGGAGTATTTTGAAAGGACCATTGTCACGAGGAACGGATCGGAACGGGTTCTGGCGATACATGCGTCCCTGTTGATCAACAAGGATGGCACTGTTGCCGGACTGCTCTTTTCCGGGGAGGATGTCACTGAACGGAAAAAGGCTGAAGAGGCACTACGCACCAGTGAAGAAAACTACCGCACCCTCTTTGACAGGATGGTAAGTACATCAAACGCCATCTCGGCATATCGTTCAAGTACCGGAGAGTCGTAACAAAGAATTTTGGGGGAAGGAAGACAAAAGAACTCTCAATACGAGGGATGATCTGAAGATGTTCCCTTTCTTCGCTCTTCTCCTTCATAGTCAGTTTCCGGCCCACGGGTGGAGTCCCTGCCAATGCGGGCCCAGCCATTTCCTCTGCGAAACTCCAGGATCTTGCCAGCCTTGATGAGTCCGTCAAGACGATGCGCAACTACCATGTCATAGTTGCCGTCGATGTATCTGACCATAACCAGCATAGCCCCTCCTTTGCCTGAGGACCGCCTTCGCTTCATATTTTATCTATTATACCTCCAAAATGTTGCAACACCATTGTCACTTGGCTGAAACAGGGCAGACATATCATCTACCTCGCTCATAGAATATCTTGCCAACCCGCTCTATATGCTCACGCAGCTTATCGTGGTCGAGAGTATCAAATATCAGGAGGTCTATGGTGTAGGGTTTCCAGCGGATATCTTCTGCCATTGATTCCAATTCCTTTGATTGCGGCGATACGGTTGTAAAAAAAACAAGGCCCCACAAGAGACCTTGCAACTTACTGATTTAATTGGCGCGCCCGGAGAGATTCGAACTCCCGACACCCTGGTTCGAAGCCAGGTACTCTATCCAGCTGAGCTACGGGCGCGTAAGATCTGCAGAGAGATAATAATACGTGGATCTTCTTCTGGCAACCAACAATCTACCGGGGAGTCCTTGCGGGGACGATACTGTTGAAATCCCCGGGGGTGTTGATATTGCTGAATGACTTGAAATCCGGATCAAAACGTTGCAGTTCTTCCGCAGGGACCTGCAACGTTATGAGCGCTGCCAGCACCTTCAGGACAGACACGTCGCCAGAGCGTAAATGTTGTTCAATGATCGGAAGAGACCTGACATGATAGATCGCGTGGAGAGGCTGCAATCCATCCGGGGTACGAGGGACTATCGCGTCGACATCTGCGGTGCACAGAACCAGATACCTTATGAGACCGGCATGCAGAAAAGGCATGTCGCAAGCGGTCACAAACGCCCTGTCGTTTTTGCAAGCCAGTAAACCAGCATGTATCCCCGCCAATGCGCCCTTTCCGGGATAGAGGTCCGGAACCAACCGGCAGGAGAGAAATGCATAGCGTTCGGGATTATTGGTGACGATGATGACTTCAGGAAACAGGTCTGACAAGACTCGGCAGACACTTTCGATGAAACAGATGCCGTTGAGTTCAAGAAGGGCCTTGTCACGCCCCATCCGCCGCGACTCCCCTCCGGCCAGAATAATCCCGGACACTCCGTTCAATTGACCGCACATACACGTTCCCCATGGCAGTAGACATCGAACCGCCCGCCGCGAACATACCCGATGAGGGTGATGCCCGCTACGAGTGTGGCAAGTTCTTTCCCGATTACAATCAATTTCAATGGGAATTCCCGGGGGAGGTCACCGGTCGCATCGACACAAGCCGGACCTGAGCGGTCAAATACAGTGACTGTATTGTTCATGGTCATCAGTATAGTCCATAAGGTCGAACGGATTCAATGCCGCACATCCCGGCCATATGCCTTGCAATGAAATTGCTGGTCGGGCTATGATAGCAAAAGCATGAACATTCTGGGCGAGGAAAGGCTGTCAAGCCGATGAACATCCCGACCGAGGTATTGAAAAATCTGCTCGCAGCGGTGAAAGATAGCACTTTTACCCTGATCGATGCACTCGCAAGCACAGATCGAGAATTATCGCTGACCCCTGGACAGGAAGTCCGTGGCGAAGTGCTCGAACAACGACCGAATGGCAGATTTCTCGTCAACCTCGCCGGGACAGTTCTCGACATGGGGCTTCCACCGTCAACGCGCCCTGCCACGACCGTTCAACTGACATTCGTGACCGATCAGCCACGACTGACCTTTGCGCTCCCCTCCCCTGCCGACAAAGGATCCAAAGTCAATCTCAGCGATGCAAGCCGCTGGTTGGGTCGCATGTCAGTCGCACAAGGTGAATCAAACCAGACTGCTGCGATAAACAGTCGGCCAGTACGCCTCTTTACGGCCCTTCCCACCGACACGAAGGTTATCGCCGAAAAGCTTCGCGAGGCTGTCGTGAAAAGCGGCATCTTTTATGAGTCTCATCTGGCAAAGTGGTCTGAGGGCTCGCTCGGTTTGGACGAGGTTCTCAGCGAACCCCAGGGACAGCTTTCTCCGCGGTTACAAGAGAATGCTCCCGCGCCATCCGCGCCACCACAACAGAAACACCCAGGAATTCTCCCGCCGACAGTTGGACAAACAACAGATGGGGGAAATCCCGGGACTTCTCCTGACAGCACAAAGCGTTCCGATCCGCCCCACACTCCTGCGACCTCTCCCCAGACCCCAAAACAGGTACCCGGCCAGACTTTTCCAGCTGCCAATACTCAGAATATGCAACCTGCCCTGGAATCTGGGCAGAAGACAACCGCCCCTTCCACTCCCATTCCGGAAAAAGCAGACCAGGGAGCAAATGCCCCTCAGGCACCTTCGCCCCCCGGCGCATCAGTACGGCCTCAAACGATCAAGGAACCAGGTTTCACTCAAGCTCCCTCCGCCAACTCCCACGCGGAAGAGGCGGGTAAATCTCCTACGACCCCACATGCCATGCCACCTATTTCCCAGTCTGACGAAGATCAGGCAGCCCGGACACATCCACAGACATCTGCCGGCACCAGAACCGATCAGCAGGAACGTGCCCAGGTTGGACAACCGCATCCAGAACTGATCCAACCGAGCAAAGCACAACCAGCTCTTTCGAAAAATATTTCTTCCTTCCCGATAATGCCCGAGGAACTCCATAAACCTCTTCCGTTGGCGCATGATGAATCAAGCCAATCAAAGGCCGCACAAGCCAATCCACAAAAAGTGCCTGAAAAAAATGATCCCTCCCTGTTCCGGGATGAGCCAGCCCTTCAGAATCTGACGGCAAAAGGTGCACAGCAGACAACCGGCAAGGTCCCGATGCCATCTCTCACCGCCCTCCTCCAGGAATCGTATTCGATTGGCACCACATCTGAGTCAGGTGGGAATGCCGCCACCGCTGGCAGCGAAACAGCAACGCCGCGTTTCGAGACTCCCGAATCGCAAACGCTCCCCCTGATCAGGCAGCAATTGACAACACTCTACAGCGGTCAGTTTGTCATTCAGGGTGAAGCCTGGCAGGGGCAACAGTTCAAATGGTCAATCAACAAGGAAGGGTCTCGACAGGAAGCGCACGCGCCGAACAGTTGGGAAACAAGCCTGCGCCTGGATCTCCCCCGGATGGGAGCAATTTCGGCAGATGTGCGGTTGGTGGGGACCCAGGTACAGATAGCATTCAAAACCAATCGGGACGAATCCAAAGAATTGATGCAAAAAGAAGAAGATCGTCTGAGGGATGGGTTGAACAAGGCTGGACTACTGGTTACCGGCCTGGAGATACGCAGTGACGAATCGGCATGACGACGACAAAAAGGCTGCAGCGCTCTCCTATAAACGTGGGGACTACGCTCCAAAAGTTATCGCCAAAGGGAAAGGGATTGCTGCAGAGGCAATTCCTGATGAATGCTGCGTCGCGACGTTTGTACAGCAATGAATTGACGATCTCCGCCAGTTTCAACGCATACTCACTGTTCAGCGTCTTCCCTTTCACCTGGAACCAGTAGAGAAAGAGCTCCTTACTCTCCCCTTTCTGATAAACAGATTTAACCATATTCAGCGCCTTCCCATCGGACTCGAATCGGTATTTTTTGCTGCTGACTTCGTGCCAGCCACTGCCGGGGAGACAATGCTTGGGCGAATGGATTTCACCGCTTTGCTCCCCTCCACCATGATATCCGACATAGAGGGTCACGCGCGCACCGGTTGTATCGACATATGTTCTGGAAAGGTAGTCCGTCGGCTTCAGCTTGTCCAGCACATCTCCGGTCATGAACGATTCGCCGCTCATGCGCCAGGCCCCCATTGAAACAGGAAATGTGGAAAACGGTCGGTTCGTGGCCATTGCCATATCCCTGTGGAGGTACAAATAGGAAGCCACAAGGAGGAGCAGCAGAGAAACAACGAAAAAGCGGGAGTTCATTCCCCTATTCCCTGACGTCATGCCGCCTTCCCTCCCCTTCCCAACAGGGCCCCGAGTCCAACCAGAAGCACGATAGCCACGCCGAACACGGCAAGCCCGGCAAACTCGTGAAAGAAACCTTCGGCAGCCTTGGCGCCCCACCACTGAGCCAGAATTCCGGTGATGATGACCCTGAGCGCATTGGTGACTATGGCAATGGGCAACGCAGAAAGTGCGATGATCAGACGTTTCAGCGGTGAAACCCTGAGAAAGAAGCCGTAAGCGACAGAAAGCGCCAGAAGGGACATGATCGACCGGATACCGCTGCAGGCATCGGCAACCTCAAGAGTCGTGGAGGGAAACATCAGGATATTCCCTTCCCGCATCACAATCACGCCGATGGATTGCAGAAAAGCTACGGATACCTTTGTAACAAACATCTTCAGAGGGAAGGCAAAGGCATCATACACGATGTAGGGGATAGGAACCATGAACAGGAGATAGGCCACCGGCAGAAGCATGATCAAAAACGCCCGGCGCCCCAGCAGGAACAGCAGGATCCCGGCAAGCACCGTGATGAGGGACGAGCGGGAGTTGAAACAGTCCGGCCAGCAAGACGAGTAGACCTGGCCACCACGGCTCCACTGTGGCGTTCAGAAGCTCTTCACGGCGGCAATACAAAAAATAGCCGGCAATCAGCGGGACGATGAAACCATGGGAATAGTTGTCATCCTGATACCACCACTGGACCATGGAAGGAACGATGGGGGAATAGAGGATAGCAAGAGAGAAAAGAATCCCAATGAGTTGAAACCGATACGTTCGTAATGTTTCGCCGACAGTCACCAATCCCCCCCTTGATTGCACATAAACATCAGATAAACAACTCAAGCAACCTGATCTCTATGGACAACCAATGGCTTTGAAACTAGAGCTGACAATATAAAAATCTGAAGCATTTACTGCAGCAGGAGTAAAGTTCAGACGCGCCACTTCACCACTTGAAAAACCTGTTGTGGATATTAGTGCAATATTAACTGTATTGTTAGTTATATCTGCATTTGATTCTATGAAACTACCACTTGCGACTCCAGTAGCGCTCGCAGACGAAAATGTAACGCCGGTCGGATATTTTACTGACACGTCAAAACCGCAAATATTTGAAGAAATACCAGAGATACTCAAAGTGCTGACAATAGGATCAGTCGAAACATCAGTTGATAGCGACGATGTTGGATTACTGACATCAACCAGTGTCGGTGTAGAAGATATAACATTACTCGATCCATCATAAGCCTTAGCGGTTAACAAATAAGTCCCATTTGTCACGCTCCGCGTATCCCAAGGCCAAATGTAAGGCGATACCAATGTTGTATAAGCAGGAGTGGCAGCATTGTTAAGGTAAAACTCAACTTTTGAAACGACAGAAACTCCGACAACACTTGCGGATACGGGAGTATCACCTACTACTGTATCGTTATTTGTAGGCGAGACTATAGCTATTGCTGGGACAGGTGTACTCGTCCCGCCTCCCCCTCCCCCGCATCCTGCGAGCATCGATATGGAAAGCACCAACACCCAAACCGATTTCATAAGATGTTGCATACCCCCTCCAGACGAGAGAAGGCGACGTCATCGGACATCGCCTTCAGTTTTTTCATATTTTACATTGAATCACTCAATTTACAAGGCAATCTTTCCAACTACATTTGAAAGAATCACTATTGCATCCCCCGTATCAATCTTGCCATTAGGAACGGACATCCCGTTGATCACTGGTGCCACATCGAGACGAGATTGCAACTCAGTAGTTGACGAAACCTTTCCGACAGCAATTTGGAGCGCAAGCAGGGCATCGCTGATCGTTAGAGAAGATGTCGTCGTTGAGGCCATTGCTTCAGAATTATTAACCGTCACGCTGACATTTGCTGACTGGGTTACGTTACCGCTCATATCCAAAGCTCGTGCAAACAAAATATAGGTCCCGTTTGCTTTGGTCGTCGTATCCCACATGTAACTGTAAGGTACCGTGTTTACTACTGCCCGCAAAACACCATTTTCATAAAACTCGACAGATCTAATTCCTTCATTGTCCGTGGCATTGGCTGTGATCGTTGTTGTTTCGCTGACCATGCTCTTATCAAGAGGCGACGAAAGGTAGACCGTCGGAGCAATGAGTTCGGGAATCATGACCGTATTTGAGTATCCGCTCTCTACGCCACTTTTATTATAAGCCGTTACTGCAAAGATATAGCTGTGGTTCGGGTCGAGACCATTTATGGTGGCTGTTGTTTGGTTCAGTACATCAAAGGGAGAATCACCTTCTACAGCACCGATCCCATCAAACGTTGCGGCTGACAAGCCGGTTTTATAATAGACTTTATACCCGGCAAGATCATCCTCTACATTTGCATCCCATTGTAAGGCAACGGTCATGGCATAGCCGGGGAAAGGTACACCCAATAACATCACCAATATCAGTCTGGTTAGTAAGAGCCATCTGCTTTGCATACTGTATGTACCCTGACCTCATTTCACCAGCATGCCTCCGGGTTGCCTTGAGCTTATCCCTAAAAAACCAGCACACTTTTTGATCAGAGACCATCGCTTAAGATGAGGATGGCGTTTGTGATTTCAATCACCATCATATACAAAAAAAGCTGGGTGCCGGGATTCTCAGTCGATCCCCGCACCCAGCATATTTCAGGCCGTACTATTCTGCGATATTCGTTAAAAAACTATTTTGCCGACGATTTTGGAAAGAATCACTATGGCATCGCCCGTATCGACCTTTCCGTTCGGGACCGAAACCCCGTTGATGACAGGTGCCACATCAAGTCGAGATTGTTGATCGCTGCTTGGCGTAATCTTGCCAACGGCTATCTGCAGCGCAGAAATAGCATCTGCAAGGCTGAGCGGTGACGAAGGGCTTTCAACGGTTACTGTTGCAGTGAGCGATGTACTGTTGCCGGCAGGGTCAGTGGCGCGCACAATTATGGAATTCACACCAACTACCAGACCGGTGATGCCGAAACTCCAACTGTTTCCGCTTATCGTCGCAGCCACGGGAACTTTTGCACCAACCTGAACAGTAACACTTGCTACTGCGTTATTGTCGCTTACTGAACCGGACAAAGTCTGAGTTGTCAGAGTGGTCGGAGAGGTAACCTGGTTAAGCGAAAGGACTGGTGCCGTTAAATCATTGAACACATTCACCACCAGATTTGCTTGAGCACTATTCCCTGCGGCGTCGTAGGCCTTGGCAGACAGGGTGTAAGAACCGTTAGCTACCGCTGTCGTGTTCCAGCTGTAACTATAGGGAGCTGTCGTGTCGGTAGACTGGAGTACGTTGTTGACATAGAATTCGACCCGGCTGACACCGATGTTGTCTGTTGCACTGGCTGATACCGCTACCGTCCCGCTGACGGTTGCACCAGCAGAAGGTGAACTGATTGCTACCGTCGGAATGGTGGTATCGGCGTTGTTGACCGTTACGTTAACATTGGTTGACTGACCG
>JACRPV010000142.1 GCA_016223015.1 Geobacter sp. | reverse complement strand
CAGCTTTCAATCTGGCCGAAGGACACACTTCATCAGGTATTGCATACCGAATCCCCCGAGTGGATTGTGATTTGCGGCGGATCGACGACAATCATGGTTATCTGCGGCGTCTCGCTCCTTTCCTGGCGTCAGCGCGCGCTCAAGAGGGCGTTAGAGGAAACTCGTCGCGCCCACGATGTGGTGAAGGCGTCGGAGCAACGCTTTCATGAGGTGATGGAGCGAATCCAACTTTTAGGTTTGGTGATGGATTCGCAAGCGAAGGTGCTCTTTTGCAATGATCGCTTTTTGCAGACCTGCGGTTACTCACGCGAGGAGGTGATCGGTAAGGATGCGATCGAATTGCTGAGTCCTCCTCAAGAGAGAGCCGCATTCCGACAATTGCGCCGTGATGTTCGCTCGGGAAAGGTGCAGGAAATCAGCCGCCAAATGAATCTCATGACGCGGGAAGGCAAGATCCGGCAGATCTTGTGGAATCACGTCATCTCCCGCCGTCCGACGGGAGAGGTGCAGATGTTGACGAGCTTGGGCGATGACATCACCGACCGTCTGGCCCAAGAGGAGGCGCAACGTCAGACTCAGAAGTTGGAGAGTCTCGGCGTATTGGCGGGCGGCATCGCCCATGATTTCAATAATCTGCTGACGACTATTATTGGTCACAACGATCTCGCCTTGCGCAAGGCCGGGCCCCACTCGGATTTGAAACCTCATCTCGAAAATGTGAGCCGCACGGCGCGCCGATTGGCGGATTTGACGTCGCAGATGCTGGCTTATTCAGGCCGGGGCCGGTTTGAGGTGCGGCAGGTGAACATCAATCATCTCGTGGAGGAAATGGCCGACCTGCTGCGCATTTCGATTCCGAAACGAGTGGAGATTCGGTATGACTTGCAGACCGACTTACCGCTGATCGAGGTGGACGCCACGCAGGTCGAGCAGGTGTTATTGAATCTGGTAACGAACGCTTCCGAGGCCATTCAAAATCGTTCCGGGTGGATTGCGCTCAGAACGCGCCTGCATGCATTTAATGAAGCGGAGTTGGCGAGCGGTTTACTCAATGGTCAAAAGCTCTCCCCTGGTCGCTATCTGGAATTGTCGGTGGAAGATAATGGCTGTGGTATGGACGAGGCCACCGTGGCGCGAATTT
>JACRPV010000162.1 GCA_016223015.1 Geobacter sp. | reverse complement strand
CTACTCCCGTGGCGATGGAAGGCATCCCCTTCATCCTCGGCGGTGCCCTCCTTACCGTGGTTCTCTTGCTGCTACACTGGCTGTTGCCGGCCCTGGCGGCGCTGGTCTTGACCCTCTTCATCCTTTACTTTTTCAGGAACCCGCAACGGACGGCCCCTGGCGACGAGAACGCAGTCCTGGCACCGGCGGACGGGAAGGTCATCTATCTGGGCGATGCCTTCGAGGAACACCTGGGGAAGGAAACGACCAAGATCAGTATCTTCATGTCGGTCTTCAACGTGCACATCAACCGGGTGCCAGTGACCGGCACGGTAACGGATACCTTCTACATCAGGGGGAAGTTCCTGGATGTGCGCGATGAGCGGGCTACCTTCGAGAACGAGCAGAAGGGGCTGGTGCTGGAAACGGCAAAGGGATGGAAACTGGTGGTTGTGCAGGTGGCGGGACTCATCGCCCGGCGGATCGTCTGCTATGCGGAAAAGGGTACCCCGCTGGTACGGGGTAAGCGCTACGGGCTGATCCGTTTCGGCTCGCGGCTCGACGTCTACCTGCCGAAAGAGACCGTCGCTTTTACAGCATGGTGGCGACCCTCTCCGGCGATTACCGGACCGCTGCCATCTGGATACTCGCCTCCTCCATCTTCGACGGACTGGATGGCAAGGTTGCCAGGGCCACCGGCACCACAAGCAAATTCGGCGTCGAGTACGATTCCCTTGCCGATGTGGTCTCCTTCGGGGTGACGCCGGGGCTGCTCATGTACGCCTGGGCCCTGCGCCCCTTCGGGCGGCTCGGCTGGGTGGCGGCCTTTCTCTTTGTCGCCTGTGCCGCCCTGCGCCTGGCGCGCTTCAATGTCCAGGTCAACACGGTGGAAAGCAAGCGCTTCATCGGTCTCCCCACGCCGGCGGCTGCCAGCATGGTCTCGGCGACCGTGCTTTTGTTCTACCATTTCGGCTGGCCCAGCTCCTTCAAGAAGCTGGCGATCCTGGCGCTCATCTATTTCCTCGCATTCCTGATGGTCTCCAACGTCAAGTATTACTCCTTCAAGGACCCCGAGCTGATCAAGCGGCAACCGTTCGGCTTCCTGGTCCTGGCGGTCCTTCTCTTCATCGTCGTGGCTGCCGAGCCGGTGCTGATGCTGTTCGTGATCTTTCTCTGCTATATCCTTTCAGGTCCCATCGCCTTTTTCGTGACCTGGCCGCGGCGCCGAAGGCTGGAAAAGGCTATCCATAAAGGGCATGAAACCTCCCGCAATCTTTGAACGACCGGTCGGAATATCCGGCTGCCGGGACGCTCTGCGCAGACAGCCCATTTCATGCGGGTCTGTGAATATCTTTACGCCAATCGATTTTATTGCTTGACAACAAACTGCTGTTTTATTTACTCTCGGTTAAAATCAGCAAAGGCAGTGAAGAGGAGTAGTAATCCTGACCCTTGGTCAAGAGAGCCGGTGGGTGGTGCGAACCGGTCCAAGAAGGGATGAACTCGCCTCGGAGCCGCTCCCGCGAGGGGGGAAACCCCGGTAGTCGGAGACGTAGCGCCAACGTAACGGGCGAAATAAGGCCTTTCCGGAGTTTCTTTGCGCGTTCCTTACGGAGCAGCCAGCAGGGATACGATGGACCGGTGAAATGGGTGGTACCGCGGAGATAACCTCTGCCCCATGTTTGGGGCAGAGGTTTTTTTCGTTTGTGGGTAAATACGAGGAGGTAACGAGCATGGCAAAGGCAAAGAAAAAAGACGAGCAGCAACTGATCAGGATCTTTGATACCACGCTGCGTGACGGTGAGCAGTCGCCCGGCAACAGTATGAACATTGAGGAGAAACTGCGGGTAGCAAAACAGCTTCAAAAACTGAATGTCGATGTCATCGAGGCGGGATTCCCCATTGCGTCAGAGGGAGATTTCGAGGCGGTCAAGCGGATTGCCCAGACCATCAAGGGGCCAGAGATTGCCGGTCTCTGCCGTTCCAGCGACAAGGATATCGACCGTGCCTGGGAAGCGCTCAAGTATGCCGGGGACAAGGGGCGGATCCATACCTTCATCGCCACCTCCGACATCCACATGAAATACAAGCTGAAGATGGAGCCGAAGAAGGTCCTGGAGGCGGCGGTAAAGGCGGTGAAGCGCGCCAGTTCCTACACCCCCAACGTGGAGTTTTCCTGTGAGGATGCCGTCCGGACCCGTCTCGACTTCCTTGTCGAGGTGGTGGAAGCGGTCATCGATGCCGGGGCGACCACGGTCAACATCCCGGATACGGTCGGCTACACCATCCCCTTCGAGTACTTCAACATCATCAAGCACTTAAAGGATAACGTGCGCAACATCGACAAGGCAGTGATTTCGGTCCACTGCCACAACGACCTGGGGTTGTCGGTCGCCAACTCCATCGCAGCGGTTCAAGCCGGTGCGGGCCAGGTGGAATGCACCATCAACGGCATTGGCGAGCGGGCCGGCAACTGCTCGCTGGAAGAATTCGTCATGATCCTCAAGACGCGTAACGACATTCTCCCCTTTGTCACCAATGTCCAGACCGACCAACTGACGCCGGCGAGCCGGCTGCTCTCCACCATCACCGGTATCGGTGTGCAGCCCAACAAGGCGGTGGTCGGCGCCAATGCTTTTGCCCACGAGTCGGGCATCCACCAGCATGGTGTGCTGATGGAGAAATCGACCTACGAGATCATGACCCCCGAATCGGTCGGTCTGAAGGCGAATGTCCTGGTGCTCGGCAAGCATTCCGGCCGCCATGCCTTCAAGAAGCGCTTGGTTGAACTGGGGTACGACCTCTCCGACGAGGATATGAACCGTGCCTTCGATAAGTTTAAATCGCTGGCCGATCTGAAGAAAGAGGTCTTCGACGAGGACCTGGATGCCTTGATCGCCGACGAAGTGATGCGGCCGAGCGAAAAGTACAAACTCGACCATATCACCGTCACCTGCGGCTCGTTTGCCGTGGCTACCTCGACCGTGCAGCTGGAGATCGACGGCATCGCGGTCCGCACCGCCGAACTGGGGGACGGCCCGGTTGATGCCACGCTCAAGGCGATCAAGAAGCTGACCAAGAGCAAGGTAAAGCTCCTGCAGTACAATGTCGGTTCCATCACCGGCGGTACCGATGCCCAGGGAGAGGTTACCGTACGGGTTGCTGACGGCGACAGGACCGTCATCGGGCGGGGTTCCTCCACGGATATCATCGAGGCCTCGGCCAAGGCGTACATCAACGCCCTGAACCGTCTTTCCTCCCAGAAGGATCGTTTCGTCGAGGCGCTCTAGCCTCAGAGGCAGCAAATGTTCCGCAACTAGGGGGTGTCTGGAGGCACCCCCTTCTTTTTTCCTTTACATTTGCTTTTTTCAGGCGCAAGTCAACGGCGTATCTGCCGATGACAATAGGTATCCCATGAAGCGCTCCACCATCATATATGCACTCCTGTTCTCCCTGGCCTGCGGAACCGCTGCCGCGGCCGAACAGAGGGCTCTGCAGAGCTGGTATTTTCAGGGGACCGCCTTCCGGGAAGGGAGCGTCGCCGGGCTGCCGGCGGTTCGCCTGGCTGACGGTTATCTGCCTGCCATTACCCTGGAGGACGAGTCCCCGGATGCTGCGCGGTTGCCGCGTGGCACCGGTGGGGTGGTGGTTTTCTGCTATGTGCAGAATATCGGTGGCAAGCTGCGGGATCAAGACGGATTTCTGCCGGTTGCCGGTGCAGCCGTGGAGCTCAGGCGCGGCGCATGGCGGATGGCCGGCCGTACGGACAGTCTCGGCTACCTGGTGCTGGCGGTGCCGGCCGGAACCTATGAGGTCACTATCAAAGGGCAGCGGCGAGAGGCGCGCGTAGAGATGGGGAGATCGGTACTGGTGGCCGTGCGAACCGGGAAACGGATGGTGGATTAGTGAAACGACGGGCAATTGTCGGATGCATGTTCATGGTGGCGGTCTGGGGAGTGCTGGCCCCGGTAGCAGGTGCCGGGTCGCTTGACCGCTACTATCTGGAGCGTTTCGGAGAGTTGTCCCAGGGTACGTCGCAGGTGGCCGGTGTGCGTGCGGAAAGCGCCAACGGGACATCGGGTGTGTCCGAACGGTGCGGAACCCTTCTCTGGCGAGGGGTGACGCGCGACTGGAGCCTGTTGGAGACGGGAACCCAGCAGACGCTCGCGAAATACCTTGCCAAGCCGGTCCTGGCGGGAGAGGCGATCGTCGAATCGGGCGACGGCCATTTCCATATCCACTATGCAACCAGTGGCGACGATGCTCCTCCGCTGGCCGATGCCAATGCCGACGGCATTCCGGATTGGGTCGAGACCGTTGCCTCGGTGATGGAAGCGATCTATACCCGGGAGGTTCTGGACCTCGGCTACCAGCCGGCTCCTACGGTTGGCGGACAGCCCTACGACATCTACCTGAAAAATAACGTTGGCGGCCAGGTTGCCACCTACCTGGGGATCACCCAGTCCGATACCCCCCTGAGCAGTACCTCGTACAGCAGCTTCATTACCCTCGACAACGATTACGTGGAGTTTCCGGCCCGTTACACGCCACTGCAGTACCTCAAGGTCACGGCCGCCCACGAGTACCACCACGGCATCCAGTATGGCTACAACTTCTATTTCGATTCCTGGTATGCCGAGGCCACCTCCACCTGGATCGAGGACGAGGTTTACGACTCGGTCAACCAGCTGTATGATTATCTGCCCTATTATCTGCAGAATCCCGGCCTTGCACTGAACATCTCTCCCAGCGTCTATACCGGGGGAGGCTATGGCCGCTGGGTGTTCAACCGTTACCTTGCCGAGATCAACGGACGTGCCGTGGTGCGGAGCGTCTGGGAGAACCTGAAACTGATCCCCCGCCCCGCAGACGGCAGCGATATCCCCATGATCCCGGTGATCGACACGGTACTCGGCGGGGCTATCGACCAGCACCTGATCGGGCTGGGGAAACGGTTCGTCATGGAGAACTGGGCGAGCCACCTGGACGAGATCTCCCTTATCCATCCAGTGGCTACCGTTGCCGGGACCACGACGGTTTCCAGCTATCCGACCAACGACTACTCATTCAGCTTTCTCAAATATGAGTCGGTCACGGCCCAGTCGGCAACCCTGACGATCACCTTTGCTGGCAAGCCGGCCGGTGTGGCTGCGGTTGCCTTCCGCCGGAACGGGTCGGGCAGCTTCAGCGAGTTCGCCTATGACCCGGTTACGGCGGCCATTGTCGTTCCCGGTTGGTCCATCACTACCCCTGTCGTCCTCATGCTGTGCAACAACGTCACCGGCACGACGACCACCCCCGCGGACCCGACCGGGGTGATCGCCAGCCTGACGGATGCGCAGGTTGTCACGGCAAAATCGCCGACACTGGTTTCCGGACCGACGGTGGTCAGCTCGACAGGGGAGAGCGGAGGAGGTGGGTGCTTTATTGCAACTGCGGCCTATGGCAGCTATCTCCATCCCAAGGTCCGGCTCTTGAGGGAGTTTCGGGACCGATGGCTCCTCACCAACCGGGTCGGGCGCTGGGCAGTTGCCTGCTATTATCGCATCAGCCCTCCTCTGGCCCGGATTATCGCCCGGCACGGGTGGATGCGAAGCTGCTGCCGGGTGATGCTGGCGCCCGTGGTGCTGGCGGTGGAATATCCTCTGGGTGGAGGAGCGGTGGTGGCTGCCGGATTCCTGGGTTTTTTGCCGATCTGGCGGCGGAGGGGATATCTGCGGGATCGGACAGCGTTTCGTTGATGTCGTGAACGGAACAAAAATGGCGTCGTGAAAAGAAAAGCCCTGCCGGTATGCCGGCAGGGCTTTTCGTTCGTTTGTGTGCTGTGTGTGTCAGGCCTTGCGGACGTTTGCAGCCTGGAGACCCTTGGGTCCGTTGATGACATCGAAGGTTACTGCCTGGCCTTCGGTGAGAGTCTTGAAACCTTCTCCCTGGATGGCAGAGAAGTGCACGAACACGTCGTCACCGTTCTCCTGCTCGATAAAGCCGAACCCCTTAGCATCGTTGAACCATTTCACTTTTCCCTGTGCCATTGATGAACTACCTCCTTCATTTCAGCTCCGGTCATGCTGCCGGATGAGTGGGGATTGCCGCAGTTTCCGGACTCTTCGGCAGGCTTACTGCAGTGTAAACCTACCATGCGTCCTGAGGGCTGTCAACCCTGTTTCTGCGCTCAGAAGGTGTTTATCCGGCCGATGAAGGCAATGAGGAGCCCATAGTGCTGGTGGTCGAACTCAAGCGAAAGCCGGGGGAGTTTCATCAGGTCCGGTTCGTCAGCTTCCTCAGGAAGAGCGGCGCAACGGGTGATCCCCGTTCCGGGCCGCCGGATTTCGGGGAACTCGCAGCAGAGCACTTCCACATCCTCATTCGAAAGCTCTTTGTTGAGCCTGATGATGAGCCGCCCGCCGACAAAGCGGAGCGAGTGGTAGGTGCGGTAGAAGGTTTCGATGACCTCGATGGCCTCCATCTCCGTCCGGGTGATGGTGAAGATGGAGAAATCCTCGGCGGAGATCAGGCCCCGGCCGAGCATCGCCTCCTTGATGAAGGTGAACCAGCGGTCCCAGTAGCCGCTTTCGTCATCGATGAGCACCAGGGGCTTCGGCGCGGTCTTGCCGGTCTGTACGAGGGTGAAGACCTCCATCGCCTCGTCCAGGGTGCCGAATCCGCCGGGGAAAACGGCCAGCGCATCCGCTTCCTTGACAAAGGCGATCTTCCGGTTGAAGAAGTATTTGTAGGTGATGAGCCGGGGGTTCTGGATCATGACCGGGTTGGGCGACTGCTCGAACGGGAGCCGGATGTTGACGGCAAAGGAATTTTCGCTGCCTGCCCCTTCGTTGCCCGCCTGCATGATCCCCGGTCCGCCGCCGGTGATGATCATGTAGCCTTTTTTTGCCAGCTCGTTGCTGAAGCGGATGCATTTCTGGTAGATCAATTCGCCCGGTTCCGTCCTCGCCGAACCGAAGATGGTGACCTTTTTCTTGTGACGGTACGGCGCAAAAACCTTGTTGGTGTACCGCATCTCTTTCATGGTGTTGTTGAGCATCTTCAGGTCGGCAAGATAGTCGGTCTCCTGGCCTGCCTTGAGTGCCGAGATGATCATTTCCCGGACGACCTCCGGATGGTGGATGCCCCCGGTGTCGCGCATCAGTTGGTCAATCTCCTGATCCAGCGGTCCGTTGGTCCTGGTAAAGCTGAGTTCGGTCACGGGTTGTCTCTCCTTGGCCCTGAATTACCGGCGAGTATAGCATCTGTCCGGCGTACAGGCAAATGAGAAGCGGATTCGGAGATAAAATCCGTTGATTTGCAAACACAGTTTGGAGTACAGTAGCGCACGTTCAGTGCGAATATCCATCCGGAAAGGATCTGTTATGGGCAAGACTACGGCTGAAAAGATCTTTGCCAGTCACCTGGTTGACGAGCCATTCCCCGGCACCAAGGTGCTGAAACTCGATGTGGTCATGTGCCACGAGATCACCACACCCATTGCCATCGCCGATTTGATGGCGCGGGGGAAGGACCGGGTTTTCGATACCTCCAGGATCAAGGCTGTCGTTGATCACGTCACCCCGAGCAAGGACACCAAGACCGCCACCCAGGCCAAGATGCTGCGTGACTGGGCGCGACGCCACAACATCAAGGATTTCTTCGACATCGGTGCCAATGGCGTCTGCCATGCCCTCTTCCCGGAAAAAGGGTATATCCGGCCGGGATATACCGTGATCATGGGCGATTCCCATACCTGCACCCACGGCGCCTTCGGGGCCTTTGCCGCCGGTATCGGCACAACCGACCTGGAGGTGGGGATACTCAAGGGGGTCTGTGCCTTCCGCGAGCCGAAGACCATCCGATTCAACCTGAACGGCACCCTGCCCAAAGGGGTCTATGCCAAGGATGTCATTCTCTATCTCATCGGCCAGGTCGGCGTCAACGGCGCCACTGACAGGGTCATGGAATTCCGTGGGCCGGTGGTGGACGCCATGACCATGGAATCCCGGATGACGCTCTCCAACATGGCCATCGAGGCCGGGGGCACCTCGGGCATCTGCATGCCCGACATGGTGACCGTGGATTACCTCTGGCCCTTCATCCAGAACGACTATGCTTCGAAAGAGGCGGCCCTGGCAGACTTTGCGAAGTGGCGGTCCGATGACGACGCGGAATACGACAAGATCATCGATTTCGACCTCTCTAACCTGGAGCCGACGGTTACCTTCGGCTACAAGCCCGACCAGGTGAAGCCCATAAGCGAGATTGCCGGCACGCCGGTGGACCAGGTCTATCTCGGCTCCTGCACCAACGGCCGGCTCGAAGACCTGCGGATTGCGGCCAGGATCCTCAAAGGGCGCAAGATCGATACGTCGGTGCGCGCCATCCTCTCGCCCGCAACCCCTAAGATTTACCAGGAAGCCCTGCACGAGGGGCTGATCGACATCTTCATGGAGGCCGGATTCTGTGTGACCAACCCGACCTGCGGCGCCTGTCTCGGCATGAGCAACGGTGTCCTGGCGGAAGGGGAGGTCTGTGCCTCGACCACCAACCGG
>JACRPV010000161.1:5324-7470 GCA_016223015.1 Geobacter sp. | reverse complement strand
GGGAGGAGAGCAGCCAGGGGGAGCGGCATCGCCACAACATCGTTGCCCTGGAGTTTGGCTATTTTCCCGATGGGCGGAACATGGTTGCTCCAGGCGGGACATACCCGTCCCAGGCCCTCTCCTGTACGAGCTGTCATGACCCCCATGGCGATTACAAGCGCTTTCCGAACGGCATCGTGGTGGAAAGGGGGAGTGCCGCGGCCGGGTCCGGTTCCTACAACACCAGCCCTGCTCCGACGGCAACTCGGTCTGTGGGAGTCTACCGGCTCCTGGCCGGCAAGGGGTATCGGCCGAAGGATGCCGCTGGTGTTCAGGAATTCCTGGCAGACCCGCCTGCTGCAGTGGCTCCGGCTTCCTACAATCGCTCGGAACGTGCTGCCGATACCAGGGTGGCGTACGGGAGCGGGATGTCGGAGTGGTGTCTGAACTGCCACCAGCAGATTCATGGCAGCGGCAGCGGGCTCGGCCACCCCACGGGGCGCGGGGCCCGGCTGACGGGCCAGACTGCCGCCAATTACAATGCCTATGTGGGCAGCGGCAATATAAACGGCACTCCGGCAGAGGCTTACACGTCCATGGTTCCTTTCGAGATGGGGACTGAAGACTATACTGCCCTCAAGTCGGCGGCAAACAGCGATGGTTCGTATCGCAGGGGGGTTGAGGGCGGCGGCTCGCCGCAGGTGATGTGTCTCACCTGCCATCGAGCCCATGCTTCTGGGTGGGACGGCATGACACGCTGGAACACCCATTCGGAATTCATCGTCCATAATGGGAGATATCCCGGTGTCGATACGTTTGCTTCTGCGGAGTTTGCCCAGGGTCGGACGACCGCTGAGGTCGGCAAGACGTTTTACGACCGCAAGCCGACGGATTATGCCAGTTATCAGCGCAGTCTTTGCAACAAATGCCATGTAAAGGATTGAGATTGCAGGAGCGGGACGTTCGCCGCTGTCTATGCCTCCTGCAATTCCTGCCGGGGGCTCCTCAAGAATTCTCGCGATTGCCGGCTCGTCACGGCAAGGGGGAGCAGATCCCGGTGAATCCTCAGTACCTCTTCGAGGGATGACCCGTCATTGATAATGATGTCGGACTCGCTCAAGAAGGTTTTGGCATAATGCCTTCCATCAGATCTGCAATAAACCGAAATAAAGTAGCGTTCGTCATCGATCTGCTGTTCAGCGCTGTATACCAGCCTGTCGTCTTTCATGGCACCCTCCTGCAGCTTCGAAGAGCATTTTAAATGCCAACAGGCCGTCTTTTCCCGATGCGGCGACATTTTTCCCGTGAATCATAATTGCAAACGTCAGGCATGTGCAGAAACTTCAACAAGTTCAAGATGGTATTTCTGTGTGCTTACCCGTAACCTGTGAATAAATAATGATATTATAAATTTTAATGAAATCAGGGATTGCGGAAATGAAACGATGACGAAACAAAAATGCAAAAGAGGATGGCTATTTTCCTGCAGCAGACGTTTAATGACGAAGGAGTTGCGGGATCGGATCTCTGAGAGCAACACGTTCCATCGGCGGTGGCGATGAGCTGTTTTACGGCATCTTCACAATCTTTCACAGTTTCCGCATAACCGCTTCACAACTCTCCGGTATTGTGACAGCATAACAATTCTCAGTCGGGGAGGAGATGCAGATGACAAAAAGAATGATGATAGGAATAGCCCTCGGTCTGGCGGTCCTTACCGGAACTGCAGTCTATGCCGGATGGGGATGTAACGGCAGGGGGATGTTCGGTCCGAATGCCGATCTGGAAAAGGTGCGTACCTTCCAGAAAGAGACCGGAGCGCTCCGTGACGACATGATGATCAAGCGGCTGGAGCTCTCCCAGGAGCAGGCCAAGGCAATGCCGGATCAGTCGCGGGTGACTGCGCTCAGGCAGGAGATCATCGACATCCGGACCAAACTGCAGAAGACCGCCTCGAAACTCGGGTTGACCGATGGTTGTCTCGCCCAGTGCGACCAGGACACCTTGGATTGCCCACAGGCAGGGTGTGGCAGACAGGGGAGGCAGGGGCAAGGACAGGGGCAAGGACAGGGGCAAGGACAGGGGCAAGGACAGGGGCAAGGACAGGGGCAAGGACAGGGGCAAGGACAGGGGCAAGGACAGGGGCAAGGACAGGGGCAAGGACAGG
>JACRPV010000161.1:0-5281 GCA_016223015.1 Geobacter sp. | reverse complement strand
GGGCAAGGACAGGGGCAAGGACAGGGGCGGATGGCGGTCGGTTGTGCCAACTGTCCGCTGAAATAAGGCTTTGCCGACATCATCGAACGCCATGCGAGTCATCTTTCTGTTACTGACCGTCTGCACCCTTTCTCTGGGGATTGTCCCCGTGGATGCGCTTGCAGAGCGGCGCTGTGAAACGGGCTGCGAAAGGGGCGGGGAATGCCGGCCCTATGGAGGGTATTGCCGGAACAGGCGACAGGGATGGTACGGCAGTCGTCGGGAGGTCCGAACGGAAGAGGAAGCCAGGGCATTGCTCAGCGAATACTTTGCCGGCAGCAGGGCATCCGTCGGCAGTCTTGCGGAACGGGAAACCTATTTCGAGGCAGATGTGATCAACCCGCTTGGCAAGGTTATCGACCGGGTGATCATAGACAAAAGGAGCGGCAGGATTCGATCGATATACTGATGGCGGAGAACTGCAGAAGGAAGGCGTTCCTGACCGAGCGCCTTTTTTTGTGGTGGCAGTCCGTTTCCGATCGGTGTATTCTGCGTGAAAAACAACGGAGGAGCAGCAGGATGAAAAAGTTGATCGCAGGGGCAGTATTTCTGGCCATGACGGCAATGGTGCTGCCGGCTGGCGCTGCTGAAAAGATCTCATTGCCCAAGGGGTATGAGAAGTGGGAGAAGAGCAAAGAGAAGATGGTGAACGACAAGAATTCCCTCTTCTATGGGATTCACTACATCTATCTGGACAAAAAGACGATGACTACCTATAAGGCCGGCGGTAAATACCCTGAGGGAAGCCAGTTTGTGGTGGTTTTCTACAATATCAAGAACGAGGGTGGCAAGCCTGCCAAGGGAAAGAAGAACATGGTGGTTCTGATGAAGAAGGACAAAAGGCAGAAGGCTACCGGAGGCTGGCTGTTTGCCGGGTTTACCCCTGAAGGGAAGCATAACGCAACCCTCGATCCGGTAAAAACCTGCTTTGAGTGCCATCTGAAGGATGCAGCAGCAACGGATTTCGTCATTTCTAAGTATTCAGACTTCAAATAGCACCCTCATCTATCTTTACGCATCTCTCGTGAAGACCCATCCTTGCAAGGTCGGCAGATGAAGTATGGTCTGCCGACCTTGTTTCTTATGCAAACAAAACATAGATCAAGATTGACCGGCCCTCCCCGATAAGTTTTCAGTGGCAGGCTGTGTCGCATCAAGTAATACGTCCCGTTTCGGAGTGGTAGGCATACCGGTTTGTCCGGTTTCTTCCGGGGGACAGGTGGAGGTTGTCATGTCTGATCTGAAGGATGATCTGCCGATGCAGGAGGCCTTCAGGCTGATTCAGAGCCTGGAGGAGTCACTTGATTGTCGTGATGACCTGCTTCTTGAGCGGAATGCGTTACAACTGAAGCGGTTGGTGCTGCTTGACAGGTCTCAGGAAGTGGCGGATGAAATATTCCGATTCCAGTTGTCCTTTCGTCGTGGCGATCATGAGAAGGCGAGGCAGCATTTGGAGACGTTGTCTGAGCTACTGGCCCACCCGAAAGTACGTGGTTTTGACCTGCAGATGAACTGACTCCGCTGCAGTATCGTCTTTACTGGCTAAGTTGTCGATACTACGTTTATTTTTTGGGCATATCAATGGAAAATCTGTCGGGAATTAAAGGTTGTATTGCCATTATCCGATGAAGTGAGAAGAAGGCAGTTCCTGAAATTTCGCATGCTCAGTCCCATAGATGCTTATCCCCGGAGTTGAGAGTGACATATTCCCTTGCAAGTATGTTCAAGTCACTGAAACCACCGTCCCACGAAAAAGAGCCTGCAGTTGACAGCGTCCCTGATGTCGCAGCAGACCGTTTTCCCTTTGCCGAGTGGAGTGACGGACTGGTCAGAATGTCCGGTGAATTGGGGCAGCTGGCTGGCTCCACTGAAGGTGAATTCCTCGCCATCGGATCAAAGTTGCATGATTTCTACGAGAGGGGTGGGAGTATCAGCCAGCTTGCCGGCAGGGTTGTGGACCAGGTAGGGGGACATGAACTGCAGGATGCCATCAATGGACTCGCCACGCTGCTGGACCAGATGCAGGACTACCTGAACGGGGCCGAGCGGGATTCAGGGAAAGACTGCCAGTCACTGACCAGCGTTCTCGGTATGCTCGACCACGTGTCGGAACCACTGGATGGATTCAAAAAAATCAATAAGGTCCTGCGCATGCTGGGCACCTCCACAAAGATAGAGAGTGCACGTCTCGGCCAGAGCGCGGCCGGGTTCGATACCCTGGCTGCCGATGTGGCCAATCTCTCGGTGCAGGTGGTGGACAAATCCCAGACCATTCTCGAACAGCAGGGAAAGCTGGGCACAACTATCAGGGCAACTCTCGAGAGGGTTGAGGACTTTGAGGTTGAGCAGCGGGCACAGGTACGCAGCATCCTGCTCAAGACTCGGGAGAGTCTTGCGTCACTCAAGGAGATCAACAGCCGCTGCACGGCACTCGCCGCGGTGGTCGCCACCTCATCCTCGGAAGTGTCCAGGAGTATCAGTGAAGTTGTAACCTCAATGCAGTTCCATGACATTGTCCGTCAGCAGATCGAGCATGTTGAGATAGCCCTGGTTGAGCTGCATGAGCGGGTCGCTGTCGTTACTGCCCATTCAAGTGCCACAGAAGGCCGCGATCTTGTCGTCGAGACCGGTGATATCTGCGAACTACAGGCAGCTCAACTCAGACAGGCCAGCCAGGAAATCAGGAACGCCATTTCCAGCATCATCGAAAACCTCCGTGCCATCGCCCGCAAGGAAGGGGATACCGCCGAAGAGACCCGTGTCATGGCCGGCGTTGCCGATCAGGCCGGGAGTTCATTTTTTACCGATATGAAGCGGGACCTGGAGCAGGTGGCCAGTTCCCTTGCGGACAGTGCGCAGGCTAACCATGAGATCTCGCAGGCCATGAATACGGTAGCCGGGACTGTGGGCGAGATCGTCAGTTTTGTCGGCGATATCGAAAACATTGGCGAAGAGATCGAGCTCATAGCCTTGAATGCTCAGATCAAGGCGGCCCGGACCGGCAAGGACGGGGCTGCCCTGGGGGTGTTGGCGGAAGCCATCCAGAGGCTTTCCGTGGAAGCCCAGCAGCAGACGACGACAGTGTCGGATACCTTGCGCGATATCACCGAGACGACCGAGACGCTTTTCAGGGGAGTCAATGCCGAAGCGCAGGTCTTGGAACAGGAAGTGGACGTCATGGTGAGAGATCTCCATGAACTGCTGCAGACCCTGCAGGGATTGAATGAAAGTCTCATCGACAATCTCGGTTTGCTGGAGCGGGAAGTCCACGGGCTCTCTGCGGACATCGATCTGGCAACCAGTTCCGTCACGGTTCATGAGCAGATGATGGGCGGACTGGAGAATATCGTTGGTGCCCTGGAAGGGCTGATTTCACAGTCCCGCCAACTCGTGCCCGTTGATTCGGTAGTCGGCCGGGCAGAACGTCTCAAGGAACTTGCCAGTCGCTATACCATGCACAGCGAACGCAGGGTGCATGCAGACATTGCCCAGACAGGCCATGTTGAGCACGAGATCGTTTCAGGGGGCGGTGAACTGGGCGATAACATTGAGCTCTTTTAGCCGAAAGTCTTTTCGGAGCTCGTTAAAGAGAATTGGACCGTTGGAGGAGGATTTATGGAAGAGTTTACGGCACATCAGTCTGGGGATGCGAGCAGTCGGGTCCTTGCACTGAGCGGTATGCTGACTATTCATTATGCCGGTGAGATCAAGTCTGCCCTTATGGAAGCGTTTACCGGTGCAGAAAAACTGACATACGATCTGCAGCGAGTCACTGAGATTGACCTGTCAGGGTTGCAACTGTTATGCGCCGCGCATCGCATGGCACTGTCCAGTGGGGTCTCCTTGACCGTCTGTGGCCTTCATGAGAATGCCGTACCGTCAGTGGCGCAGGAGGCCGGATTTTTCCGCCACGTTGGTTGTCTGCAGGATGTGAACAAGACCTGTCTCTGGGTTGGAGGTGAAAAGTAATGGCAAAGATAATCATGACGGCAGACGATTCGGCAAGTGTCCGGCAGATGGTGAGTTTCACGCTCAAACAGAGTGGCTACGAGGTGGTTGAGGCGGTCGATGGCAAGGATGCGCTGCAAAAACTCGGCAGCACCAAGGTAGACATGATCATCACCGACCTCAATATGCCGAATCTCGATGGGATTGGACTGATCAAGGGAGCACGGGCACTGCCTGCCTGCAAGTTCATCCCTATCATCATGCTCACCACCGAATCGCAGGAATCGAAGAAGAGTGAAGGCAAGTCTGCAGGAGCAACCGGCTGGATCGTGAAACCATTCAAACCTGAACAGCGCATCGCTGTCGTGAAAAAGGTGCTCGGATGATCGATAGTCATAGACAGGCATTCAAGGAGGAGGCGTACGAACTCCTTTCAGAACTGGAAACCTCGTTGCTGGCCCTTGAGGAAACCCCGGACGATATGGAGACCATTGGCCGCGTCTTCCGCGCGATGCACACCATTAAAGGTTCTGGCGCGATGTTCGGGTTCGAGGAGATTGCCGCGTTTACCCACGAGGTCGAAACGGTCTTTGATCTGGTGCGCAACGGCAAACTGGCAGTGACCAGGGATCTGATCAATCTTACCCTGGCTGCACGGGACCTGATCAAAGGGATGCTCGATGCCTCGGACGGCGGCGGACCCATTGATGATGCGACTGCAACTGCCCTTGTCACCGAGCTGAAGAAGCTCGTGCCTCGTGATATTCAAGGGGAGGGAACTGCTCCTGTCGAAGATAAGGTGGCGGATGCGCCGCAAGCGGCCGTTCAGAAGTATGTGACCTATCGCATCCGCTTTAAACCGGCAGCGGAAATATTCATGAACGGCACCAATCCGCTCAATCTTATCGCTGAGCTCTCCCAGTTAGGCTCGCACAAGACGGTTGCGCAGATCGGAAAGATCCCCTGCCTCAACGACCTGCAGCCAGAACTCTGCTATGTTCTGTGGGACATCATCCTTACCACCAACCGCGGCAGGGACGCTATTGAGGACGTGTTTATCTTCGTTGCCGACGACTGTGAGCTCTCCATCGAACTCATCGACGATGCCGAACAGGCTTCCGAGGGGGATTACAAAAAACTCGGCGAGATTCTGGTGGAAAAGGGCGATATCTCACGGGCAGAGATGGATGAAATTCTGTCCCTGCAAAAACGGTTCGGCGAACTTGCCGTTGCTGCCGGGAAGGTCACCCCTGAAGGTGTGCAGGCAGCGCTGGCGGAACAGCAGCATGTCAAG
>JACRPV010000160.1:11619-12782 GCA_016223015.1 Geobacter sp. | reverse complement strand
GATGGCGCTCATCGAGAACATCCAGCGCGAGGACCTGAACGCCGTCGAAGAGGCCGAGGCCTATCACGCCCTGCAGGAGCGGTTCTCGCTCTCTCAGGAGGAGTTGGCGAAGCGGGTCGGCAAGGACCGGTCCACGGTGGCCAATGCACTGAGGCTCCTCAGGTTGCCGACGGAGATCAAGCGGGATGTGGTGGATGATCGGCTTTCCATGGGGCATGCGCGCGCGCTGCTCGCCCTGGAGAGTCCGGAAGAGATGAAGAGCTGTCGCGATGAGATCGTTGGGAAAGACCTGACGGTACGCGCTGCCGAAGCCCTGGTCAAGCGGGTCAAGAGTGGGGCGCGGCCGAAGCCGAAAAAAGAGCCTGACCTGCACATGACCGACCTTGCCGAGCGCCTGAAGCGTCACTTCAAGGCAAAGGTCGCCATCCGGCCGAGCGGTAAGGGTGGCCGGATCGAAATCAGCTTTGCCAGCCAGGACGAACTCTCCAGAATTATCGAGGCATTATCGCTCTGATGCAGGTTTTTTTGCTCCCCGGCACGTTCATGAAAAATACCCGTGGGGGGTAAAAATGCTTGACATAACTGTATACCTGTGTTAGCAATCTCTGGTTTTTCCAGTAACAACAAAAGGTTCTCGCTAGTATGTATGCTGTATACATCTTGCGGCAAGGGGTGTTGGTGTGATCAGTATTGACCTGTCGTTCATAATCCAGATTGTCAATTTCCTGCTGCTGCTTGCAATCCTCAATTTTGCTCTCTACAAGCCTATCCGCAAGGTGCTTGCCGATCGCGACGCCGAGCTGGCAGGGGCTCGCGAGCGTGCCGCTGCGGTGGATAAGGATGTAGCCGACAAAATGGCATCGTACGAGGCCCGTCTCAAAGAGGTCAAGGGGAAGGGTTTCGAGGAGCGCGAGGCGCTGAAGAAGGAAGCTGCCGCCGAAGAGGCGAAGCTGCTGGATGCTGCTCGCGGTGAGGCCGGCGAATCGTTGGCCGGCATCAAGCAGAAGGTCGCCAAGGAGGCTGCAGATGCCCGGTCTGCTCTGCAGGAGCAAGCCCGCAGTCTGTCGCTTGAGATCTGCGAGAAGGTTCTCGGAAGGAGTCTGTAGATGCAACACTCTGTTCAGCGTGAGGGGAAGCGTTCCCTGCTGATACCTGTTATCACC
>JACRPV010000160.1:0-11601 GCA_016223015.1 Geobacter sp. | reverse complement strand
GGGCGGCGGAGCACACCATGTCGATACCGGTGCCCAGCTCAAGGATTTTGCCTGGCGTGTGCTCGATTTTACAGTGCTTGCCCTGATCCTCTGGTGGGCGCTGAAAAAGGCCAATGTCAAGGGGGCACTGTCAGATCGCCGGGCCGGGATCGAAAAGGCTCTCTCCGAAGCGGTCACTGCCCGCGAAGCCGCAGAGCGGAAGCTTGCCGAGTATGCCGACAAGTTGGCGCAGGCAAACAAGGAGATCGATGAGATCCATGCCGCAATGAAGCGCGAAGGGGAGCTCGAAAGGGAGCGGATCATCGCTGAAGCCAAGGTTGCTGCGGTCAAGATTCGCGAGCAGGCAGCTCAGGCCGCCAGCCAGGAGATTGTCAAGGCCCGCACCGAACTGCGCGAGGAGGCTGGCCGTCTTGCGGTGCAGCTTGCCGAGCAGACCCTGAAGGAAAAAATCGAGAAGACCGACCAGGATCGTCTGGTTGGCGAATATCTTGCCAAGGTGGTACATCTACAGTGAGCGCAAGCGCAATAGCAAGACGTTATGCCAAGGCACTGGTGCAGCTGGGTGCAGAAGCCGGTACCGTTGAAGCATTCAACGCAGAGCTGGCCGGTTTCAATGATACCTTGACGGCCAATCCGCCTCTCTCGGCACTCTTCAGTAATCCCGCCTACGGTGCTGATGCAAAGCACACAATTCTCGGGGAGATTGCCTCCAGGCTTTCCCTGTCACCGATCATCTGCAATTTTCTGCATCTGCTGCTCGACAGAAGCCGCATGGCCTGTCTGCCGCAGATTGTGGCAACCTTTGCCCAGCTTGCCGACGAGCTTTCCGGGGTTGTCCGCCCGGTGGTAACCTCGGGCATGTCGCTCTCCGACGGGCAGGTGGAAGAGATCAAGGCTTCGCTCGAAAAATCCACCGGTAAAAAGGTGCTGCTCACGGTCCGGGTCGATCCTGCCCTCATCGGCGGGGTTGTCACCAAGATTGGCGACCGTGTCTACGACGGCAGCGTCAAAACTCAGCTTGATAGAATCCAAGATATATTACAGAAGGGGTAAGAGGGTTCCATGGAAATCAGAGCCGAAGAAATCAGCGAGATCATCAGGAAGCAGATCAAGGAGTATGGCAAGGAGGTCGAGGTTGCCGAGACCGGCACCATCATCTCCATTGGTGACGGTATCGCCCGCATCCACGGTTTGGACAAGGCGATGGCCGGCGAACTCCTGGAGTTCCCTGGCGGGATATCCGGAATGGCCCTCAACCTTGAGGAAGATAACGTCGGCGCCGCCATTCTCGGCGACTTCGAGGGGATCAAGGAAGGCGACACCGTCAAGCGGACCGGCCGTATCGTCGAGGTTCCGGTCGGCGACGCCCTTATCGGTCGTGTCGTCAACGCCATTGGTCAGCCGATCGACGGCAAAGGCCCGATCAATACCGACAAGTTCAGCCAGGTCGAGATCAAGGCCCCTGGTATCGTCCAGCGTAAATCGGTTCATCAGCCGATGGCTACCGGGCTGAAGGCGATCGACTCGATGGTTCCGATCGGCCGCGGTCAGCGCGAGCTGATCATCGGCGACCGCCAGACCGGCAAGACTGCGGTTGCGATCGACACGATCATCAACCAGAAGGGTGGCGACGTTGTCTGTATCTACGTTGCTATCGCCGCGATGCAGTTCCTGGCACCGTATGCCGGTTGCACCATGGGCGAATACTTCCGCGATAACAAGAAGCACGCCCTGATCATCTACGATGACCTTTCCAAGCAGGCCGTTGCGTATCGCCAGCTTTCACTTCTTCTCCGTCGTCCGCCGGGTCGTGAAGCCTATCCCGGCGACGTTTTCTATCTCCACAGCCGCCTCCTTGAGCGTGCCTGCAAGCTTTCCGACGATTGCGGCGCAGGGTCGCTCACCGCGCTGCCGATCATCGAAACCCAGGCCGGCGACGTATCCGCGTACATCCCGACCAACGTCATCTCCATTACCGACGGCCAGATCTTCCTTGAATCCGACCTGTTCTACTCGGGCGTGCGGCCTGCGATCAACGTCGGTATCTCGGTCTCCAGGGTCGGCGGTTCTGCCCAGACCAAGGCGATGAAGCAGGTTGCCGGTACGTTGCGTCTCGACCTCGCCCAGTTCCGTGAGATGGCGGCTTTTGCCCAGTTCGGTTCGGACCTCGATAAGGCGACCCAGGCGCAGCTCGCCCGTGGTGAGCGCCTCGTTGAGATTCTCAAGCAGGGCCAGTACCAGCCGCTGCCGTTCGAGAAGCAGGTCCTGATCATCTTTGCCGCCAACAACGGCTTTATCGACGAATACCCGGTCGGGAAACTCAAGCGGTACGAGCAGGAGATGAACTCCTTCTTCGACAACAGGCAGAGTGATATCCTTGCCGAACTTCGCGAGAAAAAGGCGATCGACGACGCTCTGAAAGGCAAGATGATCGCTGCGTTGAATGAGCTGAAAAAAGAGTTCACTGCCTAAAAAGGACGGAAAGCCACACATGGCAAATCTCAAGGCAATAAAAAAGCGGATAGTATCCGTTAAGAATACTCGCCAGATAACCAAGGCGATGAAGATGGTCTCGGCTGCGAAGCTCCGCCGGGCCCAGGAAAATGTTGTTGCCGCCCGCCCCTACGCGAAGAAGGTGGAGGAAGTGCTGCAGCGCCTGGCGCGTCAGCAGGATGCCGATGGCCATCCGCTCCTGGAGACACGGGAGCCGAAAAAGGTTCTGTTGATCCTGGTAACTTCGGATCGCGGACTCTGCGGCGGTTTCAATGCCAACATCTCCAAGGCAACCGACCGTTTTGCCAAGGAGAAAAAGGGCGAGCACTCCGAGGTCTCTGTCATGTGCATCGGCAGGAAGGGGTATGAATTCCTGAAGAGCCGCCAGCAGATCCACAAGACCTATACCGGGGTTCTGGCTGCTCCCAGTTACCAAACCGCGGCAAATATTGCTCATGAAGTCATCGATGGTTACGTGGCAGAAGACTATGATGCCGTGTATCTGATATACAACGCTTTCCGGAGCGTCATGTCCCAGGACATAACCGTTCAGCAGCTGTTGCCGATAACGCCGCCCCAGGCGGTTAACGATGCAGTGGATGAGTATGTGCCGGAATACATCTACGAGCCGTCCAAGGGCGCACTGCTCGGCGAGCTTCTTCCCAAATACGTGGAAGTCACCATGTTCAAGTCGATGCTGGAGTCTGTCGCTTCCGAGCACGGCGCCCGCATGACTGCCATGGACAGTGCATCGAAAAACGCTTCCGAGATGATCGGCAGGCTGACGCTTCAGTATAACCGCGCCCGTCAGGCGGCTATTACCACGGAGCTGATGGAGATCATCTCCGGGGCCGAATCGATTAAAGGCTAATAAACCGTTTCGTTACGAAAACATATGGCCTGACCGGCCGCAGGAGGAAAGAAAAACCATGAGTCAGAATTTCGGTAAAATATCGCAGGTTATCGGCGCCGTTGTGGACGTCGAATTCGAGCCTGGCAAGCTCCCCCCGATCTACCACGCCCTCCGCGTGACCAACCCGGCCATTGATGACAAGGAATGGAACCTGGTTCTCGAAGTTGCCCAGCACCTTGGCGAGAACGCAGTTCGGACCATCGCCATGGACGCTACGGACGGTCTTGTTCGTGGCCAGCAGGCACTCGACACCGGCAAGCAGATCGTCGTGCCGGTCGGTCGCAAGACACTCGGCCGCATCCTCAATGTCGTCGGCGAGCCCGTTGACGAAAGAGGCCCTGTAGGGAACGAAAAAGAGTACGAGATTCACCGTTCTGCTCCGTCTTTCCAGGACCAGTCGACCAAAGTCGAATCCTTTACCACAGGCATCAAGGTCGTTGACCTGCTCGCACCGTATGCACGAGGCGGCAAGATCGGTCTCTTCGGCGGCGCCGGCGTTGGCAAGACTGTTCTCATCATGGAGCTGATCAACAACATCGCCAAGCAGCACGGCGGTTTCTCCGTATTTGCCGGCGTTGGTGAGCGTACCCGTGAAGGGAACGACCTCTGGGTCGAGATGAGCGAATCAGGGGTTCTTGAGAAGACCGCTCTGGTCTATGGCCAGATGAACGAGCCTCCGGGGGCACGTGCCCGCGTTGCTCTCTCTGCTCTTTCCGTAGCAGAATATTTCCGTGACGAAGAGAACCAGAACGTCCTCCTCTTCATCGATAACATATTCCGTTTCACCCAGGCAGGTTCGGAGGTTTCCGCACTTCTCGGCCGTATCCCTTCTGCCGTTGGTTACCAGCCGACCCTGGCCACTGAAATGGGTGAGCTGCAGGAGCGGATCACCTCAACGAACAAAGGGTCCATCACCTCGGTCCAGGCCATCTACGTCCCTGCCGACGACTTGACCGACCCGGCTCCGGCTACTGCATTCGCGCACCTTGACGCAACCACCGTTCTTTCCCGTCAGATTGCAGAACTCGGTATCTACCCGGCCGTTGACCCGCTCGACTCAACCTCCCGGATCCTCGATCCCCAGGTTGTCGGCGAAGAGCACTACGCAGTTGCCCGTTCGGTACAGTACGTGCTCCAGAAGTACAAGGATCTGCAGGACATCATCGCCATTCTCGGTATGGACGAACTGTCCGAAGAGGACAAACTGGTTGTTTCCCGCGCCAGAAAGATCCAGCGTTTCCTTTCGCAGCCGTTCCATGTTGCCGAGGCCTTCACCGGCACTCCTGGCGTTTACGTCGAGCTGAAAGACACCGTCAAAGGGTTCCAGGAGATCGTTGCCGGCAAGTATGATGACCTCCCTGAGCAGGCGTTCTACATGGTCGGGACCATTGAAGAAGTTATCGAGAAGGCTAAGAAGCTCAACGCATAATTCTGGAGGGGCGCATTGCATGCGCCAAAATGAAGGGCGGATTGACTCCACCCCTACAAGGATTGATACATGGCTGAATCACTGAAGCTTACACTGGTAACACCATATAAAAAGGTCCTCGAAGAGGATGTCGATGAGATAACCGCCACCGGCTCGCTTGGCGAATTCGGCATACTGCCTGGCCATGCCCCTTTTCTTTCGTCCCTGAAAATAGGCGAGTTTACCTATAAAATCGGGAACAAGGTCGAGCATATGGCGGTCAACTGGGGTTACTTCGAGATCGAAGACGACAAGGTTACGGTACTTGTCGAGACCGCTGAAGCTGCCGAAGAGATCGATGTGGAGCGGGCCAAGGCAGCGCTCGGTCGTGCGGAGGAAGCGCTGAAGAAGCTCTCCCCCGAGGACAAGAGCTACAAGATCATGGAGGCTGCCCTGGAACGTGCCGTGATCAGGATGCAGGTTGCCAGCAAGCTTGCCCGGAAGTAGCATCGGCAGGAACAGATATGGGAAAAAGAGTGGCTTATGCCGCTCTTTTTTTTTGCCGGCTCTTGACAGGCCGTGGCGTAGATTGTATACCGGCGCTGATGCGATTGTAGCGGGAGAATACCATGAACAGACCGATCATAGCCGTAACCATGGGAGATCCTGCGGGGATCGGACCCGAGATCGTCGCAAAGGCCCTTGCCGGCCGCGACGTGCAGACCTGGTGCCGCCCCCTGGTCGTTGGCGATCGCAATGCCATGGAGCGGGGCATCAGGGACAGCGGGGTGCGGCTGCAGGTGGTGGAGACCGACGACCTTCCGGGGGAGGACGAAAGAGCCGGGGTGCTATACCTCCGGACCTGTTCGCGGCTCGCAGATGACGACATCGTTTATGGCAAGCCCTCAACGGCCGCCGGCGATGCCGTCTACCGCTACATCGTCGAAGCTGCCGCGCTCTGCAGTTCCGGGCGGGTGGCTGGCATGGCAACGGCTCCCATCAGCAAGGGGGCGATGAACCGGGCCGGGCATCACTATCCCGGTCATACCGAGCTCCTGGCCCATCTGACGAATTGCAGCGAGTACGTGATGATGCTGGCCGGCGACCGGCTCCGGGTATCGCTCGTGACCATCCATGAACCGCTGGCCGCCGTGCCCGGTCTCCTGACCGTTGACAAGGTGCTGTCGACCATCAGGACCACCAACCGCGATCTGGCACGCTACTTCATCCCTTCTCCCCGGATCGCGGTTGCGGCGCTGAACCCCCATTGCGGTGAAGAGGGGTTGTTCGGCAACGAGGAGCAGCGGATCATAGCGCCGGCAATTGCACTGGCGCGAAGCGAGGGGATAGAGGTGCAAGGCCCGCTTTCCGCGGATACCCTCTTTCATTTTGCCGTCGACGGCGGCTATGATGCCGTGGTTTGCATGTACCACGACCAGGGGCTGATACCCCTGAAACTGGTCCATTTCGACGACGGGGTGAATGTAACCCTCGGCCTTCCCATCATCCGCACGTCCGTTGACCATGGTACGGCCTATGACCTTGCCGGAACAGGCACGGCAAGCGCAACCAGCATGACGGCGGCGATCAGGATGGCAGCATCCATGGCCCGTCAGGCTCGTGCCGCGGTAAGCGGACCGTGACAGGATCATCTGCCAGTTCTTCCGAGAGGGGGTAGTCATCATGGTGAACGGCACAACTGGGTATCTTCTGGAGGAGGCCCTCCAGAGGCGAAACGCCGAGCTCGCTACCATGGTCGAGATCGGCAAGGCGCTCACGGCATCCCTGGACCTGGAAGAGGTGCTCCAGGCGATCATGGAGCGGGTGAGCGGCCTTCTGCAGCCCACTGCGTGGTCCCTGCTCCTGGTAGACCAACAGTCGGGCGACCTGGTATTCGAGATCGCCATTACAACCGCATCCAGGCTGCTCAAGGGGACCCGCCTGGAAAAGGGTACCGGCATTGCGGGCTGGGTTGTGGAGCATGGCGAGTCGCTCCTGATTCCCAATGTGCGGGAAGATCCGCGATTCTGTGATGCCGTCGACCGGGCAGTCTCGTTCACGACCCGTTCCATCGTCTGCATCCCGGTAAAGAGCCGCGAGCGGATACTCGGGGTCATCCAGCTGGTGAACAGCCTGGAGGATGGAAGCTTCAGCGAGGCAGACCTCGCCATCCTCACGACCATTGCCGATTTTGCCGCCATTGCCATCGAGAATGCGCGGGCACACGAAAGGGTCAACCAACTCGCGGTTACCGATGAACTGACCGGGCTCTGGAATGCCCGGCGATTCAACGAGCTCCTGGAATACGAGGTCGAAAGGACCCGGCGCTACGGCGGTGCCTTGTCGCTGATCTTTTCAAGCGGGTTAACGACACCCATGGACACTTGGTGGGAAGCCGGCTGCTCAGCGAGGTTGGCCGTCTCCTGGGGAACAGCATCCGCAAGATCGACAGCGGATCGCGCTTCGGGGGGGATGAGTTTGTCCTGATGTTCCCCAACACCTTCAAGGAGCATGGGGTTATGCTTGCCAAACGGCTCTGTTCCCTGCTCAGCAGCACGGATTTCGTTGCTGATGACGGGACTCCGCTGGTGGTAACAGCAAGTTTCGGCGTGGCAACATACCCCGACGATGCGGAAACGGCCCAGCAACTGCTGGGTGCCGCCGACAAGGCGATGTACGCGATAAAAGAGGCATCGCGCAACGGAGTCGGCGTTGCTGCCCTCTGCGACGCCGGTAGCAATTGAAGAGTGACTGCTAGACAACTCATGAGGTTCTCGTGCGTCTGAAATCCATCATTCTGGTCGGCATCGGCTGCCTGGCCCTGTATGCCGGCTACATCGTCGTCTCCCTTGCCCTCCTCCCCCCTGTTGCGGAGCTGAAGAACCGGAAGTCTTCCATGACCATCCAGGTCAAGGACTGGCAGGGGAAGTATCACCCGTTCGTTGTCGGGCCAAAGAACCGGTCTTGGGTTTCGGGCGGGAACATCCCTGCGGAAATGAAGTGGTCGGTTATCCTGGCTGAGGATGCCAACTTCTACAAGCACGAAGGGATCGACGTCAAGGCGATCAAGAATGCCATAAAATACGACCTTGAGCAGAAGAGCTTCGCCCGTGGTGCGTCGACCATAACCCAGCAGGTCGCGAAGAACGTCTTCCTTTCACGGGAAAAGACCATCACGCGCAAGTTCAAGGAGCTGTATCTCGCCGTGCGGATGGAGCAGGAACTGACCAAGGGGCGTATCGTCGAACTCTACCTGAACGTGGTGGAACTTGGCCCGATGGTCTACGGTATCGGCCACGGGTCACAGTATTATTTCGGCAAACCGGCATCAACCCTTACCCCACGGGAATCGGCATTTCTTGCCGCCATGCTGCCCGGCCCCAGAGTTGCCTACAACCCGTACAAAAACCTTGGCAAGGTGTTGCGGCGCTCGGACATGATTCTGCAACTGCTGCGGAAAAAAGGGGTCCTGAGCGAGGGTGAGTACCGGCAGGCATTGGCTGAAGTGCCGAACGTGGTAAGGCTGCAGCGCAAGGTCGATGCCAGCATCCAGAAGCAGGAGGTGTTTCAGCCCATGAGTAGTGCCACCGCTCCGGGCAAGGCTCCTGCGGTAGAAGAGGAAAAAGAGAGCACTGGGGAGAGCGCGCCGGCGGAAAAACAGGAAAGCCCGGCGGAAACTCCTCCGCAGGGTGAGACGGGTGCGGAACAACCGAAAAAACAGTGACGCACCGATAGACGATAAAGTGTCCGCGATGGACAACCGCAGGGGGGCTTGAGAGCCCCCCTGTTTCATTTGAGACGCAACACCGGGTAACATATGGGAAAATTAATGATAATCCCTGGCCGATGCGTTTAAAAAAAGGGGTATGCATCCGAAACAATATCTTGAAGTCTGAATATGTTGGATGTCGCGCCGCAGCGGTGTCATCTGGAGGATGCATGCAGAAGAGGCTCATGTACAAGGTGCTCGTCATCATCGGCCTTACCTTGGGGCTGGGGTTTGCCATCATGGGGGTTACGGCCCTCTGGCTGCAGTTCAAATCCACCGTTGCACTGCAGATAAGCAACAGCAGGTCGCTGGCCGGGATCATCATTCGCGACGTGGATGACTACCTGCTCCGTGGCGAAGTGGCGCAAGTAGACCAATATGTGAGGCAGATGAAGGAGAAGCGCCATGTGACCGAGCTGGGGATTTTCGACAAGGAAGGAAAGCTCAAGTCGGGTGGGGGGGCGACATATCAGAAAGAGGTAGATGCAGCGCTCAAGAATGGCGAACACTTTGAGATGCGTGAAGAGCGCGAGGGAAAACGAACTCTGACGACGGTCATCCCGCTGAAGAACGAGGAGCGCTGCAAGTCCTGTCATCCCAACGATCCGGCGCACCTGGGGGCGGTTGTGCTGACAACGCCGCTCGACCAGGGGTATCAGGCTGCAATCAGGCTCTCGAAGGTGCTGACCGTGGCAGGGATTACCGCATTTGTCATCATGCTGGGAGGGCTCTATCTCTTTTTCCGTAAAACTATCGTCCGGGAAATACTGATGCTCTCCGGTAATGTGGAGGCCCTGGCCAAAGGGGAAGGCGACCTGACCCGGGAGATCGACGTCCGCTCCAAGGACGAAATAGGCAGTCTGGCCATGGATATCAACCAGCTTACGGCAAAATTGCGGGAGATTATCGGTGCCCTGTATGATCAGGGTGGACGGGTGGCGCTGAAGGTCTGTGAACTGACGCAGACAACGGGAAAAACCGTTAATGCCGCAGGGACCCAGAAAGAAGAGGCGGTTGCGGTTGCCGTTGCCGCAGAGGAGATGGCTGCAACGCTGAACGGTGTTGCCGATACCACCCACCAGGCAGCCGAACTGGCCTCTGCCGTCAATCGGGCGGCCGGCGACGGGATGAGCGCGGTTGAAGAGACATGGCACTGCATGGAGGCAATCAAGGAGAGCGTCGACAAGACGCTTGCCACGGTGCAGCGGCTGGCAGCATCGTCGGCTACCATAGGCGAAATCGTCAGCCTGATCGAGGAGATCGCCGACCAGACCAACCTGCTGGCTCTCAACGCCGCCATCGAGGCGGCCCGGGCAGGTGAGCACGGCCGTGGTTTTGCCGTGGTTGCCGATGAGGTGAAAAATCTCTCCGGAAAGACTGCTGCCTCGACCAAGGAGATTGCCCGGATCATCCTGGCAATCCGGGAGGAGGGGCAGGCAGCGGCAGCATCTATGGAAGAGGAGCAGGCGCGCGTTGCAGAAGGTGTTGCCACGGCCCAGACCGCGCGGGATGCCCTGGAAAACATCAGGCGGCTGAGCAACGAATCCACGGACATGATCAGCCAGATTGCCACGGCGACCGAAGAGCAGAGTGCCACCACCAGCGAGATTACGCAAAAGATCCAGAGGATCTCGACGGTTGCCCAGGACGTCAATGGACTTATGACGGTCAACGACCAGACCCTGCACCACCTGTCAGGGGTTGCGGAACAGATCTATGCGACGGTTGGCCGGTTCAAGGTGGGGAACTATCATGACGCCATGAAAGAGGTTGCCTGTGAACTGAGGGACAGAGTAACGACAGCCTTGCAGAAGGCCGTCGCCGACGGGAAGATCACCACGGACGCCCTCTTCTCCCGGCAGTACCGGCCGGTTCCCAATTCCGTGCCGCAAAAATATTCCACCCAATTCGACAGCTTCTTCGATCAGTGGATCTCGCCGATCCAGGAAGAGGTTCTGCGCAAAGGCAGCAATCTGGTCTTTGCCATCTGTGTTGACGATCATGGGTACTGCCCCAGCCATAATCTCAAATTTGCCCAGCCTCTGACGGGCGACTCCGAGGTCGACAAGGTGAGAAACCGTACGAAGCGGATTTTCGATGACCGCACCGGCATTCGGGCTGCGCAGAACACCGCGTCCTTTCTGTTGCAGACGTACATGCGGGATACGGGGGAGATCATGAACGACATGTCAACGCCGATCGTCATTGCAGGTCGGCATTGGGGAGGGGTTCGGATCGGCTATTCGGCAGAGGAGGGGTAAAAATTCGGTGAAATATGCATGTGTGCAGCGGAACCTGTCGCCTCTGCGGAGAATTCGGGTATACTGTTTTGCACACGTGGTTCAGGTAGATAGAATGGTGGGTCGCACCGGCAGGTTTTAAGCTTTCCGTTGGGCTGTTCAGCAGCTGAAGACATTTGGAGGTCGCGATTCGTGTCGAATGAAGTCAAAGGGACAATCATCGTAGTTGATGATGACCGGTTCGTACTGGAAAGTGTCGCAGCGTTGCTGCAGATGACCGGGTTCATGGTCCGTCCGTTCCAGAATGGTCATGATGTGCTGGTTGGCTTTCCAGGAGAAAAGGTTGACCTGGTTCTCACCGACGTGAACATGCCATTCATGACCGGCATCGAACTGCTGGAGCGGATCCACGAGGCCGATCCCGAAACGCCGGTAATCCTCATGACCGGCTATGCCGAACTGGAGATGGCGGTTTTGGCCATCCAGAAGGGGGCGACCGATTTCATCATCAAGCCGTACAATCCCGCCTACCTGATCCACGCCGTGGAGAAGGCGATCAACTACAAGCGGTTGCGCCAGATCGAACGCAATTACAAAGAGGAACTGGAGCGAACCGTTGCCCAGCGGACCCTGGAACTGGCCGATGCCCTGAGCCAGCTGAAGACCTTGAGCATCGAGACCATCTCCCGGCTCACTGCTGCCGCGGAATTGCGCGACGAGGACACGGGACGGCACATCGTGCGCATCGGCAGGTATGCGAAGCGTCTTGCCCGCGAGA
>JACRPV010000075.1 GCA_016223015.1 Geobacter sp. | reverse complement strand
CTTGACAAGCTGACTCCAAGTGAGGCTTATTCAAGAGGACTCGAAAAACTGAGAACGGCCGCCTGATGCCGATAACCACAACAACTTCGGGGATTTGCTTATTTCACCCTTCAGGTTGTCTCACCAACCCCGGCCACCTCATTATGCGAACAACTTTATGAACCCCGTTTGCCAACTTCTTGTTTTTACACTCGACGAACAGCGCTTTGCACTCCAGCTCAAGGACGTGGTAAGAGCCGTCCGCATGGTTGAGATCACGCCGCTGCCCAAGGCGCCGGAAATCGTGCTCGGTGCCATTACGGTCCAGGGGACGATCGTGCCGGTCCTGGACATGCGCCGGCGTCTGGGTCTCGCTCACCGCACGCCGGAGCTGGGCGACCATCTCCTCATTGCCCGCACCAGCCGACGAACCGTGGCACTGGTCGCAGACACAGTCGACAGCCTGATCGAGCGGGAACACGAGACGATCGTTGCGCCTGCGTCGATCGTTCCCGGCATGGAATACGTGACCGGGGTTACCAGGCTCGATGACGGACTGGTCTTCATCCACGATCTGGACAGTTTTCTTTCCCTTGAGGAGGAGCAGACCCTGGAAGCCTCCCTGGCCTTATGAAACGTCACCTCCCCCCCCTGCTGCTGAGCCGGTTGAGCGGCTTTGTCGCCGACAGGCTGGGGCTGCATTTCCCGCAGCAGCGCTGGCATGACCTTGAGCGTCGCATCAACCAGGCAGTCGCTGATTTCGGTTTCGGCAACGCGAAAACGTGCATTGAATGGCTGCTGGCGGAGAAGCTTTCCCCAGAGCAGATCGGGATGCTGGCGCGCCATCTGACGATCGGCGAAACCTACTTTTTCCGGGAGAAGAGCAGTTTCGAAAAACTGGAGACCGTTATCCTGCCGGAGCTGATAGCCGCCCGCCGGGGGAAGGACCAGCGCCTGAGAATCTGGAGTGCCGGCTGCTCGTCGGGCGAAGAGCCCTATTCGGTCGCCATGAGTCTGTGCCGGCTGCTCCCCGATCTGCAGGAGTGGCAGATCACCATCCTGGGCACCGACGTCAATCCTGCGGCGCTTGCCAAGGCCGCACGCGGCAGTTACGGCAACTGGTCGTTCCGGGGTATGCCCGCCTGGCTGCGGGACAGGTACTTTACCCGTGAGAACGCCGGAACGTTCCGGATCAGCGACGCCATCCGGGGCATGGTTACCCTGGCCCCGCTCAACCTGGCGCAGGATAGATATCCGGCACTGATCAACAACACCAATGCCATGGACATCATCCTCTGCCGCAATGTCCTGATGTACTTCGAGCCGGCAGAGGCCCTGCGGGTTGTGGGCTGCTTCCATCGGTCCCTGCTGGATGGCGGCTGGTTGTTCGTCAGTCCATGCGAAGCATCGGCAGATCTCTTCAGGGACTTCGAGACGATCTCCTGTCCGGGGACCATCTTTTATCGGAAAAGCGTTACCGGCTCACCGGTACCGGGCAGACGGCCGGAAGCGGGCACCGAACTGCCGGCATCCGGCCAAAGCCCGAACCTTGACGGCTGCCTGCCGGTGACGGCGGTCGAGGCAGTACCGTCAACCCTTGCCGATGATAGGGTCGAAACGACGCCGGCAGCTCGCGCAATAGCCGCAGAGCAGCCCGAAACCCCGGTGGAAGAACCCGACGCCGCCAGCATGGCCAGGGAATTCGCCAACCAGGGGAAACTCCATGACGCCCTCGCCTGGCTGGAGAAAGCGATCGTCATGTCAAAGACCGACCCGGAACTCTATTTTCTACGGGCCATGATCCACCAGGAACTGGGAGAGGCAGACGCGGCGATTGAGTCGCTGAAACAGACCCTCTTCCTCGACCATGACTTCGCCCTTGCCCATTTCGCCCTCGGCAACCTCTCCCTGCAGACGGGAAAGACGCTGGACGCGAAACGCCACTTCGGCAATGCACTGGAGCTTTTGCAGCTTGTGCCGGCCGCGGAGCCCCTGCACGGAGGCGAGGGGCTTACCGCCGGCAGGCTGGCGGAGATCGTCGCTACCGTGCAGGAAACCGCCATCGGCCACGGATAACGGGAGAGCAACCCCATGGAGCGAGAACGGAACAACGCCATACCGGATCGGCATCAGACATCTGACTGGGATGAGTTGCGCAGGCGATTGACTGCCGCCAGGGAGGCAATCAGCAGGGAGCCGACCCGGGCGGAAAAACAATCGATCCTAATGGCTCGGGCCGCCATCCTGGCCCAAGACCCGGCAGGGGAGGAAACCGCTGCCGACTACGCCGAGGTGTTGGAGTTTCGCCTTGCCCATGAGCTATACGGCATCGAAACGACGTACGTCAGCGCCACCGCCCCGTTACTGGAACTTACCCCGATTCCGGGGACTCCCCCCTTTCTGCTCGGCCTGATCAACCACCGCGGCCAGATCCTGTCGGTGATCGACCTGAAGAAATTCTTCGACCTGCCGGACAAGGGGCTGACCGACCTGAACAAGGTCATCGTCGTCCAGAACGACGAAATGGAGTTCGGAGTCCTGGCCGACGAGATTGCCGGCGTGCGGCAGATCAGACGGAACGAGATCCAACCGGCCCTTCCCACCCTGACCGGGGTCAGGGAAGAGTACCTGTTGGGGGTCAGCAGGGAGCGGACGGTACTCCTGGATGGCCGCAGACTGTTGGCAGACCGCTCCCTCGTCATCAACGACGAGGAGTAGACAGACCGGCAACCCTTAAGTCGGACAGCGAATTGAGCATACGGAGGGAGAAGCTGACATGATTATGGATATGAAGATACGGACCCGGCTGGTATTGACTTTTGCGATCATCCTGACGCTCCTCGTGGGGGTCGGTGGCTACTCGCTCAACCGGATGACCCTCCTGGCAGACCTCACCGCCGATCTCTACGAACACCCCTTTACGGTCAGAAAATCGATCCGCGACGCCTACCTCAACCTGATGAAGATGAACAGATCGATCAACAGGATGGTGACGGCGCCGGGCAACGAGACGCTCAGTGTCGACCTGCAGACGGTTCATGACACCGAACTGGAGTTCCAGAAGAACATTGGGATGTTGAAAGAGCGGTTCCAGGGCAATCAGAGCGAAGTGGATGATGTCACCAAGACCTATGACGAGTGGAAACCTCTGCGCGACCGGGTCATTGCCCTGGTGGTCGCCAACCAGAAGGGTAAGGCACGCGAGGTCTACGCCGGCATGGATGCGCGGCTTTTCACCACACTGGACAAGGAATCGGCAGACATTCTCGCCATTGCCGACAGCTCGGCGACCTCGTTGTTCAGCAATGCCCAGCAGACCGCAAAGATCTCGCGCATCCTGACGACACTCGCCGTCGTGCTCTCGGCCGGCATCGTCATTGCGGTGGCGATCACCCTTTCCCGCAGCATTACCCGGCCGCTCGACATCGCCATGGGTGTGGCATCACGAGTGGCCGAGGGCGACCTGACCGCCACGGTCCCGGTCACCGGCAACAAAGATGAGATGAATCTCCTGCTCCGGACCTTTGGCCGGATGGTGGAGAACCTGCGCAGCCAGACCATGGAGATCCATGAAGGGGTGAATGTCCTTGCCGCTTCGGCGAGCGAGATATTGGCCGCCACGACCCAGGTCGCATCCAGCGCGGCAGAGACGGCAGCAGCGGTGAACGAGACGACAGCCACGGTCGAAGAGGTGAAGCAGACAACCCTGCTGGCAGACCAGAAGTCGCGCTATGTGGCCGACACTTCACAGCGGACGATGCAGGTCTCGCAGGGCGGGCAGAAAGCGGTCGCTGAATCGATTGCCGGCATGGGGCGGATTCGCGAGCAGATGATGAGCGTCGCCGAAAGCATCGTCAGTCTCTCCGAGCAGAGCCAGGCCATCGGTGAAATCATTGCCACGGTGAACGACCTGGCGGAGCAGTCCAATCTGCTGGCGGTCAATGCCTCCATTGAAGCGGCCAAGGCAGGGGAGCACGGCAAGGGATTCGCCGTGGTGGCCCAGGAAGTGAAAAGCCTGGCAGGCCAGTCGAAGCAGGCGACCGCCCAGGTGCGCAGACTCCTGAACGATATCCAGAAGGCGACCAACACGGCGGTCATGGCCACCGAGCAGGGGAGCAAGGCCGTGGAAGCGGGCGAGAAGCAGGCAAGTGAAGCCGGCGAGGCCATCCGGATGATGTCCGAAAGCATTGGCGATTCTGCCAATGCCTCGGCCCAGATTACGGCAACCAGCCAGCAACAGCTGATCGGCATGGATCAGGTGGCCCTGGCCATGGAGAACATCAGCGAGGCGAGCACCCTGAGCGTGACCAGCACCAGGCAGGCGGAACGCTCCGCCCAGGATATTCATGAACTGGGTCAGAAGCTGAAACAACTGGTGGCGCAATTCAGGGTATGACCGAGGCACAGGGACGTTCACCCGGCAGAAGAGGCGACAAAATACCTGCCGATACGCGGATGATCTATGGACAGTGAACTTCAGAAAAGACTGCTTGCCACGTTCCGGGTTGAAACCAGGGAACGGCTCGAAACCATCGGTACCAGCCTGATCGATCTGGAGCGGGGCCCGTCTGCCGACCTGGAGCAGGAACTGATCGAGGCGGTTTTCCGGGAGACCCACAGCCTGAAGGGGGCGGCCCGCTCCGTGGGCATTGTTGCCATCGAAACGGTCAGTCACGGGCTGGAGAGCGTCTTCTCGGCCCTGAAACGGCGGGAGATCTCTCTTGCCCCGCCGGTGTTCGATCTGATGCATGCGTCGATCGATCTGATCGGGCGTCTCCTCCCATCCCTGGAGGCTGCGCCCATACCCGAGGAAAATGAGCAGGTGCGGGCACTGAATCAACGCCTGGTGCGCGCGGCAAAGGGTCAATACCCGCCCCCTCCCGAAAAGACCGCGCTGCCTCCTGCAGAGCGGGAAGAGACCACCATCGAGAAATCAGCGCCTCCCAAGACCGTGCGGATCGCCACCGAAAAGCTCGATGCAGTGTTGCAGCAGACAGAAGGCATGTTGACGGCGAAACTGGCTGCGGCCCAGCAGGTAGAGGAGTTGCGAGAGGTGGGGAGAAGCCTCGCCCTGTGGGACAACGAGTGGAAAAAGGTTCAGCCGGTCTTCCGACGACTGCGGCGGCTTCGGCAGGCCGACGGTATTGACGGAGACCAGTACGGCGTGCTCTTCGAGTTTCTCGACCGGAATCATGCGACGGTTCATGGGCTGACGCATCGCCTGGCCCAGATCACCAAGACGGCGGAACTGGACCATCATCACCTGGGAGGGATGGTGGAGGCGGTGCTCGATGACGTGCGGGATGCGCTCATGCTCCCCTTTGCTTCTGTTCTGCCGATTCTGGAGAAGAGTGTCCGCGATCTGGCCCGTGACCGGGGGAAAACCGTCAGACTGGCGACAGAAGGCGCATCGGTCGAGATCGACCGGAGGATACTGGAGGAGATGAAGGACCCTCTGCTCCACCTGATCCGCAAGTGCATCGACCACGGCATAGAGAGCCCCGATGAGCGGATGCGCCAGGAAAAGCCTCCCGTCGGCACCATCACCATCGCCTTGACACTGGTCTCCGGCAATCGGGTGGAAATCATCGTCGCCGACGATGGCGCCGGCATCGACACTGAACTCCTGGTGCGGACCGCCGTCGATGCGGGTCTTGTCGCGCCGGAGGAAACGGAGCGGATGACGGCGACGGAGCGGTTGAACCTTGCTTTCGCGTCCGGTCTCTCCACCAGCCCGCTCATCGACGACATCTCGGGACGCGGGCTCGGGCTGGCCATTGCCAGGGAGCGAACGGCCTCCCTCGGCGGAACCATGTCCGTTATGACCAGCGTTGGAAAAGGGACGACCTTCCGCATCTCCCTCCCGTTGACCCTCTCCACCTTCCGCGGGGTCATTGTCGAGGTGGCAGGCCAGCTCTTTGTCGTGCCGACCACCGATGTGCAACTGGTCTCCAGGCGGAAGAAGGAGGCCATCGCCACCGTCGAGAACCGTGAGACCATCGACCTGGCGGGCCAGCACCTCTCCTTTGTCCGGCTGCGCGATATTCTGGGGCTCCCGCAACCGGCTCCCCTGGCGGAAAACGATTACGTGCCGCTGTTTGTCCTTGCAGCCGATGCGGGCAGGATCGCTTTCGGGGTGGATCGGGTCGTCGGCGAACAGGAAGTGGTCGTCAAGGGGCTCGGGAAACAGTTGCGCCATGTCCGCAATTTCTCCGGGAGCACGGTCCTCGGAAACGGGCGCGTGGTGCCGATCCTGAACAGCCGGGAGCTTGCCGGATCGGCGGTGCAGGCGGCCACGGCAGGGACCAGGGCGATTGTCGGCACGGCCGAAAGAAAATCGGTGCTGGTGGTGGAAGATTCGATAACCTCCCGCACCCTCCTGAAGAATATCCTGGAAGGAGCCGGCTACCGCACCCTGACCGCCGTGGACGGGGTCGAGGCCCTGAACCTGCTCAAGACCGATCCGGTGGACCTGGTGGTTTCCGACGTGGATATGCCCCGCATGGACGGTTTCGAGCTGACCTCGCGTATCCGCGAGAGCCGGGAGTTCGCCGCTCTCCCCGTGGTGCTCGTCACCTCTCTCGATTCGCGCGAAGACCGGGAGCGGGGCATCGATGCCGGCGCCAATGCCTACATCGTGAAGAGCAGTTTCGACCAGAGCAACCTGCTGGACGTGGTTCGGCGTTTAATCTGAAGGTAGGAGTCCATGATCAAAGTCCTGATCGTCGATGATTCGGCGAGCGTCCGTCTTTTTCTGCAGGAAATACTTACCGCCGATCCCGGCATCGAGGTCGTCGGCAGTGCCGGAGACGGGGAAGAGGCACTGGAGGCCGTGGCACAGCTCCGTCCCGACGTCATAACCATGGATGTCCACCTGCCGCGGATGAATGGCCTCGTCGCCACCCGGCGGCTGATGGAGACGTTCCCGACGCCGATCGTCATCGTCAGCGCCAGCCTGGATGCGGAGGAGGTTGCAACCACATTCCACGCCCTGCAGGCCGGGGCAGTGGCTGCCGTCGCTCGTCCCGCCGGTCCGGGTTACACGGAACACGCCGCAGAGGTCAAGAATTTTGTCCTGACGGTAAAACTGATGGCAGAGGTGAAGGTGGTGCGCCGCTGGTCCCTGTTCAGTCGTGAACTGACAAGACCCGCGCCGGACTTGCCCGTGACGGCCCCAATCCCGGCCAAGATCCGTGCCGTTGCCATCGGCGCCTCAGCCGGGGGGCCGCTCGTGATCCAGACCATCCTGGCCGGGCTTCCCCACGGGTTCCCGGTGCCGCTGCTCATTGTCCAGCATATGGCCCCCGGTTTTGTCGCGGGTTTCGTGGAGTGGCTCAACCTCACCTCACGTCTGCCGGTCCGCCTGGCCAGCCACGGCGAGCTTCTGCAACCCGGCCATGCCTATGTCGCCCCGGACGGCTGTCATCTCGAAGTGACGGCGGGTAACCGGGCCAACCTGCGCAATGTCACCCCTGTCAACGGACTCTGCCCGTCCGTCTCCGCGCTCTTCCGTTCCGTTGCCATGGTCTACGACAAGGAAGCGATCGGCGTGCTTCTCACCGGGATGGGAAACGACGGCGCCTGGGAACTGCGCGTCATGCGGGAACTGGGCGCCGTCACGATCATCCAGGACCAGGAAAGTTCCGTCATCTACGGCATGCCGGGTGAAGCACTGAAACTGAAGGCAGCCAGCCACATCCTGCCACCCGCAGGGATTATTGACCTTCTCAAGCGATTGATCATGGAGAAAACAGCATGACGAACGCCAACAACGACCGGAACCGCGCAGGCGAGACGATCCTCGTCATCGAGGACAGCCCGACGCAGGCCGAACACCTGCGGTATATCCTGGAAAAGCAGGGCTACCACGTTGTCGTTGCCGGCAACGGTCCGAAGGCCCTGGCGCTTCTGCCAACGCTGCACCCGGCCCTTGCCATCAGCGACATCATCATGCCGGGGATGGACGGCTACGAACTCTGCCGCCTGATAAAGGCCGAATGCGATGAGCGGGAGCTCCCGGTGATTCTCCTCACCTCCCTTTCGGACCCCCATGACGTGATCAAGGGTCTTGAATGCGGTGCCGATGCCTTTATCTCCAAGCCGTACCAGGAAGACAACCTGCTCTCCCGGATTCGGTACCTGCTCGCGAACCGTTCGCAATGCCGGGAGGGAACGACGGAAGCCGGGATCGGCATCGACTTCGACGGCCGGCACTACCGAATCACCGCGGACATGCGGCAGATTCTCGATCTCCTGCTCTCCACCTACGAAACCGCCATCCATAAAAACGCCGAATTGCTCACGGCCAGGGACAACCTGAAGATGCTGAACGACCGGCTCGAGGTCGCCAACAAAGAGCTTGAGGCATTCAACTACACCGTATCCCACGATCTGCGCTCCCCATTGACCAATATCAGCGGCTACTGCCAGGTCCTGCTGGAAATGTACGATACAAAACTACCGGACGATGCCAAGGGGTTCATCGAGGACATCTACAAGTCCGTGCTCAGGATGAACCAGCTGATCAGTGCCCTGCTCAAGTTTTCCCGCTTGATCGGCAAAGAGATCGCATCAACGGAGGTCAACCTGAGCGCCATTGCCGAGCTGATAGCGGCGGAACTGCGAACCGGCGAACCGCAGCGTTCGGTCCAGTTCTCCGTTGCACCGGGGCTTACCGCCAGTGGTGACCCGGTGCTGCTCAGGGCAGTTCTGGAAAACCTGCTGGGGAATGCATGGAAGTATTCCGGCAAAAGGGAAAAGGCGACCATCGAGCTCGGCGTGTCAGAAGCTGGGGGCGAGCGGTGCTTTTTCGTTCGGGACAATGGCGCGGGATTCGACATGAACCAGGCCCATCTGTTGTTCAGTGCCTTTAATCGGCTTCATAGCGCAAACGACTTCGAGGGGACCGGCATCGGGCTGGCAACCGTGCAACGGATCATCGAACGCCATGGCGGGCGGGTCTGGGCCGAAGGGGAACCGGATAAAGGAGCGACGATCTACTTTACCCTGCCATAGCATCAGGTAACGCCTTTTTTGTCCTTTCATGAGTGAAAACGGGCGCCTGCGAACACAACCTGAAATGCATCGACGTGGAGATCCCCCGCGACCGGCTGGTGGTCATCACCGGCATCTCCGGTTCCGGCAAGTCAACCCTGGCTTTCGACACCATCTATGCCGAAGGGCAGCGCCGCTACGTGGAGTCGCTCTCGGCCTATGCCCGGCAGTTCCTGGAACAGATGGAAAAGCCGGATGTGGAGTCCATCGAGGGGCTCTCACCCGCCATCTCCATCGAGCAGAAGACCACCAGCAAGAACCCCCGCTCCACCGTCGGCACGGTTACCGAGATCTACGACTACCTCCGCCTCCTCTTCGCCCGGATCGGCACCCCCCATTGCTACCAGTGTGGCAAGGCAATCACCTCCCAGACCGTCTCCCAGATGGTGGACCAGGTCATGTCGCTCCCCGAGGGGACCAAGCTGAACCTCCTCTCCCCCATGGTCCGCGGGCGCAAGGGGGAATACAAGAAGGAGCTGAACCAGCTGCGAAAGGACGGCTTCGTCAGGGTCGTCATCGACGGCACCCCCCATGAGCTGGCCGACGAGATCGTCCTGGACAAGAACAAGAAGCACGATATCGACATCGTGGTGGACCGGCTCATCGTCAAGCCGGGAATCGAGCGGCGGCTGGCCGACTCCTTCGAGACCGCCCTCAACCATGCCGAAGGGGTGGCCAAGGTCCAGATCATCGACGGCGAGACCACCCTCTTTTCCGAGGCGCTCGCCTGCATCGACTGCGGCATCTCCTACCCGGAGATGACGCCGCGGATGTTCTCCTTCAACAACCCCTACGGCGCCTGCCCCGACTGTACCGGCCTGGGGACCCGGATGTACTTCGACGCCGACCTGGTGGTGCCAAACCCTGAGCTCTCCATCCGCGAGGGGGCCATAGCCCCTTGGGAAAAGCGGCTCTCCGGCTGGTACCACCTGACCCTGGAGGCACTGGCCAAGGCGTACGGGTTCGATATCCGCACCCCTTTCAAAGATCTTCACCCCGAGGTGCGCGAGGTGATCCTCCGGGGCTCCAAAGGGAAAAAGATCGAGTTCTGGTGGGAGGAGGACGGCGGGCGGCGCCACACCTACCTGAAGGAGTTCGAGGGGGTGCTGAACAACCTGGAGCGCCGCTACCGGGAGAGCGAATCCGAGCATGTGCGGGAGGAGTTGGAAAAGTACATGAACGTGATGCCCTGCCCGAGCTGCGAAGGGGCGCGGCTGAAGAAGGAATCGCTCTTCGTCAGGGTAGGGGGGCAGAATATCCGCGAGGTGACAGCCCTTTCCATCCGTGACTGCCTCGACTTTTTCGCCAGCCTTTCGCTCTCGGCCAAGGAGGCGGAGATCGCCCGCCGCATCCTCAAGGAGATCCGCGAACGGCTCAACTTTCTGGTCAACGTGGGGCTCGACTACCTCTCCCTCGACCGGACCGCCGGCACCCTCTCCGGCGGCGAAGGGCAGCGGATCAGGCTTGCCACCCAGATCGGGTCGAGCCTGGTGGGGGTCCTCTACATCCTGGACGAGCCGTCCATAGGGCTGCACCAGCGGGACAACGCCCGCCTGCTCGCCACGCTCAAGCATCTGCGCGACATCGGGAACACGGTGCTGGTGGTGGAGCACGACGAGGAGACCATCATGGAGGCCGACCATGTCATCGACATGGGGCCGGGCGCCGGCATCCACGGCGGCAGAGTGGTGGCCGAGGGGACCCCGGCGGAGATCATGCGGAACCCCGTATCGCTCACCGGCAGATACCTCTCCGGCGACCTGACCATCGCCGTCCCCCCCAGCCGCCGCAGCTCAGACAAGTACCTCCGGCTGATCGGGGCCAGCGAAAACAACCTGAAGCGGGTGACCGTCGACGTGCCGCTGGGGATCATGACCTGCGTCACCGGCGTTTCCGGCTCGGGCAAATCGACCCTGGTGATCGATACCCTGCACAAGGTCCTTTCCCAGCGGCTCTACAAGAGCAAGGAGCGGGCCGGCCAGATCAGGGAGATCCAGGGGCTGGAGATGCTGGACAAGGTCATCAACATCGACCAGTCCCCCATCGGCCGAACCCCCCGTTCCAACCCGGCCACCTACACCGGGCTGTTCAGCGACGTCCGCGACCTGTTTGCCCAGCTCCCCGAATCAAAGGTGCGGGGCTACAAGCCGGGGCGCTACTCCTTCAACGTCAAGGGGGGGAGGTGCGAGGCCTGCAGCGGCGACGGCATAATCAAGATCGAGATGCACTTCCTGCCCGACGTCTATGTCCAGTGCGAGGTCTGCAAGGGGGCGCGCTACAACCGCGAGACCCTGGAGGTGCGCTACAAGGGGAAGACCATCGCCGAGGTCCTGGACATGACCGTCTCCCAGGGGCTGCAGTTCATGGAGAACATCCCCAAGATCAGGAACAAGCTGAAGACCCTGGAAGAGGTGGGGCTCGGCTACATCAAGCTCGGCCAGTCGGCCACCACCCTGTCGGGCCGTGCTGCAGAAGCTGGTGGAGGGGGGGAACACCATCGTCATCATCGAACACAACCTGGACGTGATCAAGACCGCCGACTGGATCATCGACCTCGGCCCCGAAGGGGGAGACCGGGGAGGGGAGATAGTGGCCTGCGGCACGCCGGAGCAGGTGGCGCGGGTGACCCGCTCCTACACCGGCCAGTTCCTGCGGAAGCTGCTGTGATTTACCTTGAAAATCCTCCTTGACGTGGAGGATTTTCAAGGCAGCGACTATTGCCCTGCAGATGCAGTAGCCAGCATCGGGTGGACGATCCGGCCGTCCCGGATGTTGACGGCACTGGAGAGCGCCGGGCTGGAGGCGATGGACTGCTCGATCCCCCGGTCTGCCAGGAGCTTCACGTAGGGGAGGGTGGCATTGGTGAGGGCGAGGGTCGAGGTGCGCGGGTAGGCGCCGGGCATGTTGGCCACGCAGTAATGGATGATGCCGTCTACCTCGTAGACCGGCCGGTCGTGGCTGGTCGGCCGGGTGGTTTCGCAGCACCCCCCCTGATCCACTGCCACGTCCACGATCACCGCTCCCTGCTTCATGGTCGCAAGCATCTCCCGCATAATCAGCACCGGCGTCCGGCCGCCGGGGACCAGAACCGCCCCGACCACCAGATCGGCGGTGCGGATCTCCTCGCGGATGTGAGCGCCGGAGAGGGCAAGGGTGGCAACCCGGCCGCAGAACAGTTCGTCGATCCGCTGCAGCCGTTCCACGCCCCGATTGAGCACCGTGACCTCCATGCCGAGCCCGGCAGCCACCCGTGCCGCGTTATACCCCACCATCCCCGCCCCGAGAATGACCGCCCTGGCAGGCTTCACCCCAACGGCACCGGTCGGCAGCAGTCCGGCGCCGCCGTTGATCCGCTGCAGAGACCAGGCACCGGCCAGCGGCGCCATCCGTCCGGCGATCTCGCTCATGGGGGCCAGGAGCGGCAGCCCTCCTCCATGCTCCAGGGTTTCGTACGCCAGCGCGGTCACCCTCTGCTCGCAGAGAAAGGCGGTCAGCTCCCGGTTCGGCGCGAGATGGAGGTAGGTAAAGAGGGCCTGCCCCTGGCGGAACAGCTGGAATTCGGCCGGCAGCGGCTCCTTGACCTTGACGATCAGCTCTGCCTCCCGGAACAGCTCATCGCGGGAAAGGACCAGGGCCCCCTGGCGGCGATACTCTTCGTCGCTGAAACCGCTCCCTTCCCCGGCCCGTTCCTCCAGCAACACCGTATGCCCGGCGCCAACCAGCTCGGTCGTCCCTCCCGGCGTCACGGCGACCCGGTATTCTTCGCGTTTTATCTCCCTGGGAATGCCGATGATCATCTCTGCCCCCTTTCCGGCGTACTACGTACCCTTATAATCCCCCCGAACAGCTTGTCAACCGATGCAGTATTCAGTCAGTGAGGTTATATCCTCTCTGCCGCTTGCAAAACGACTCCCATACAGTACATTCATAATGTATTTGAATTGTTGGTTGTATTGACCTTTTTCGATGGAAACGGAGGTGAGACCATGAAAGTAACGATGCGAAGCATCGGCGTTGCAGCTCTCCTGTCGTGGGCCGTGCCGCTCTGGGCGGGAACGACCCCCCTGGGGCTTCCGCCGGTGCCGGTGCCGGCCGATAACCCGCAGACAGCGGAGAAGATCGCCCTGGGCAAACGGCTCTACGAAGACAAGCGTTTCAGCGGCGACGGCACCATAAGCTGCTCCAACTGCCACGATGAAACCAAGGGGTTCAACGACCATCTCCCCGTGGCAGAAGGGATCCGCAAGCAGAAAGGGACCCGCAACTCACCGACGGTCATCAATGCCGCTTACTACACCAGCCAGTTCTGGGACGGGCGACGGGCCACCCTGGAGGAGCAGGCCAAGGACCCCTTCCTGAATCCCATCGAACACGGCCTGAAGAGTCACGACCCCATTATCGCCATCGTCCGCGAAGATCCCGCCTATCCCGCAGAGTTCAAAAAGGCGTTCAATGTCTCCCCGCAGGAGATCACCATCGATCATGTGGTGAAGGCCATCGCCTCTTTCGAGCGTACCGTGGTAGCCGGGGACTCCCCCTTTGACCGCTACCTGTACGGCGGCGACAAGACCGCCCTGTCGCCGGCAGCCATCCGCGGCCTGGATACCTACCGGACCAAGGCGCGCTGCCAGGACTGTCACGTCATCGGCCAGACCGATGCGATCTTTACCGACAACAAGTTCCATAACCTGGGGGTCGGCTTCAACCGGATCGAGAAGACTTTCATGCCGGTGGCCAACGCCTTTCGCAAGGCCAAGCAGGCAGGGAAAAACATCGACGAGAGCGTCCTCACCAGCTTTGAGGCCTCGGAGCTGGGACGTTTTGCCGTAACCCTGCGCCCCACCGATATCGGCGCATTCAAGACGCCGACACTGCGGAACCTGACGGTAACCGCCCCGTACATGCACGACGGCAGCATCAAGACCCTCGAAGAGGTCATCGAGCTGTACGACAAGGGGGGCGAGAAGAATCCGCTCCTGGACAGCGGCATCCGTCCACTCAACCTGACTCCCCAGGAAAAATCAGATCTGGTTGAACTCTTGAAATCCATGACCAGCCCGCAATTTGCCCGTCAGGCACCTACCAGCGCGCCCGTAAAGTAACGACACGGTGGCGGTGCACCGATGCAGCCTGTCAGCAAACCTGAGCGTGTACTTGAGTAATGCCGGAAAGGAGTGACATATGACGAACGGAATCAATCGCAGGACATTTCTGAAAGGGGCCGGGGTCCTTGCCGCCAGTGCGGCCCTTCCCGTGGGGCTCGTGGAAATCGCCTTCGGCAAGGGGAATGAGTCGTTTACCTTTGCCTACATCTCCGACTCCCACATCACCCAGATCAACGACACCCAGTTCGTGCGCAACTTCGACAGAGGGTTGCAGAAGGCGGTGCTGGAGGTCAATTTCATGGACCCGCAGCCGGATTTCGTGATCTTCGGCGGCGACCTGGCACAGCTCGGCAAAAAGGCCGAGATCGACCACGGCCTGGCGATGATGAAGGATCTTACCGTGCCGGTGACGTGGGTGATCGGCGAACATGACTACTACCTTGACCTGGGCAAATACTGGCAGGAAAAGGTCAGCCCCCTCTATTACAGCTTCGACCACAAGGGTGTCCACTTCGTGGTCCTGAACAGCATCCTCACCCATGACGACTGGACCCACAAGCGCTGGCCGACACCTGAAGAGCGGATGCGGCAGATGGCGCGCCTCGACAACCCAGAGGGCTCACCTTTCATGGTGAAGGACGAACAGATTGCCTGGCTGAAAGGGGACCTTGCCAAGGTCAAGAAGGATACGCCGTTGGTGGTGCTCTCCCATTCCCCGCTCTACAAGGTCTTCAAGGAGTGGAACTTCTGGACCGACGACGCTGAAAAGGTCCAGGCCCTGCTCAAGCCGTTCAAGAAGGTGCAGGTGCTGCATGGACATGTGCACCAGGTGCTCTACAACCGGATCGGCAACATCTCGTTCAACGCCTTCATGGCCACGGCCTGGCCATGGCCCTACCCGGTGAGCTACTCCCAGTTGAAGAACAAGGTTCCCGACATGACGGTGTTCATGAACCGGGCCGACCCCTTCAAGGAACGGGACGGAACGGGCTGGGGCAAGATCGACCTGGCTGCCGGCCCCAAAGTGGTGCACCATTATGAACTCTGGGAGAATTCGCCCCGCACCGTCGAGAATAACCCCAAGGGAAATCCGGCCGATACCAAGTACCAGGACCCGAAAATGCGGATACCCTCGCAGGAACACTACTGACCCCATACCGGCAAGGAGGACGCCCATGCTGAAAATAGTTTGCAGTGTAGCGGCCGTAGTGGTTGCGGCAATCGCTCTGGTCATCTCGCCGGCCCGTGCCGATGAATTTACCAAGGAAGATCTGAAAAAATGGGATGCCGCCTTCCAGACCGTGGCAAAGGAGGGGGAAAAGCTTTTCCACAGCGCCCTCGGCAAGAACTCCGTCTCCTGCGACATGTGCCATCCCCACGCCTCGAACAACCACCCGGAAACTTACCCCAAGTTCCAGAAACAGCTCGGCAAGGTGGTTGGGCTGCGGGAGATGATCAACTGGTGCATCCAGAACCCCCTGGAAGGCGTTCCTCTGGCCCTTGACGACCCCAGGATGTACGCCCTTGAGGCATACATCTACTGGGAGCGGCGCGGCGTGAAACTGGCACCGGGCAAGCACTGATCTTCGGCCAATTCCCCTGCTGCCAAACTGCGACGAGGGGATCGGTTTTCAGCCGGTCCCCTCTCGGGTTTCACTCGACGAGCTGCCAGATGCCAGACCTCTTTCGCCTTCTCCCCATATTCTGCCTTTTAGCCGCAGCCGGCGCCGCCCCGCCCGTTGCGGAGGGATCGAGGCTGACGCTGAGCGACGACGATCGAACCACGTACCGGCTCGATCTCTCCAGCCCGGACGGCCCGCCCGCCTCCCGCACCTGCCGGATCCGACGCACCTTCAAGGTGCAGGACGAGCGGGCCTATGCCCTCGACACCGTGGAAATCGACTGCACACGCAACAGCTACCGCTACCGCACGATCCTTGTCTTTGACCGCGACGACCTGCTGATGCACCGTTACGCCCTGACCGACCAGTTCTGCGGGATTCCCGGGGATTCTTTCTTGAACAGGGTTCGCGACGAGGTATGCTCCTCTCCCTAGTCGCATTGCCTTTCGTGCGAATTGCCACCAGGATGCCGCCATGCCGAACTGTGGTATACTGTTTGAATCATTGAACAGGAGGCTCATGTGACCCAGGTGCAGATCAACCTGCAGGTATTCCCGCCGATGCCGGTTGTCCTCGTCGGCACCCATGTGGCGGGCCGGCCGAACTTCATGGCGCAGGGGTGGATCACCCGCTGCAATTATGAGCCGCCGCTTCTGGCAGTGGCCATCAACAAGGGGCATTACACCTATGAAGGGATCATGCAGACCCGCCAGTTCAGCATCTGCATCCCCGGAAGGGATCTCCTGCTGGAGACCGACTACTGCGGCATCGTATCCGGAAGGGATGAGGACAAGGCCGATCTGTTCGAGGTCTTTTACGGCAATCTGCCGTCGGCCCCGCTCATAGCCGACTGCCCCCTGAATCTGGCCTGCTATGTCGTCAATGAGCTGGAATTCACCACCAACACGCTGTTTATCGCAGAGATCTGCGAGGCCTACGCCGACAACACGAAGATGGACGGCACCCGTCCCGGTTTCCGCGAGATCGACCCCTTCATCCTCACCATGCCCGACAACAGCTACTGGTCCCTGGGCGAGCCGATCGGAAAGGCCTGGCAGGACGGGAAAAAGCTCGACGGAGAATAAGTGACGATTTACCGTATCGCGACACGGATTCCAGCTCAGGGACGAGCCACCGAACCGCCCCCCCAACACAAGCCATGCATGCTCTCCGCCACGGCATAGCCGTCCTCCTCATCGTTGCCATCCCCGGCGCGATCCTCTACTGGTTCATGATCCATCCCTTCATCCGATTCTGGCGCCGGCTCGGCCCTCGCATCTCCTACACGGTCATCTGCAGCATCCTCGCCCTTTTCATGACCGCCCTGTTCCTGCTGTGTGAGCGCCTGCTCGCAACGGAGTGGCCGTTCATGCCCTGGCTGGCCATGCCGGGTGGGGTCTTTCTGGCCATTGCCGCCTGGCTGAAGATTCGTCTCGGCAGGGAACTCCCCGTCAGGGTCCTGATCGGCATCCCGGAGCTTGCCAACGAACAGCCGGGGCGGCTTCTCTCCAGCGGGCTCTTCGCCCATGTCCGCCATCCCCGCTACGTGCAGATGACCTTCGCCCTTGCCGGCTTCGCCCTCATCGTCAATTATCCTGCTACCTACGGAGCCCTGCTCGTCTGGGTTGCCGGCATTTATGCCGTGGCGGCAATGGAGGAGCGGGAACTGTGCGAACGCTTCGGTGACCATTACCGGGAATATTGCAGGGATGTCCCGCGCTTTATTCCCCGGCTCCGGCAAAAGAGACACTCCACCGATGCCCGGCCATAGCTGTTTTGCCGTCAGGATCTCACGGCTACTTCCCCCACAGCTCCTGTAACCGCTGGTCGCGACCGCACCCCTGTCGGTAGAACTTATATCGTATCGGATTTTTCCGGTAGTAATCCTGATGGTACTCCTCGGCACGATAGAACGCCCCGGCAGGGACGATCTCCGTGGCTATCTTCCATCCCCGCATTTTCTGCAACCGGTCCCTCGACTCCAGTGCTGCTGCCTTCTGCTGTCCGTCGTGGTAAAAGATGGCACTCCGGTACTGTCTCCCCACGTCGCAGAACTGCCTGTTTACCGCCAGCGGGTCTATGTTGCGCCAGAAAATCTGGAGGAGTTTTTCGTAACTGATTTTTGCCGGATCGTAGACGATCTGTACCGCTTCGGCATGTCCAGTCCCGCCGGCAGAAACCTCCTTGTAGCTCGGGTTTTCCGTCTGCCCGCCAGTATAGCCCGCCGTCACCGAGACAACCCCATCCTGTCCCTCGAAGGGTGGCTCCATGCACCAAAAGCACCCGCCGGCAAAAGTGGCCGTAGCGAGCAGGGTTCCCGGCAGGGGAGCCGCCCCCGACTGCCGGGCTGCCAGCGAGGGGACTGCCGTGCCTAAACCGATCAGAAACAGGATACCGAACAACACTCTCTTCATCACTCGCACCTCCTTCGGCTGATCAGCCGGTGAACCCCACGGTCAAAACAACTTCCCGGCGCGAAGGAACTCGCCGATTATCCGCCAGAACTCCTGCCAATCCGGAGGACAGTCGTTATGCGCACAGGCAAGCCCGACCAATCGCCCATGTCGGGAAAGCCGCACCAGTTCGCTGCCGTGGGAAAAAGGGATAAGGTCATCGTGCCGGCCGGGCAGGATCAGGATCGGACCGGCAAAATCGACAACGGCACGCCGGTTGTCGAAGACGTCACGCACCAGAAAGGGGGGGAGGAAAAATCGCGGGGCAAAATCCCGCACAGAGGTAAAGGGTGACTGCAGAATCAGGGCTGCCAGGGGCCGCTTCCGGGCAAGGGCGCACGCCACGCCGCACCCCAGCGACCTGCCGAAACCGATGATCCGCCCGGCATCCACGTCGCTTTGCACCGCCATCGCATCGAACGCCGCAACAGCCGCTGCAAGAAGGCTCTCTTCGGACGGGCTCCCGGTCGATCTCCCGTAGCCGGGATACTCCAGCAGCAGCACCCCGCACCCCAAGGCGCGGAAGCCTTCCGCCTGTTCCGCCAAAAGATCGATGACCTCGCCGTTGCCATGGAAGAACAGAACAACCGGCTGCTTTTTTCTGCCGGGCATGCCCTTTGCCGGCAGAAACCATGCCTCGACCCGGCCCGTGGATGTCTCGAACCAGAGCGGAACGCGGTCCGGCGAGGGTTCAGGGGAGTGTTGACCGACCTTGATGCTTCGACCGGGGTAGAGGAGAGTCCGTTGGGCGAGATAGAGCAGAAGCGCATAGCAGGCATATCCGGCAACAACGATTCCGGCCACTCTCCAGACGTTGAACTCCATGACGTTCCACACCCCTTGAAGGCGAGTACCTGCCCGGACTCATTCGACGTACTTTAGCAATATTCTTTATGAAATCATAGTTCATGATGCACCGAAATCAACTTGGAGGGAACTACTTTTATTACCGCACGCTCATTTTATTTTCAGCGATCCCTCACAGCTCTATGGCAATAACGCCCGACCTATCGAGTATGTTTCCTGCCACGGCATTGTTCCGTGCTATAATTACTCCATGGAGAGGAGGTGAAATATATGAACATCTTCGATTATGCCATCAGGATAGAGTCAGAAGGGAACCAGCTGTTCCAGCGGCTGGGCCATGAAACGACCAATAACGAACTGAAGAGGATCTATGGGCTTCTTGCCAGTGCGGAACAGGAACATATCGGGACCCTGGAAGCCATGAAAAGGGAAATCGATCCGAATGATGCCGAATCGAGCCTGGTGGAACGTGCCTGGCAAGTCAAAAGCGGCTTCAGGAAACTGCTGGAGAGCAGTGACGTTCTGCACGAACTGAAGGACGACCCTGACGGATTCTGGCACATCGTCAAGGCCGAAGAGGAGAATATCAAGCTGCTGGAGGGTATGGCTGCTGCCGAGCTGAAGGATGAAGCCCGTGTTCTTCTGTCAAAGATCGCCGATGACGAAAAGAAACATCTGGAAATCATCGAGGGGATCTACGAGTTCATCGAAACGCCGCATACCTATCTGGAATGGGGCGAATTCAGCAACCTGCACCCCCTGTGAGGTGCGCGGACGAAAGAAAGGGTGGGGGAGATGAACCTTTTACTGTAAGCGGTCACCAGGGTGGCCGCTTTTGTTTTCCCCTCTCTGAGCATGAACGGTTTCCGTTCGATCACGGCAGGATTGCCCCCCCGGAGACACCTGCTATACTTGAGATCTGCAATCCACGACGCACAGGAAGGCCATGGACAATACGGGAAACGGACAGGAGTCCATCGATCTCCCCATAGACGGGGTTCTCGATCTTCACACCTTTCTCCCCCGCGAGATCGGCCAGCTCCTGCCTGCCTATCTTGAGGAGTGCCGCCAACGAAAAATCCTGCAGGTCCGGATCATTCACGGCAAAGGGACCGGAGCCCTGCGGCGGACCGTGGCGGCGCAACTGGACCGGCTCCCCTTTGTCAGGGGCTATCGGCTCGGCGACGAGACCAGCGGCAGCTGGGGAGCCACGATAGTCGACCTGACCCCCCCTGGAACAGACCTATCACCGAAGGAAGGACCCGACGATGGAAGAACGCCTCACCGATCTTGAGATCCGCTATACCCACCAGGAGCGTACCATCCAGGAGCTGAGCGATGCCCTGTTCCGTCAGGAACTGAAATTGGAACAGCTTCAGTCCGAGGTGCGCCAGCTGCGGGAACAGCTCATGATCGTCAGCCCCTCCATGGTGCGAAGCCCGGAGGATGAGGAGCCGCCCCCGCACTATTGACCCCTCTCACGAAGTGCCAGCGCGAAACCCGGCCCGCATCTCTTGCCGGAGATGCCAAATCCCGTTTTTATGTTAGAATGGGTCAATGAAATGCCCGGACCGGGCAACATCAGACCTGGAGGTTACCATGGCTACAATGGAACGGATGGATGGCATCTTCCCTTCACTGGAGGAGATCCCGCCGCGATTTCGGTTCTCCGAGCCGATCCGGCAGCGGGAATACCTGTCAGGAGGAGAAATGCTGCTCTGGGACGGCCCGGTTCAGGAGGTCCGTTCCCCGCTCTGCATCAGGACCCCCCAGGGCCTCGAACAGCAGACCATCGGCTTCTTCCCCCTCATGACCGAGGATGCCGCTCGCCAGGTCCTTGACGCTGCCGTGAAGGCTTACGATCACGGACGCGGCACATGGCCGACCATGGCCGTTGCCGACCGGATCGAACACATACAGCGTTTTGCCCTGAACATGCAGGAGCGGCGTTCCGAGGTGGTCAGGCTCCTCATGTGGGAAATCGGCAAGACGCTTCGCGACGCCGAAAAGGAGTTCGACCGGACCGTCGCCTACATCGCCGACACTATCGATGCACTCAAGGACCTGGACAGGGCCTCCTCGCGGTTCACCATCGCCGACGGCATCATCGGCCAGATACGCCGCGCCCCGCTCGGCGTGGCCCTCTGCATGGGTCCCTACAACTATCCGCTGAATGAGACCTTCACCACGTTGATTCCCGCCCTGATCATGGGGAACACCGCCATCCTGAAACCGCCGCGTCATGGGGTCATGCCCCCACCGCCTCCGGCTGGTACTCGGCCTGGAGGCGAAGAACCCGGCCATCGTCCTTGCCGACGCAAACCTGGATCAGGCCGTGGAGGAATGCCTGGTGGGGAGCCTCTCTTTCAACGGCCAGCGGTGCACGGCGCTGAAGATCATCTTTGTCCACCGGCAGGTGGTCGATGCCTTTATCGCCAAATTCGCCAATGCCCTCGCGCCGCTCGGCTGCGGCATGCCCTGGGCGCCGGGAGTCACCATCACGCCGCTGCCCGAAGAGGGAAAGCCGGCCTATCTGGCCGGACTGGTGGAAGATGCATGCAGCCTCGGCGCACGGGTCATCAACGAAGGGGGGGGAACCACCATCGCCACCTTTTTCGCCCCGGCCCTGGTCTACCCGGTGGACGAACGGATGCGGCTCTATCGCGAGGAGCAGTTCGGTCCGGTGATCCCGGTCGTCCCCTTCGACAACCTGTCCGAACCGGTCGACTACATAACCGCAGCAGATTACGGCCAGCAGGTGAGCATCTTCGGCCGCGATCCCGAACTCCTTGCCAGCCTCATCGACCCCCTGGTCAACCAGGTCTGCCGGGTCAACCTCAACAGCCAGTGCCAGCGCGGTCCCGACATCTTCCCCTGCGCCGGCCGAAAGAGCTCGGCCGTGGGAACCCTCTCCGTCTCGGACGCCCTCCGCTCCTTTTCCATCAGAACCCTGGTGGCGGCCAAAGAAAGCTCGGCCAACAAGGAGATCATCCGGGAGATCATCCGCGAACGGAGCTCCACCTTCCTCTCCAACGACTTCATCCTCTAGCCGCAGCCGAGAAACGAAACGAGCGGGGTCGCCCCCGCTCGTCCGCACCTTCATCCGTGCTCACGTATCTATGTTAATAGGGTAATACGGCATTGGGGAGTACCACCACCTGGTCGGTGTCGGTCCGGAAGGCCAGGCCGATACCCAGATCGATCAGGCTCGAACTGGTGCCGGAGATCCCGAGGATATCGGAGCTCCCCAGCAGCACATAGGTGTCCAGGTCGTAGGAATAAATGGTCGGGATCGTTCCGGTCAGGTAGAAGATGATCCTCCCCACCGGATCGGGGACCACCAGGGTCGTTGGCCCCATGCCGGGGATGGTCGCCACCAGGGATGGTGTGGCGGGACGGGGATCGAGAACCTGGCCGCTGGTCGCATAGATATAGGTGCCGTCACTGGCAATGTCTACGCCTGCCCCCGAGATAAGCCCAGTGGTCGTGTCGGTAACCGTGACCCCGGACGCATCGATGGCCATGCGGTAGAAGCCGAAGGGGCTGGTCTCGTTGTTGTACCCGTAGAGGGTGGTGAGACTCCCGGCAAAGGTGATGACGTTGCTCCCGGTGATGTCGGGGGTCACCGCCGGCCTGATCGCCCCGTTATCGTAAACGGCTACGCCGGCATGGCGGGGGGTGGCGCCCAGCACCTTGCGCGAGACCGCCACGGCAGAGGGGTTGTTCGGGAGGACGGCCATGTCGTCCACGTAATAGGGGCCATAGGTCGGATCGCTTCCCAGGGAAAAGCGGATGTCGGCAACCGGGGTTGTCGGCAGGAGATCGACGCGTCGCACCTCGGCAGAGCCGTCCAGGGCGACGTAGAGGTAGCTGCCGTCGGCAGAAAGGGCGAGCTTGCCCGGCTCACTGCCAACCGGGATGAATGGCCCGACTGCGCCGCTCACCGGATCGATCAGCGCCACCGAATTGCCGTTCAGACCCTCGCGGCTCGGCACAGACGCATAGATGTAGCCGTCAAAGGGGTTGTAGATCAGGTCGTTGGTGGCCAGGGTTATGGAAAAGGCGGCAGGCTGGGGGGAGGAGGAACCGGAACCGCCACAACCGGAAACGGAGAAAAGGAGAATTGCCGCCAAGAACAGCCACGCGGTCTTCAGTGCCAGTCTGCGCATGATGAACCTCCCCGGATCGGAATATCCGCGCCGATGCACTCTTGATGGAGGCATAGAGGCGTATTGCAAGGAACATCTTCACTTTTAATGAAAGCTTATCCTTCCAAACCGATGACGTCAAGCTCCATTTCCAGTAGGATATCTGACCAGAATAAAGAGAATTGAGCAGGGAGACCGGCGCATGAAATGCAAAGGGCGGTCTTGCGACCGCCCCGCTCCGTTCCCTATTTCTGCGACAGCCGGTGCACGCACTCGACCATGTGGATGGCGTTCTCCGGCGGCACCGTTGGCAGGATGCCGTGCCCCAGGTTGAAGATGTGGCCCGGACGATCGGCGTTCTCCGCCAGGACCCGCTTCACCTCCGCCTCGATGACGTCCTTCGGCGCAAAGAGCACCGTCGGGTCCAGGTTACCCTGGACGGCCATACCCGTGCCGAGGATATCGCGGGCCTTGCCGAGGTCGATATGCCAGTCGAGCCCCATCACGTCGCCCCCTGCCTGCTGAACGATGTCGAGCATGGTGCCGGCACCCTTGACGAAATGGATCACCGGGGTGTGGGTCCGGTTCAGGCCGTTGATCAGCTTGGTGGTGTAGGGGAGAACATATTTCTGGTAATCGGAAGGGGAGAGGACCCCGCCCCAGGTATCGAATACCTGGATCGCCTGGGCGCCGGCCTTGATCTGGGCGTTCAGGTACTCCATGTCCATCATGGTCACCTTCTCCATCAGGGCCGCGTAGACCTCCGGGGCCTCGTACATCATCCGCTTGATGGTCGCCCAGTCCTTGGACCCTTTCCCCTCGACCATGTAGCAGGCCAGGGTAAAGGGGGCGCCGCCGAAACCGATGAGCGGCACCTTGGAGGCAAGTTCATGGCGAAGGATCTTGAGGGTCTCCAGGACATAGGGGACATCCGCCTCGGGATCGGGGATGCGCAGCCGCTCCACGTCCGCCATGGTCCGGACCGGGTTTTCGAAGACCGGCCCCGGCACGAAGTCGAGCTTGAGCCCCATCGGCTCCACCGGAGTGAGGATGTCGGAAAAGAGGATGGCCGCATCGACCCCCAGGATATCCACCGGCTGGATGGTCACCTCGGCGGCAAGCTCCGGGGTCTTGCAGAGTTCCAGAAAGGTGCATTTGGAGCGGACCCGCATGTAGTCGGGAAGATAGCGGCCCGCCTGGCGCATCAGCCAGACAGGAGTCCGGTCAACCGGCTTGCCCCAGCAGGCATCGAGAAAACGTGTATTCATTGAAAACCCTCCTCAGGAATGATTTCGATTTTGATTGGAAACCAGGAACGCGAGATTTCGTCCAGATTGTCGCACCCGCAGGAGCGCCTGCGGAGGCGTGGCAGCGCCACGCCGCACAAGGAAGCGACGAGGACGGCGGCAAGATGGGCGGAAGATCGCGTTCCCTACGCCTTTTTCTGAAGGCGTATCGGCACGTAGTTGCAGAACGGTTCCTCTGCCATGTAATCCCCATGAATCGCATCGGCCCTGGCCCGGCAGCCGCCGCAGACGTTGATGAACTCGCACTCGCCGCACTTCCCCTTGTAGGCTTTGAAGTTGCGCAGGTCCTTGAAGATCTCGGAATTCTCCCAGATCTCGCGGAAGGGGGTGGTTTTCACGTTGCCGGCAGTGCGGTGGAAATAGGAGCAGGGCTTGACGTTGCCGAAGCAGTCGATCAGGCAGATGGTCTGGGCCGCGATGCACCCCTTGCCGCCGCCGGTGGAGAAGGTGAGGGAACGGCGCTCGAACTGGATCCCCTCCTCTTTGGCCCGCATCGGCACCATCCGGTAGTAGTGGGGAGCGCAGGTGGGGCGCATCAGGATGTCGTCCTCCAGCTTCTCCTGCTGGTAGTGCCACTCCAGGATCTCCTCGTAATCCTCCTTGGAGATCAGCTCGTTCATGAGCTCCTCGCCGCGGCCGGTGGGGACGATCATGAACATGTACCAGGCCGTGGCGCCCAGGCCCTTCGCCACCTTGAAGGTATTGGCGATGTCGTGCTGGTTCCGCTTGGTGAAGGAGGAGTTGATGAGAAATTTGATGCCGTTGTTGCGGAAGTGTTCGGCGGCATTGACCACACCCTGGAATGCGCCGGGGCACTGACGGAAATCGTCATGCACCTCTGCGGTGGAACCGTCCAGCGACAACGACACCATCTTGATGTCGGCCTTCTTCATCTTCTGGCAGACCTCGTCGTTCACCAGGGCTCCGTTGGTGGCCATGCACATGCGCAGCCCCAGCGAGGTGCCGTACTCGGCCAGCTCGAAGATGTCGGGCCGCAAAAGCGGCTCGCCGCCCGAGAGGACCACCACCGGCTTGGAGAAATCGGCGATCTCCTTGAGGAGGTTCTTCCCTTCCTCAGTGGTGAAGTCGCCTTCGGAAGAGGTCATGTCCGAGGAACAGCGGCAATGGACACACTTCAGGTTACACTTCTGCGTGGTTTCCCAGGCAACCCATTTGGGGATGAATTCTTCGGCCATACACTCTCCCGGAATCAGATATCAGAAAATCCTACTATGAAAACATCCCAAAACTCAAGGCATTTGACGTTGTTTCTCATTAATCTGCTATTCGGCCATCTTCCGGTTGAAGGTCTGCACCGCTGCGACAAAGGCGACCAGCGCCGTCACCAGGAGGTTTGCGGCATAGCCGCCATCCACGCCCCCCTGCAGGAGCGACTGACGGGCTCCGGCAAAGATGGCCGTGGTCGGGACCAGCTTGATGAACGGCAGCAGGGCAGGGGGGTAGGAGGAGAGGGGGAAAAATATCCCGGACATGAAGACCAGCGGGACGATCACCACCGCCTGGATCCGGCCGATATTCTCCGGCTTGTCGACCATGGTGCCGCAGATGGTGCCGATGCAGGAGAAGATCATGGAGCCGAGCACGATGAAGAAGAGGTAGGAGGCCAGATTGGCCGCCTCCACCCGGAAGGAGGTGATCAAAAGGATCACCGCAGCCACTGCCAACCCCTTGATCGCCCCCTGCATGAAGCCTGAAAAGATCTTGCCGATGACGATGTCGTAGACGGTGATCGGCGCGGTCCGGTACTCCTCGATGGTCCGCTGCACCCGACGATGGAACCACATGCTCCAGGCACTCTCGTCGAAGGCCGCGTTGATGGCGGTCATGGAGATCAGGCCCGGTGCAATGAAGACCGGGTAGGGGACCCCTTCGACCGTACCGATATACCCCTTCATGCCGATGCCGAAGGCGAAATAGAGGGTAAGGGGATAGGCGACCACAGCCAGGAGCTCCGAGAAGATGCTGCGCCGCATGACCCGCATGTCGCGGCGAAAGATGGGGAAGGCACCCTTTACCATGCATTGCCTCTGTCCGCGCAAAGCGGTTTTCCTGCGCTACAGATACATATCATTCCCGCACCTCTCGGCCGGTCAGTTCGATGAAGACATCCTCCAGGCTCGGTTCACGCAGGCAGACCCCCTTCAGGTCATCGGTGCCGACCGCATCCAGGAGGGGTTTCAGAAACTCCTCGCCGCGCAGGGTGACACGCAGGGCTTCGCCGTTGCGAACCAGGGAGGTGACGAAGGGGAGCCGGCCGAGCAGTTCCGCGTAACGGTCCAGACCGGTGCGGAACTGCAGCTCGTAGCCATGGGCATGGGCAAAGCGCTCTTTCAGCTCACCGGCGCTGCCGTCCTCCAGTATCCGCCCCTTGTCCATGATGACGATCCGGTCGCACAGGGCATCGGCCTCGTCCATATAATGGGTGGTGAGAAAAATGGTCATCTCCCGCTGCAGGTCCCGCACATAATCCCAGACCGCCCGCCGGGACTGGGGATCGAGGCCGGTGGTCGGCTCGTCCAGGAACAGGACTCGGGGACGGTGCACCAGCGCCCTGGCAACCACGAGGCGGCGCTGCATGCCGCCGGAAAAGGTGTCGGGAAACTCGTGTTGCCGGTTCGCCAGGCCGGTCAGCTCCAGGAGGGCATCCACCTGACGGCGGTAGTCGGCGCTGCGCATGCCGTGCATGCGGGCATGCAGTTCCAGGTTCTCCCTGGCGGTCAGGTAACGGTCCAGGTTGTTTTCCTGGGGGACGACGCCGATGAGTGCACGGACCTTTTTTGCCTCGGACAGGACACTGCACCCTTCGATGAAGGCCTCGCCCGTAGTGGGCCGGATCAGGGTGGTAAGGATGCGGATGAGCGTGGTCTTGCCGGCACCGTTGGGACCGAGCAGGCCGAAGATGCTCCCCTGGCGGGCCTCCAGGGAAAACCGGTCGACCGCGGCAAGGCTGCCGTACCACTTGCTGACGGAGCGGATATCCACCGACATATCGGTCATGCTGCCACCGTCAGTGCTGCCCGGCGGCAGCACTGTTCCCGGCAGGCTGTCGCGGCGCACCCGCTGCCTCCTCCGCCGGAAGGTCCAGCGGGAAGAGGAGGGCAAAGAGGCTGCCGCGGCCGCTGGGCCCCTCGGTCACCCAGACAAGGCCGTTGTGGGCGTCCATGATCCCCTTGACGATGGAGAGCCCGAGCCCCGACCCCTTGGACATGAACTCGGTCTTGCCGGAGGAATGGTAGGCGATGTCCCCCACCCCGTAGAATTTCTCGAAGATCCGCAGCCGCTCCTCGGCAGGGACGCCGATGCCGTTATCGCAGACATCGAGCCGGTAGAACCGCGCCACCGCAGGCAAGCCGGAGGGAAAGGCGGGGTAGAACTCCTTGATCTGTGCGGCATCAGCCAGGACGTCCTCCCGGTCGACACAGCGACCTAGGATGATCAGTTCGCCGCCGTCAGGGGTGAATTTTATGGCGTTTTCCATCAGGTTGCGGATCACCAGCTTGGCAAATCTCTCGTCCACCGGCACCGGCCGGTTGTCACCCAGGATCTGCACGTGGATCTGCCGCTTGGAAAGGGGGAGGCTGAAGGTCTCGTAGACCTCGCGGGAGATGGAGATCAGGTCGTGCGGATGCTTCTGGAGGACGATCCCCTTTGCCTCGATGCGGGAGATGGAGAGCAGGTCCTCCACCAGCTTCTTGAGCTGCAAGACCCCCTCGTGGACCGAGGAGAAAATATCGAGCTGCTCTTCGGTGAGCTGGAGGCCGCTGTACCTGAGCAGAAACTCGACCCCGCCGAGGACCGAGGTGATCGGGGTCTTCAGCTCGTGGGAGGCCATGCCGATGAAACTGTTCTTGGCCCGGTTGAGCCGGTCAAGCTCGATGTTGGCCAGTTTCACCTCGTGCAGGTTTTCGCGCAGCGCCTTGCGGCTCCGCTGCAGCTCGGCCGCCTTCTCCTTCATCTCGTCGTAAAGCATGTGGTTTTCGATCAGCACCGCCAGCTGGCTGCCGATGGAGGTGAGGAGAAAGACCTCCCGGTCGGTGAAGTTCTTTTCCGATTTGTGGGCCACCATCAGGACACCCACGACCTCCTGGCCGATCTTGAGCGGCACCGCGCACCAGGCATGGATGCCGATCTCGCGGGCAGCCTCGATCACCTCCTGCGGCAGTTCCTTGCTGGCCATTGCCTTGGCCTTGAACGGCTTGCCGGCCAGGACCTCACTCACCCAAGGGGCGAAATTGAGCAGCTTCTTGATGGCGGGCTCGAAATGCTCGGAAAAGCCGAGCGACGCCTGGAGCCGCAGGGTGCCGTGATCCAGCAGGTGGATGCTGGAAAAATCGATCTGCAGCATGTTGTGGATCTGGAACAGGACGTTGCCCAGGATCTCCTTGGAATCGCGCACGGAATTGAGACGGAAGGCAACGGCGTAGAGGGTGAGGAGTTCCCGGTCGCTGACCCGTTTCTCCTCCTCCATCCGTTTGCGTCTGGTCACATCCTTGACGATATGGACCATCCCCTGGCTCTCACGGTCGGTGTTGTTCATGGGGCAGCTGGTAACGGTGAACCAGGCCTGCAACGTGGGAAAGCGGAGGTCCTCCATGCCGGCGTTCTGGCGCCCCTCGCCGATGAAGACATCCTCGTCGTGGCCGATCTCCCCGTAAAAGAGATCACTGATGTTCCGGCCGATGATATCCGGGTAATCCGCCTGGAATGCGTCGATCACCCTCCGGTTGCAACGGGTGATGGTCCCGTTGGCATCGGTTACCAGGATCAGGTCCGAGACCGCGTCGAACACCGCCTCCCACTCGATCTTCCCCTGCAGGATCGCCTGTTCCGCCCGATGGCGCAGCCGGCGTTCGGCTGCCTCGCGCAACGCCCGCTCGACCGTGGGGATCAGGCGGGGCAGGTTGTCCTTCATCAGGTAGTCCATGGCCCCGGCCTTCATGGCCGCAACTGCCTGGTCCTCGCCGATCTTGCCGGACACGATGATGACGGGAAGGTCGTCGTCGAACTTCTTGATGATCGCCAGAGCGGCCGGGGCGCTGAAACCGGGAAGCCGGTAATCGGAGATGATCAGGTCCCACGCTTCACCCGCCAGGGCTTCCCGCAGCCCCTTTTCATTGTCTACCCTGCAGGTATGCAGCCGATAGCCGGCAACGGCAAGCTGTTTCTCGATGAGGATGGCGTCCTCTTCGGCATCCTCGACGAACAGGATTCTGAGTTGTTCTGACATGTACTCCCTCGGTCCGGCGAGGCCGTCGATTGCGACGCCGGGAGATGGGCCAGGATTTGCCTGCTGCGGGGAAGAGGAGGAAGAAGGTGCTGCCCCGTCCCTCTTCGCTCTCCACCCAGATGTAGCCGTGATGTGCGTCCATGACCTTACGGCAGAAGGCCAGGCCGAGACCCGTGCCCCGGGTCTTCCCTGCCCGGCGGTTTTTGGCCTGGGCAAAACGGTCGAAGATGGTCTCCAGGGCATCGGCCGGGATGCCGACGCCGCTGTCGCTTACCGTGATGAGCAAAAATGCCCCTGCGGTCGGCAACTCGCCCACGCTATAGAGATGCGGGGTGATGCGCGAGACCAGCCCCTTCGGGTCATTGAGCATGGTGGCACGCAGGCCGACCGTGCCCCCTTCCGGCGTGAACTTGAAGGCATTGGACAAGAGGTTCGCCAGCACGCGTCCCACCTTGGCACGGTCCAGCTCGACCGGCACCAGCGTCTTCTCGACCTCCAGGTGCAGCTTCAACTGCGCCCTGTTGGCAACCGGTCGATAGCGGGCCTCGGTCCTCTGCAGGAGCACGTGCGGGTCTTCCGGTTTGTGGGTCATGGTCATCTTGCCGGCCTCGAACTTATGCACGTCGAGAAGGGTGTCGATCATCTCCGTCATCTCGGCACAACTCTCCACCGCAGACTCCAGGTACTCTTTCTGCTCGGAGTTCACCGGACCGAGCCGTGCTTCCCGCACCAGGTCGAGCGAGCCGACAATGGCGGTGATGGGAGACTTGAGGTCATGGGAGAGCATGCTTACGAAATCTTCCCGCTCCTGCTCCAATGCCTTCAGCCGCGAAATGTCGCGGATGATCTCCACCGAACCGAGCAGTTGACCGTCCTGGCCCTTGAGGGGAGTGGCACTGGCAAGGACCGGTACACTCCCCCCCTTCAACCTGAGGTTGTAGGCGACATCCCGGCACGGTTCCGCCGTATGGAGAGCAACCATGCAGGGAAGCCGCTCAACCGGGATATCCGTGACCAGTACCTCCTGTACCTGCCGGCCGAGCAGGAATTCCCGGTCCAGACCCAGCTCCTCTTCCACCCGTTGGTTCACCGTCATCAGACGGCCATCGAGGTCAACCGCGATGAGCAGGTCGGCCAGCCCCTCCAGGATAGCCGCCACCTTCTGCTGCTCATGTGCAAGCTCTTCCTGAAGGCGGCGGTTTTCCAGGCGGGAGCGATTGAAGGCGATGGCACGGTCCACTTTCTTCACCGCATCCTCGCCGGAGAAGGGCTTGGCAATGTAGTCCACCGCACCCTTCTTCATCGCCTCCACGGCAATGTCCTCGCTGCCATGGGCGGTCATCATCACCACCGCCACTTCCGGGAAATCCTTCTGTGCCCGAGCCAGAACCTGGATGCCGTTCATCCGCGGCATCTTGATATCGAGCAGCATCAGGTCGAAGGGCTGCCGGGAAAGGCACTCCAGTCCTTCTAAACCGTCACGGGCGCGCACAGTGCGATAGCCGGCATCTTCCAGCTGCAGCTTGAGGATCAGGCTGATGTCGGCTTCGTCATCAACAATCAGAATGGTATCACCCCTCATGGCTCTCCTCGCAGACCGGCACCGTAAAGGAAAAGACATTCCCCCCGGACTGGCTGTTTTCATAGTATATCCTGCCGTGGTGTCGCTCGACAATCTCCTTGCAGATGGCCAGCCCCAGCCCTGTTCCGCCTCGCGTCCCCATGTCGTCCCGCTCTATCTGCTGGAATTTTCGGAACAGCTTGTCCCGGTCCGCCCACTGGATCGGCCTGCCGCTGTCGGTTACCGAAATGGTGACGTAGTTGCCTACATGAACGGCGCTCACCACGACCACCTTCTGCTCCGGTGAAAACTTGACGGCATTGGAAAGGAGATTGGTGAGCACCTGGACCAGGCGGTCATGATCACCATACACCAGCGGCAGGTCGACCGGAACACTGTTGATCACGGTTATGCCCCTGGCCAGGGCAACCCCCTTGATCTCTTCGATGGCGTTTACCACCAGCTCGTTCGCCGATTCGGGACGGAATATCAACTCCACCCGGCCGGCCTCGATCTTGGAAATGTCCAGGATATCGCTGATGAGACGACTCAGGCGGTCGCTATTGCGCAGGCAGACGTTAATCAGTTCACGTTCGGTGGAGGTCAGCCATTTCCCCTTGTTCATGATGAACTGCAGGGCGCCCTTGATGGAAGTGAGCGGGGTCTTGAGTTCGTGGGAAACCGTGGAGATGAAATCGGACTTCATTCGGTCGACCTCTGCCTCGGCAGTCACATCCCTGAGCGACACCACGACACCGGCACGCTCTCCGCTAAACTCAACCAGCTGCGACACGGAAACCTGCAGTTGCTTGCCCTTGACATGAATGGTTCTCTCTCCCGCGCCGACCATCCCCTCCTCATCAGCCCCGACACTCTGCGCAAGGCGGGCCAGCTCGGCAAACCCTTCCTGATCGGCCAGTTGGGCAAGGGAATGTCCGATAACCCTGCAGGGGACGATGTCGAAGATCTTCTGGGCTGCGGGGTTGAACCGGACAACGCACCCCTGGCTGTCGACGACCACCATCCCTTCGGCCATGCAGGTAAGTACCGTTTCCAGCATGCCCATCTCCAGCTGCAGCTGAGAGGTCCGCTCCGTAACGATCTTCTCCAGCCGTTCATTCAGATTCTGCAGATCGTCGGTCTTGGACTCTATGATTCTTTTCCGTTCAGCCAGGGTTTTCACCATGCTGTTGAACGAACGGGCCAGTTGACCCACCTCGTCGGACGACGTCACCTCCACTTGCTGTTCCAGGTCCCCCGCCTCTATCATCCGTACACCCCTGGCCAGTCTTCTGAGCGGTTCGGCCAGCTTGCGCGAAATAACCACGGCAATCACCAAGAGCAGCATCATGGAGACCACCGCAGTATTGAGCACGTTCTGCTTGGTATTGTTCCGGATCTTCTGGTAATCGGCGGTCGATACGGCCACTGCCAGGGAGCCGATGAATCCTCCCCGGCCGTTCAGAATCGGCACATAGGAGGAGCGATAGGGCATCTCGCCGGTCTCTACCCTGCCATAATAGGCCTGTCCCGACTTCAGCTCCTCCATGATCTCCGGGGCAACACGGGTGCCGTTGATCATCTCCTGACGGCTGCTGCTGACAATGGTGGTATCGAACTGGCTCACCATTATCTCGCCTTTATCGCCGAACAGGCTGCGGTATTGTATCGGGAGGAAATTGTCGCCGTTCAGGACATCGCCGGCAACCACGGCGCCGATGACCTCGCCGGTCGCATCGATCACCGGCAGGACCAGGGTCACCATCATGACCCCGCCATTCACGCTCTGCACCGGAACCTTTGCAGAACCCGCCTCCATGGAGAGCGCTTTCACGCTGACCAGTTCTGTGGAAACCACCGGCTTTTTTTCGCTGAACGCCTTGTCGAGAAGGTCCGGCATGGCAAAGCGTCCCACAGGCTCGGCAGTGTTGAGTCGGGCCAG
>JACRPV010000074.1 GCA_016223015.1 Geobacter sp. | reverse complement strand
CATCACATGGGCACTATCTCCCGGCTAACCGTCATCCTCACTGCCGCCCTACTTGCTGCCGGGCTGACGCAGGCGTCGGACTCTCGCGCTAACCCAGGCGAGCCCGTTGCCGCTGCCCGCGCAGTGCTGGCGACGAGTGGTCAGCCGCTCGGCGCTGGCTCTGATGACCTGCAAGCGCTGAGCGTCCGCACGGGTCTGGCCGGCCAGTACGTCCGCATTCAGGAGACCGTGGGCGGGATACCCGTCGAGGGTGCGCAGGTCGTCGTCGGCCTTCCTGCTGAGGCCAAGCGGACGCCTGTCATCGCGCGCGGGGCCGCACCGGCCGTACTGACCGGACTCCCGCGCAATGTGACGGCGGCGGCCGCGCTCAAACTCGCCCTCAAAACGGCGGGCGTTCAGCCGGCTTCCCTCCGCGGCCAGCCGCAGATCGAGGAGATGTACCTGAACGCCGGCAAGGAGGCGCTGCCCGGGTGGCGCGTCACCCTGCCCGCCGGCGGTGCCACCTGGCTGCTGGGCATCCGCTCGGACACGGGAGAAGTCCTGTACCTCAACGATGTCCGGCGGTTCGACAGCGGCAGAGTGTTCAACCCGAACCCGCCGAAGGGCTCCGGCGGTACCATCCCGCCTCCCACGGACTGCGATAGCGCGGCGAATGAAGCGCTGCTCTCCGGGCAGTACCAGACGCTGACCCTGCTGGGCAGGACTCCCGCGCAGAATCAGCTCAAGGGGCAGTATGTTGATCTGACTGCGCCGGGAATTGACACCGACCTAAATAACGACGGACTCATCGACTACAAGCCCGCGGGTGTCGCCAGCGAAGCCTCAGGCAATTTCATCTACGGCTGCAACGACGACCGGTTCGAGGAAGTGATGGCCTACTATCACCTCGATGCCACCCAGCGGAAGGTCCAGGCTCTGGGCTTCTCCGGAGCATCGGCGATACTCGCGCGGCCCATTCCCGTGCACGCACACTACTTCAACGACTGCAACGCCTTCTACGACCCAGTCGACCGCGGCCTGCACTTCGGCGACGCGGACATCTGCACATTCAAGGCCGATGCCGCTGAAGATGCCGACGTCATCGTGCACGAGTACGGCCATGCCATACAGGACGACCAGGTGCCGGCATGGGGGTTCGGCTCAGCGGCCGCAACCGAGGAAGCATGGGCGATGGGCGAAGGCTTTTCGGATTTCCTGACCGGTGTCTCTCCGACTTCCCGTATGCATATCTGCGGATTCGTCACACGTTCCGAGGCGACTTGGACGTGGATCTTCTCGTTGGCAGCACATCCAGCCCGCTATGCTCTCTGTCGATCTGGTCACCCAAGGCAAATGATGGCGCGGACGACCTCGTCGGATGGGTCGACATAACACCCGGTGACTGCGGCGCCTTCCTGCCGCCGACTGTGGCTCAGCCGTGGTACCTGAGGGTTAGTGACGTGTTCAGCCAGGACGTTGGGACGCTCGAGGAGTTCGAAATCGTTTTGGCGGGCCCCCAGCGATGCATTGCCACAGGATTACCCATTGCCATCCCCGACGCCGGTGGGTTCGTTTACGGCGAGGTCAATTGCTCCGTTGCTTCCAGCGCCACGCCGACGGACGACGACGGCGATGGCTTTACCAACCCCGTGGAGCTGTACGTTGGGACCAATCCCGCCGTTCCCTGCGGAGGTGGTGGCTGGCCCGCTGATTTGCTGCCTTCGGGTTCGAGCGCGGGCAAGCTGGACCTCTCCGACCTCACCGCTTTCCTTGCGCCCGTCAGGCGTCTGGGCACCTCCCCGGGTAATGCCAACTTCAATGTCCGGTTCGACCTTGCGGC
>JACRPV010000073.1:4473-19851 GCA_016223015.1 Geobacter sp. | reverse complement strand
CTATCATGCGTTCCGGCCGGTCTATCCGCCCGCGCTCATCGGCTTCCTGGCATCGCGGTCGCCGGGCCGCGCCCTGGCATGGGACTGCGGCTGCGGCAGCGGCCAGTTCACCAGCGGACTCGCCGGCTGGTTCGACAGGGTCGTCGCCACCGATCTGAGCATCCCCCAGTTACGCCAGGCCCAGCTCAATCCCCGCATCACATATCTGGCAGCGCTGTCAGAAGCAGCCCCGCTGGCCGACCGGTGCGCCGACCTGGTGGTCGCTGCCCAGGCCATGCACTGGTTCGACCTCGACCTCTTCTATGCCGAGGTACGCCGCGTCCTGCGCCACAACGGGGTCATCGCCGCCATCAGCTACGGCCTGCTGGAGATCTCGCCGGGTATCGATCGGGTCATCCGCGCGCTCCACAGCGATATCGTCGGCCCCTTCTGGCCACCGGAACGCCAACACGTGGACAGCGGGTACGCGGATCTCCCCTTCCCCTTCCCCCTGCTCAACCCGCCGGCGCTGACCATGAAGGATCACTGGACCCTCAATCGCCTGATGGGCTATCTGGGCACCTGGTCCGCCGTGCGCGGCTTCATCCATGCACATGGGAGCGATCCGCTGGAGCTGGTCAAAAAAGACCTGGAAACGGCCTGGGGGGATGGTACGGTCAAGCGGACCGTGCGCTGGCCGTTGGCGCTCAAGGTGGGCAGGGTGGAGTGAACTGCATGCCCGGCCGATCCAGACTTGATTTACGTTCGAACTTCAGTGATCTCCGATGTCCGCAGCAGTTGCACCATTTTCCATCTGCCGGTATGAAAGCGGAGCGACCAGATCACCGCTGTGGCAAAGACGAAGAGCGTGGCAAGCGACCATTCCGCCATCAGGCTGGGCATCACCCGATCGATCAGCCAGAGCAGTGCGAGAAATACGCAGGAACAGGCAATGAAGGCGCGGGCGATCCAATGGGTATCTCCTGCTGAAGCCAGGACGCAGCCGATCATAACATTCGCCGCGTCGAATATGCAATAGAAGGCCACGAATTTCAGAATCAGTGCCCCGGTCTCGACTATCCGCGCGCTTTCAGGGCCGTTGCCCGCAAATACCGTCACCAGCGGCACTGAAGCGGTCGCAAACAGGATCGCCATCGCCAGCATCCAGATCTCGCAGACTGCCAGCGACTGCCAGGCAATGGCCGGGATGTGGTCGTCCCTGCCGGCGCCACGTGCGTGTCCCACCAGAATCCCCGCTGCCTGACCGAGCCCGAGAGCCGGGAAGAATGCCGCGCCATTGATCCGGAAGGCGATACTGGATGCGGCCAGCTCTAAGGTTCCCAACCTCCCCACTACCACCAGAAACAGCGTCCATGCCAGCAGTTCTCCACTGATCCGCAGCCCGAACGGCGCAGCAAGCGACAGGAAACGGCGAAACTCGGTCCACTCGAACCGGCGGGCAATGGAGTCGGAAAATCCGCCCGCCCGCGCGAACAGAAGTGCATAGAAGATCGCTGCCACAGTCTGCGCGGCAACGGTCGCCAGCGCCGCCCCGGTGATCCCCATGCGAGGCAGCCCCCATTCCCCCAGAACCAGTCCCCAGGCCAGAAGTGCATTTATTGCAAACGAGATGAAGGTAACACCAGTGACAAGTACGGGCCTGCCTATCCCCGAGAGCCACCCGGCCAGGGCCGCACCCAGAACCGGAAAAAACGAACCGGCCATACAGATCCAGAAATAGAGCCGTTCGTTACTGGCGACCAGCGGTTCGTGACCTGCCAGATGGAACAATTGCGAAATCGGCCACGCGACCGCAAGGGCCACGATCCCGGAAACCAGCGCGGTTTGGATGCCGAGCCAGGCGGATCTCCGGACGCCCCGTTTGTCTCCGCGGCCGTGGTTGTGCGCCACAAACGTGCCCGCATAGCCGGCAGTCCCGAACAGAACCCCCTGGAACAGGATCACAGCCAGGCCGGCAGGCCCGATCGCCGCAACCGCCTCGCTGGAGTGCCGCGACAGAACGATGGCGTCGATGATCTGCATGATCGTGATCGCTGAGGAGGAAAGGATCATGGGGCCTGCAAGCTTCAGCAGGCGCGGTACATGGTTGCATGCCCGGTTCATTCAGAACCCCGCCGTCGCCGGCAAGACCCACCGTTAATCCTGCCAAACCCTATCGCCATGGTCGTTTTCACTCGTACCGCAGCGCGTCGATCGGATTGAGCCCGGCTGCCCGGCGTGCCGGGAAATAGCCGAAGATCACGCCGATGGCGGCGGAGAAGATGAAGGAGAGCAGGTTGATGCCGACGTAGAACTGGTAGGGGATCCCCATCAGCCCGGCAAGAGCGATGGACGCGCCGGTTGCCAGCGCTATGCCGACCACGCCGCCGAGGCTCGACAGTACCACGGCCTCGATGAGGAACTGCAGCAGCACCTCCCGTTCCAGCGCACCTATGGCGAGACGGATGCCGATCTCGCGGGTCCGCTCGGTGACCGACACCAGCATGATGTTCATGATGCCGATGCCCCCCACCAGCAGGCTAACCGCAGCTACCGCACCGAGCAGCATGGTGAGGATCTTGGTGGTGCTGGTGAGGGTCTCGGCGATCTGCCGGGTATCCATGACGCGGAAGTCGTCCTCCTCGTTCTCGCCGATGTTGCGCCGCTCACGCATCAGCAGGGTGAGCTGCTTCTTCACCCCGTCGATGGATGCGCCGTCCTTTACCGAGACGGTCAACCGGCCGATATCCTGGGTGCCGGTGAGGCGGCGCTGCACGGTACGAATCGGCATAACCACGGTATCGTCCTGGTCCGAGCCCATGGCCGACTGCCCCTTGGACTTGAGCAGGCCGATCACCTCGCACGAGAACTGCTTGATCCGGATTTCGCTCCCGACCGGGTTCTGCCGGCCGAACAGCTTGGTGCGTACGGTCTCGCCTATGACGCAGACCGCCTTGCCGGAACGTTCCTCGGCCTCGTTGAAGCTCCTGCCGGCAGCCAGCTCCCAGTTGCCGGCCTGGAAATAGTCGCTATTGCTGCCGCTGATGACCGTGGACCAGTTATTGGCCTGGTAGACGGTGGTGACGGTCTTGCTGACCACCGGCGCGACCCTTTCGGCACCGGTGATCTGGTTGCGGATGGCCTCGACGTCGGCGCTCTTGAATTTGGGCGCCCCATCGGAGCCGGGGCCGAATCGCTGCCCCGGAACCACCATCAGCAGATTGCTCCCCATGCTGGAAATCTGGTCGGACACGGACCTGGTGGCGCCGTTGCCCAGCGTGACCATGGTGATGACGGCGGCGACGCCGATGACGATACCGAGAATGGTGAGGAACGAACGGAGCAGGTTGCGCCGGATGGCGCGCATCGAGAGAAGCAGCGTGTTCCAGAGCATCAGGCAGCCTCCCCGTTCCGACGGTCGCTCTCCACCCGGCCGTCGACAAAACGGATGACCCGTTTGGCATACGCCGCGATGTCGGGCTCGTGGGTGACCATGAGCACGGTGATGCCCTGCTCGCGGTTGAACGTACCGATCAGTTCCATGATCTCCTGGCTGGTGCGGGTGTCCAGGTTGCCGGTCGGCTCGTCGGCCAGGAGCACCGCGGGCCGGGTGACGATGGCGCGGGCGATGGCGACCCGCTGCTGCTGCCCACCGGACAGCTCGGCCGGGGTATGGTGCTCCCATTCCTGCAGGCCCACCTGCCTTAAAGCCTCGCGCGCCGCGGCATGGCGGGAGGCTGCGGCCTCACCGCGATAGATCAGCGGCAGTTCGACGTTCTCCAGCGCGGTGGTGCGCGACAGCAGATTGAACCCCTGGAACACGAAGCCGAGATAATGGCGCCGCAGGAGCGCCCGCTGGTTGCGCTGCAGCTCTTCCACCCGCACCCCCTGGAATTCGTAGCTGCCGCTGGTGGGCGTGTCGAGGCAGCCGAGGATATTCATCGTGGTCGACTTGCCCGAACCGCTGTGCCCCATGATGGCGACGAAATCGCCCGATTCGATTGCCAGGTCGATCCCCTTCAGCGCCTGAAAGGCGGCCTGGCCGCGGCCGTAGGTCTTGGTGATGCCTGAGAGCCGGATAAGGGGGGTGTCGCTCATGACGAACCCTCCAGCGCCTCGGTGATCACCTGCATCCCGGCCTTCAGCCCACCGCCGACGATCTCGGTCATCCTTCCGTTGCTGGCGCCGGTCTTGACCTCGACGGCAACGGGCTGGCCATCCTGCAGCACCCAGACGCGCTGCGTGCCCCCCTCGACCTTTGCCAGCGCCTTGGGCGCCTGGCTCGGCGGCCGCGGCATCAGGGCGCCGACCACACTCCCCCCGGATTTTTTCTGTGTCGTTTCCGTCGTCGGCGGGGTGAAGCGGAGCGCGGCATTAAGGTCGGCGTTCTCCACCTGGAGCACGGTGAGGTAGGAGATCACGCCGTCCTTTTCCTGGGAGCCAAAGCCGACACGGGTGATGACCGCCGCATACCGGCGGCCGGGCCAGGCATCGACGCTGAAGGTGGCCTTCTGGCCGACCTTTACCTGCCCCACATCGGCCTCGTCCACATCCACCTGCAGTTCCATCTTTGCCAGGTCCTCGGCCAGCGTGAACAGCACCGGCGCCTGGAAGGAGGCGGCCACGGTCTGCCCCGGCTCCACGCTCCGCTTCAGCACCACGCCGTTGATGGGGGAGCGGATGCTGGCCTTGGAGAGGTTGGTCTCGTCCGATTGCAACGTGGCCCGCGCCTGGGTGACACTGGCCCTGGCATTGGCCTCGTTGGCCTCGGCGCGCTTCAGGTTGGCCTCGGCAGTATCCATTTCGCTCCGGGACGGTACCTTGCCGCCGGAAAGCTGGGCCACCTGCCGGTACCGCGCCAGTGCAGCGCGCGTCTCGGCCACCGTGGCCTGCATCTGCAGCACCTGCGCCTCGGCAGCAGCCAGGCTGGCGCGCGACTTGGCCACCGCGTCCTTAAGCTTGGAGAGATCGAGGCGGGCCAGCACCTGCCCCATTTTGACCCGGTCGTTGTCGTCGGCGAACACCTTGTCGATGATGCCGGAGAGCTCGCTCCCCACGTCCACCTTATTGGTCGGCTGCAGGTTGCCGGTGGCCGAAACCTTGACGATCAGCCCGCCGACCGCTGCCGGTTCGGTGGTGTAACGCGGCCCTGCCCCTTTCGTTTTGGAGCGGAAGAAGAAGATGCTTGCAGCCGCGATCAGCAGCAACGCAGCGGCCAGCCAGAGCCAGCGGCGGGAGAACAGACCGCCGTGTTTGGTCTCGATGAGTTGTTTCAGGGCAGCACCCTGGTCGTTTTGAGGAGTGGTAGGTTCGTTCATGGGGTCTCCTTGCCTGCTTCGGCCCGGGGCGACCAGCCGCCCCCCAGTGCCTTGTATAGACGGATGAGTGCCAGCACGCCGTCGGCGCGGGTGCTGGCGAGGCTGTCCTCGATGGTGAGTACGCTCCGTTCGGTGTCGAGCACCGACTGGAAATCGATCAGGCCGGCGCCGTAGCGCTGGCGCGCAAGTATCGACGCATTCCGCGCGGACTCGGCGGCGCTTGCCAGGGCCTCGCCCCGCTCGCGGGTGCGGGCCAGGGCAACCAGCCCGTTTTCCACATCCTGCAACGCGTTGAGCACGGTCTGTTCATAGGCCACCTGGGCCTGCTCGCGCACCGCGTCCTGGATCTCCACCTGGTTGCGCAGCCTGCCGGCATTGAAGACCGGGGCAGTGATGCCGGCAAAGAGCGACGACGCGGCTGAGCCGCTGTTGCCGAGCGCACCTACGGTCAGCGCTTCGAGCCCGATGGAGCCCGAGAGCGTAAAGGTGGGATAGCGCGCTGCCTCGGCCACACCCACACGGGCGGTTTCTGCCGCCAGGGTCTGCTCGGCTGCCCGGACGTCGGGTCGTTGGCGCAGCGTGTCGGCCGGGATGCCCACTGCGACCCTGTCGGGCACAACCGGCAGACTGCCGGCTGCGGCGAGCCGCTGGTGCAGCGTCCCCGGCACCTTGCCCAGAAGGATATCCAGGCGGTGTTCCGCTTCTGCCAGGCTGGTTTCCAGGCTGGGGACCTGGGCCCGGGTCTGTTCCCGAAGACTTCGCGCCTGCTCCACGTCCTGGCTGTTGACGAGCCCGGCCTGGGCGCGCCAGTCGGTGAGCTGCAGCGTCTCGGTCTGGCTGGCGAGGTTTGCGCGGGCAATGCCGAGCCTGCTCTGCAAGGATCGCACCTCGACGTAGTTCAGCGCCACCTCGGCCGCCAGCGAAACCCTGGTCTCCTGCAGGCTTGCCGCCGAAGATTCCAGGTCGGCCGTGGCAGCCTCGACGCTGCGGCGGATGCCGCCGAACAGGTCCAGCTCCCAGCTGGCGTCGAAACCGACACTGAACAGGTTGTTCGTGTTACCGCTGCCGGTATCCTCGCTCGAACGGCTCCGGCTGGCGCTGCCGGATGCGGTCACGCTCGGGAACCGGTCTGCCGTGGCAACCGAACGGCGGGCGCGGGCCTCGCGCAGCCTGGCCTGGGCGCTACGCAGGTCAAGGCTTGTCTGAAACGCCTCCTCCACCAGTCCGGTCAGCAGCGGGTCGTTCAGGCGCTGCCACCACTGGCTGAGATCGCCGGTCTCCGTGGCGGTAGCCACCGGCCGGGCCGCCTGGTCGAGCCGGTTCCAGCCGGCCGACAGATCGGTCGCTGCCGGCTTGTAATCCGGTCCGACCGTGACGCAGGCGGTGAGCCCGAGTGTTGCCGTCACGACCGCCAGGTATCGAAGATGCGGAATGTTCATGCGCGTCCCTCTCCTTGCCGGGCCTGATCGCGCACGGCGGCGAGCCCTGCCAGGGCGAAGGTGGTCACATGCTCGGCAAAGGCGCCGAGATCGTCGATGACCACCGGCATATCGTTCTCTTTGGCCCTTTTACGGACACGGTGGACCAAGAGCGGATGGAGGCACATGCTGATGATGCAGCTCTCGCAATAGGCGACCTGCCGGTCGGTCGCCTGCGGACCCAGGAGTTCCCGGACCACTGCCAGGGTCTTTTCGCGCAGCGGAACGAATTCGGATCGCATGACCTCGGCCAACAGGCCGGTCGGATTGACGAACTCCATCTGGGAGATGAAGAAGTCCTTGGTGTTCTCGTCGGCGATCCGCTCGATCAGCGCCGTCATCTGCCCCCGCAGCCGTTCCTCGGCCGGCGCCGCCTCGCTCACCCCGCCGTCCTGGGGATGGGCCTTGATCGACTGGGCGAAGGAATGCCGCCACGCCTCCTGGTAGAGGGTCTCCTTGCTGCCGAAATGGTAATTGACCGAGGCGATGTTGGCCTCGGCGCGGGCGCAGATCTCCGCCACCGTCGCATCGCGATACCCCTTTTCGAGGAAGACGTCGCTGGCAGCAGCCAAGAGCTTCTCCTTGGTTACAACAGATCTCTTCCGTGTCATATATCCTCCGGCACAGCGCAACACTTATTTTAATTGTTAATTTAAAATGATCATTTGAATTAGTCAAGGGGAAATTTCGTTGCTGCAGGGATAAGCGGTTTGCTGCCGGATTCGTTGACATGGGAAAGCTCCGAACGCTTCAACCGGCGGTTCGGGACAGTACCGACCCGAAAGGATGAAGGAGGAGAACGGCGCGAACTGATGCAATGCCGTAAACTCACGCGAAATTCCGGCAGCAGAGGGGATAGCGCAAAAAAAACGGCCTGCGGGAACAGGCCGTTTCTGTGCGGAGTTGAAAAGGTCGTGCTACATCTCGTAGTCGGCGGCAATGATGGAACTGCAGACCGCCTTCATCAGCGGCACCACCTCGCCGGCATGGTAGGGATGCACCTGGTATGCCTGCAGGTCAGGCATCGAGTCGAAGCGGGTGTAGAGCGCAACGTCGTAGGAGCGCTCGGAGCGGATCACGTCCACTCCGACCTCCAGGTGCCTTAGCATGGGAAGCTTCCCCTCCATGCTGAGCAGCTTGTCGCGCACCTCGGCGATGCCTGCAGGAGTCGGCTCCTTGAGTTTGAACAGAACGATATGGGCTATCATGTGCGGACCCTCCTCAGGCGCCGATCTTCAGGACGATCTTGCCGAAGTGCTTGTCTTCTTCCATCATCCGGTGCGCCTCCACCACCTGGTCGATGGTGAAGACCTTCTCGATGATCGGCACGATGGTCCGGTCGGCGAATTTGGGGAGCGCGGTCTTCGTGAACTCGGCGACGATCTCCCCCTTGTCCTTGACCGGACGGGAACGGAGCACGCTGCCGATGATCTGCTGGCGCTTCACCATCATCAGGGCCAGGTTCAGCTCGGCCTTGATCCCGCTGATGACGCCGATGATGACCAGGCGCCCGGCATAGCCGAGGGAGTTCATGTTGGGACCGAGGTACTTGGCGCCCACATGGTCGAGGATGACATCCACCCCCTTCTTGTTGGTGAATTCCTTGACCGCCTCGGAGAAGTCCGGGGGGGTGGTGAAGGCGACGACCAGGTCGGCGCCCAGCTCCTTGACCTTGGGCAGCTTGGCCGGGCTGGCAGTGGCGATGATCCGGGTATTGGGAACCAGGGCCTTGCAGAGCTGGATAGCCGCGGTGTTCACCCCGCCGCCGCCGCCATGCAGGATGGTGGTGTTATTGTCCTTGAGGCCGCCGATCATGAAGACGTTCAAGAAGGCGGTTATGTAGGATTCGCAGACGCACGCCGCCTCCTCGAAGCTCATGCTCTCCGGTATCCGCATCAGGTGGCCGGCATAGGCCACGGCATATTCGGCATAGCCGCCGCCGCCGACCAGCGACATGACCCGCTCACCCTTCTGCCAGCCGGTGACGCCGGGACCGAGCTCCTCGATAACCCCGGCAACTTCCAGGCCGAGGATGACCGAATCCCCCGGCGGCGGCGGATACTTGCCTTCGCGCTGTACCAGGTCGGGGCGGTTGATGCTGGTCGCCATCACCTTTACCAGGACCTGCCCTTCCGCCGGCGTCGGCCGCTCGGCCTCTCCGACCTTCAGGACTTCCAGGCCGCCAAACCCCTCCATCAGGACTGCTTTCATAGGTAATTCCTCCTTGATTGCATATTCGTGGCTATTCCGGGACCCGCAGCCTTCGCTACGAGCCGATATTCAACAGTTTTTTCCCGACCCAGTCGCTGGCGAACTGGTTGGCGATCCTGCCGCTCCGGTCACCCTTCTTCTGGGACCAGAGGATCGCCGCCTCGCGCGCGTCATCGTCCCACGGGGCCGCAACCCCGTGCTTTCGGCCATAGGATTCGACCCACTGGCGCACCACCTCCAGGTACTGGTCCTGGCTGAAGGGGTGGAACCCGACCCAGAGGCCGAACCGGCCCGACAGGGAGATCTTCTCCTCGACCGCCTCGCCATGGTGGAGCTCGTTGTTGACCAGCATGGCGCCGCGATTGTCGCTCTCGTACTCGGGCAGCAGGTGCCGCCGGTTGGAGGTGACGTAGATCAGCACATTGGGGGGTGGAGCATAGACCGAGCCATCGAGGGCGCTTTTGAGCATCTTGTAGCTCGACTCGCCGGTTTCGAAGGAGAGATCGTCGGAGAAGACGATGAACTTGTAGGGATGCTCCCTGACCTCGTCGACGATGTCGGGCAGATGCACCAGGTCGTCCTTGTCCACCTGAACCACCCTGAGCCCCGCATCGGCATACTGGTTGAGCAGCGCCCTGACCAGCGACGACTTGCCTGTGCCGCGGGTGCCCCAGAGGAGGATGTTGTTGGCGGGAAATCCGGCCAGGAACTGGCGGGTATTCTCCTCTACCATCCGTTTCTGCTTGTCGATGCCGAGCAGATCGTCCAGCCGGATCCCTTCGATCATGTCCAGCGGCTCAAGGTATCCGGCAAAGGAATGACGGTGCCAGTTGGCGGCATAACACCCCTTCCAGTCGATGCGTCCCACCGGCCGGGGAAGGAGCTGTTCGAGGGAAGTCAGCACCCGCTTCAGCTGAGCGGTCAGTTCCCGATCCAGTTCCATGGTAAATCCTTTCTGCGGAGCGATAACAGTGTATACACTCCTCTGCCCCGGAATATATAGCAGGAAGCACCGGTTGGGGCAAGCAAAAAGCCTCCCAGCCGAGCGGGACACAAACGCTGTTTCCCGACGACGAGGCGGCATTTTTCCGCTATACTGGGAAGCGTCGAACATGCAAGGAGACAAGCAATGGATCAGGACATCAAGAGATCGGTCTGCCCCTACGACTGCCCCGACGCCTGCGGCCTGCTGGTTACCGTGGAAAACGGCTGTGCCGTGCGGGTGGCCGGCGATCCCGACCATCCCTACAGCCGCGGTACCCTCTGCGTCAAGATGAACCGGTACGAGGCAACGGTACATTCGCCACGCCGGCTCACGAGCCCGCTCGTCCGGCGCGGCAGCAAGGGGAGCGGCGATTTCCGGCCCGCGTCGTGGGACGAGGCGCTCGATCTGATCTGCAAACGCTGGCATGAGATCATCGCCCGTTTCGGCGCCGAGGCGATCCTCCCCTACTCCTACGCCGGGACCATGGGGATCGTCCAGCGCAACAGCGGCCACCCCTTCTTCCACCGCCTGGGAGCCTCCCGGCTGGCGCGGACCATCTGTTCGCCGGCCAAGGATGCCGGTTGGCAGGCGGTCATGGGAGAGACGCCGGCACCTCACCCGGACAGCGTGGCAAAAAGCGATCTCATCATCCTCTGGGGTATAAACGCCGCCGCCACCAGCGTCCACTTCCTGACCAGGGTCAACGAGGCCCGCCGCAAAGGGGCGCGGGTCTGGCTGATCGACACCTACCGGACCCCGACCGCTGCGGCAGCGGACCGGACCCTCCTGGTCAGGCCTGGCAGCGATGCGGCCCTCAGCCTGGGGATCATGCATATCCTGGCGCGCGACGGCCTGGTGAACCGGGAGTTCGTGGCCAGCTCGGTCCAGGGCTTTGCCGAACTCGCCACGGGTATCCTCCCCGACTATCATCCCCGCCGGGTGAGCAAGCTCACCGGCATCCCGGAAGCGGTCATCGAAGAGCTGGCAGCGGTCTTCGGCAGAGCGCGGGCACCCTTCATCCGCGTGGGAAGCGGCCTGTCGCGGTACGGCAACGGCGCCATGACCGTCCGCTGCATCGTCAGCCTCCCTGCACTGGTGGGGGCCTATGCCGTCGACGGCGGGGGCTGCCTCTGCGGCGTCTCCACCTCGGGCGCCTTTGCCATGAAGGAGGTCGTGCGCGAGGATTTTCTCCCCAAACCGACCAGGATCGTCAACATGAACCAGCTCGGACATGCCCTGACAAAACTCGACGATCCGCCGGTCATGGGCCTCTACGTCTACCACTCCAATCCGGCGGCCATTGCGCCGGACCAGAACGCCGTTCTTGCTGGACTTGGCCGGGAGGATCTCTTCACCGTGGTCCATGAACGCTTCCTGACCGACACGGCCCGTTACGCGGACCTGGTCCTTCCCGCCACCAGTTCGCTGGAACAGAGCGACATCTACCGCTCCTACGGCCACTATTGCATCCAGCGGGCCCGGCCTGCCATCCCGCCGGTCGGCGAGAGCAAGTCCAACTGGGAGGTCTTCTCCCTGCTGGCAGAGCGGCTCGGCTTTCGGGAGCCGTTCTTCGGGCAGAGCGCCGACGACCTGATCGACCACCTCCTCGCCACCCCTTCCCCCTGGCGTGAAGGGGTGGACCTGACCCCGCTTGCCGCGGGCCGCGCCGTGGAACTGGCCATGGTGCACGATCCGGCCAGGCCCTTTGCCACCCCCTCGGGCAGGATCGAGATCCACAACCCGCACCTTTCCGAGCCGCTCATCCGCCACTTCCCCCCCCACAACGAGGCAGACGCGGCCTACCCGTTCCGCCTGATGAGCGCACCCAGCCTCTTCGCACTCAATGCGTCATTCTACGAACGGGACGACCTCCGGCTCCGGCAGGAAGGGATGTATCTGATGATGCACCCTCCGGGACGAATGCGTGGTCCGTCAGCCCCCGGTGCGCTGCTTGTCCACATAGTAGCGGATCGCCTTGATGGCGTCGGTATCGATCTCGGTGAACTCAAGGCCGAAACCGATGGGGAGCCGGGGCTTCTTTCGATCCTGGTCGGTGTTCATCCAGGCCACGCGCCCCTTTGCCTCGATCCGGGTGCCGGTGCCCGGCAGGGTGAAGGCGATCCGAATCTCTTTGCCCGACGCCGGGTTGCGATCGGTTGCCAGGTAGAGCCCCCCAGGCTGATGTCGGAACTGGCAGCGCTGTCGATCGCCCCGGCCCCGACAATGGCCACTTGCGTCATGCAGGCGACCCGCGGTTCCCGGCGGTCGATGTCGGGCGCATAACGACGCCCCTTGTCCAAGAACAGGCGGCGGTCGATCGGCTTGGTCAGGTAATCGTCGCAGCCGGCCTCGCGGCAGCGCTGCTCGTCAGCGGCGCTGCCGGCCGTGGTGACCATGATGACTGGGGTGGAACGGAGCAGCGGATCGGCCTTGATGGCAGCACAGCAGTCCCTGCCATCCATGACCGGCATGTTGAGGTCCATGTAAACCAGGTCCGGACGTTCCCTGCGGATGACCTCCAGCGCCTCTTTCCCGTTGGTGGCGGTCAGGATCCGGACAGCGGAATGCTTGAGAAAACTCTTTTCCAACTCCAGAAGGAGTTTGACATCATCAACCAGGAGAATCTTCGGGGTAGCCACGCGTAACTCCTTCCTGAACGTCAGGAGCGGTTCTGCTCCATCTTGAAGTGCGGTACACGGCCCGGAGCCGGCACACCTGATTCGTATCGGTTCGCCCGGCAAAAAGTTGAGGCCATTCACCGGAGCACCATGCCATGCAGCATCCCACACCAGCACCGGAGCTGACGATCATCGTCCCGGTCTACAACGAGGCAGCCACCCTTGCCGGCCTGTTCGCCTCCCTGGCGTGCCAGCAGGGGATCTCGTGCGAGATCGTCGTCAGCGACGGCGGCTCCGGCGATGGGTCCGTTGCCACGGCAGAACGCCTTAGCGAACAGTACGGCCTGAAGGTGAGCGTCATCAGCGGCGAAAAAGGGCGCGCACTCCAGTTGAACGCCGGCGCAGCGGCCGGGAGCGCTCCGGTCCTCCTCTTTCTCCATGCCGACTCGCGATTTCCCGACCCTCTGGCCCTCAGAAAAGGGCTCGACCGTTTCACCGCGGCCTGCTGCGAGCCGGGGGGGGATGCGGTTGCCGGCCATTTCGCGCTCCGCTTCTCGCGCAGCACGACAGCCCCCTCCCTCCCCTACTATTTCTACGAATGCAAGGCCCGTCTCCACCGGCCTGAGTGCACCCACGGCGACCAGGGGTTTCTGATCGCCAGGAGCTTCTTCAACCGGATCGGCCCCTTCCCCCCGTTTCCCCCCATGCTGGCAGAGACCCTTCTGGCCGAACGGGTCCGCGAGCAGGGGAAGTGGCTCCTCCTCCCCGCGGAGATATGCACCTCGGCCCGCCGCTTCGAGAGCGAAGGGCTCTATCAGCGTCAGGTCATGAACGCCATCCTGATGAACTGCGCTAGTCTTGGCTGGGAGCGGTTCTTCCACGCCACTGCCGGCCTTTACCGCCCCCAAAGCCAGACCGCCGGGCTCGACCTGACCTCGTTCCTGGATACCACCACGGATCTCATCCGGCAGATGCCGTTGAAGAGTCGCCTGGCCTTCTGGTACGCCACCGGCGCCTATGTCCGGGGCAACGCCTGGCAGCTCGCCTTTTTCCTCGACGTCCGGCGCAACTTCCGGCGCGGCCTGGGTCCGGGGGAAGGTTCAACCCGTTTCCTGAATCGTTACGACCGTCTGGGCGAACCGCTCATCGACAACGCCGTCGGCAGGCTCGCAGCTGCCCTTCTCACCTGGTGCTGGTTCCATCTCACCAGGCTCCATGCCCGACAGCACACGATCTGACAACTGGGAATCAGGGGAAGGTGGCGAGGACGTACCCGGCAATGGCGCGCGCCTCGGCATCGGAAACCGTCTGGCGGTCGAAACGGGGCATCCCCTCGCCGGGGTTGCGCAGCAGCGCGACAACATCGGCCACGGTGACGATCCCGTTTGCCTTCAGCACCATCCGGCTCAGGGTTTTCTGGGGATACCTGCTATTGCCGCCATCGGGATGACAGCCGCTGCAGAAGCGGAGAAAGAGCCGCTCCCCTTCCGCTGTAGCCCGCACGGCAGCATCCTGCGGGGATTTAGCCGTGCAGGCAGCCAGCAGGGAGAGGGCCGCCAGCATCAGCGGCCCTGCCTGCCGGGTCCCGCGCCTCATTTCTTGTCGTCCTTTTCCCGCTCGCCGCTGGCGCCGAATTTCTTCATCTGCTCCAGGATCTGCCGCAGTCGCCGGTCCACCAGGAAGTTGACACTCCCCTCGGGATAACTGCCGTCTTCCTGCAGTGCGCCGGCCGGCACGCCGGTCAGGATCTCGATCCCCTGATCGATGGTCTCCACGCTCCAGATATGGAACCGCCCATCCCTGACCGCTGCCACCACCTCGTCGTTCAGCATCAGGTGCCGCACGTTGCTGGAGGGGATCATCACCCCCTGCTCGCCGGTCAGCCCCTTGGCCTTGCAGACGGCGTAGAACCCCTCGATCTTGTAGTTGACCCCGCCGATCGGCTGCACCTTGCCCAGCTGGTTGACGCTGCCAGTCACCGCGATCCCCTGCCGGATCGGCAGCCCGGAAAGGACCGAGAGGAGGGCATAGAGCTCGGTGGACGAGGCGCTGTCCCCCTCCACCCCTTCGTAATTCTGCTCGAAGCAGATGGAGGCCGAGAAGGAAAGCGGCTTGTCGTGGGCGAATTTCCCCCCCAGGTAGCCGGTGAGGATCAGCACCCCCTTGTCGTGGATCGGGCCGGAGAGCTTCACCTCCCGCTCGATGTTGACCATGCCGCCGCGCCCCATGAAGACCCGCGCCGTGACCCGGGACGGTCGGCCGAACATGTAGTCGGCCATGGTCAGCACGGAGAGGCCGTTGATCTGACCTATCTCGCCGCCATCCACGTCGCAGAGGATGGTGCCGTCCTCGAACAGCTCCTGCAGCCGCTCTTCCACCCGGTTGCTCCGGTAGATCTTCTCGGCAATGGTCTTCTTGACGAGATCGCGCGTCACCACCGGGCTCCCCTCCTTGCCGGCCCAGTAGCTCGCCTCGCGTATCAGGTCGGCAATCTCCATGAACTGGGAGGAGAGTTTCTGCTGGTCCTCCACGCTGCGCGCCGAGTATTCCAGCAGCCCGGCCACGCCGCTCCGGTCAAAGGGGAGGAGCTTCTCGTTCTTGCAGTGGGTGGCGACGAACAGGGCGTAATCCCTGACGATCTCGGGATTGCGGGTAACCCTGCTGTCGAAATCTGCCTTTACCTTGAAGAACTTCCGGTAGTCCGGCTCCAGGTAGTAGAGGAGATAGTAGATCCAGGGGGAGCCGATCATGACCAGCTTGGCGGCCAGGGGGATCGGTTCGGGCTTCAG
>JACRPV010000073.1:0-4467 GCA_016223015.1 Geobacter sp. | reverse complement strand
GTCATGAAACGGTACTGCTCCAGCACATCCTCGATCTTGATCTCGCCGCTCCGGATGCAGCGCTTCAGGGCATCCCAGGCAAAGGGGTTGATCAGCACCTCGCGGGCATCCACGATCAGGAAGCCGCCGTTGGCCCGGTGCAGCGCCCCCGGCTTCACCAGGGTGAAGTTGGTGGTGGCCACGCCCCCCATCTGCATGACATGTTCGATCCGGCCGAACAGGTTGTTGTAGGTGGGGTTGGTCTCGAACACCACCGGTGCGCCGACGGTGTCGCGGTTGTCCACGAAGACGTTGATCGCATAGCGCTCGAAGGAGGGTTCCTGGCGCGGCAGCCGGATGCCGGGGATCTGCTGCTGCGGCTGCTGCGGCTTGAAATCCTCCAGGTTGAGCAGGATATCCTCCTGCACCGAATCCAGGTAGGTCACCACCTTGGCGAACTCGCTGTATTTCTCCTTCAGCGGCTCGATGTGCCGCCCCACCGCCGACAGCCCCAGTTCCCGGTCGAGTTGCGACAGGGTCTCCTTGGTGCTCTTCTCGTTGTCCCGCACCTGGCGGAGCACGTCGTTCAGCGTGTCGGTCAACTCCTTGCCGGTCTGCTCCAGCTTCTCCCGATCTTCGTCGGAGAGCGCCTCGAACTCCTCCTGGGTGAAGTTGCGCCCCTCTTTCTGGGGCACCATCACCAAGCCGGAGACGGTCCGCTGCAGCGAAAACTCCCTGGCCTCGGCATCCTTTTCCAGAGCGCTGAACAGCTCGCCGTTCTTCTCCTGGTACTCCTCGATGATGGCGGCCTTGTGGGTCTCGTAATCCTTGCTGTCCAGGGCCTTGGGGATATCCGCCTTCACCCCCTCCAGAAGCTCCTTCATGTCCTTTTCCAGCTCCGCCCCCTTGCCGGCACCGATGGCAAGGGAGATGGGGAGATCCGGGTCCTTGAAGTTGTAGACATAGCACCAGTCCGGCGGGGTCGGCTGGTCCTTGGCCAGCTTTTTCAGCAGGTTCTTGATGGTCGAGGAACGACCGGTGCCGGGCTCGCCCGCCAGGTAGAGGTTGAAGCCGCAGTCGGTGATCCCCAGGCCGAAATCGAGAGACTTGAGCGCCCGCTCCTGGCCAATCGTCCCTTCGAGTTCCGGCAGATCGGCCGTGGACTCGAATGCGAACTGCGTCTCATCGCACTCCCAGCGGAGCTGTTCAACGGATAACTTCTGCTGCTCATTGGCCATGTGGCCCTCCTTTGGATATGGGGCATCTGTTCATCATCATACCAGCATCAGAACCGGCTTTTTCAGTATCCGCTTCAGCTCCTTGAGGAACCGGGCAGCATAGGCGCCGTCCACCAGGCGGTGATCGGCGGAAAGGGTCATCCGTGCCAGCCTGGCCACCACCGGCTGGCCATCCTTCACCACGATGCCGTCATAGACGCTCCCCACGGCCAGGATTCCCGCCTGGGGGGGATGGATCACGGCAGCGAATTCGGTGACGTCGAACATCCCCATGTTGGAGATGGTAAAGGTCCCCCCGCCCATCTCCGCCTCGCTCAGTCGGCCGCTACGGGCGCGCTCGATCAGGCGCCGGCTCTGCACGGCAATCTCCTGCAGCGACAACGCCTGGCAACCCCGGATGACCGGCACCAGCAGCCCGTCCGGCAGACTGACGGCCATACCGATATTGATCTCGTCGTGGCTGACGATCCGCTCGTTGACGAACGAGGCATTGAGCATGGGAAACCGGGCCAGGGCCAGGGCCGTCCCCTTCACGATCATGTCGTTGATCGACAGCGGCGAACCGCTCTCCTTCAGTTCTCGGCGCACCTCCTCCACCTCGTCCATCTGGATCTCCACGGTGACGAAGAAGTGGGGGATGGTGTGCCACGCCTCGGTAACGGTCCGGGCGATGGCGGCCCGCATCCGCGACAGCGGCACCACCCCTCCCTCGGCCTGCGGCGCCTCCGGTGAGGCCTGCTCACCGGCCAAAGTGGCTGGCGGCTCTGCTACGGGGGGCTCCGCCGAAAGCATGACCCCGCTGAACCGCTGCAGATCCTCCAAAAGGACCCTCCCGCCGGGGCCGCTCCCCGTCACCTGGCCAAGGTCGATCCCCAGCTCGCGGGCATGCCTCCTGACCACCGGCGCGGCCTTCTGCTGCAAGTCCTCCGCCTCTGCCTGAGCGGGCCCGGGTGGCTGCTGGACTGCCTCGTCCAACGCAGGCGCAGGCGTCGGCGCCGGTGCTGGTTCTGGTGCTGGCGTCGGTGCCAAAACCGGCTCCACCTGTGGCGCCGCAACCGCAGGCGCTTCAGGGATGACCGTGCCCGGCACCGCAGACTCGCCCGGCGCACCGACGATGCCGATCACCGTGCCGACCGCCACCAGTTCACCCGGCTTCACCCGCTGCTCCAGGAGAATCCCGCTCGTAAACGCCTCCAGCTCCATCACCGCCTTGTCGGTCTCCACCTCGGCGATGACGTCCCCCCGCTGCACCTGATCGCCAATGCTCTTCTTCCATGCCCCCAGCTTCCCTTCGGTCATGGTGTCGGAGAGCTTGGGCATGATTATGTCGGTTGCCATTGCATGACCCCCTTTACCGCCTGGGTGATGGTTTCCACCCGTGGGATGCAGAGCTTCTCGATCTCCCGTGAATAGGGCATCGGCACGTCCAGGCCGGCAACCCGCCCCACAGGCGCCAGCAGCGTATCGAAACAGGCCTCGTGGATCCGGTGGGCGATGTCGCCCCCGAGCCCGGCGGTCCGCCAGCACTCCTCCACCACCACGGCCCGGCCGGTCTTCGTCGCCGAGGCGATGAAGGTCTCCGTGTCCAGCGGGCTCAGGGTCCGCAGGTCGATCACCTCGCAGGAGACCCCCTCCTTCTCCATGGCGTCGGCCACCTGCAGCGCCAGCAAGGACATCCGGGCGTAGGCAACGATGGTCACGTCCGTCCCCTCCCGCATGACGCTCGCCCTGCCGAACGGCACCAGGTATTCCGGGTCCTCCGGGACCTCACCCTTGCTGTTGTAGAGCAGTTCGTGCTCCAGGAAGATCACCGGGTTGTTGTCGCGGATGGCGCTCTTCAAGAGCCCCTTGGCATCGGCCGGTGTGGCGGGATAGGCTATATGCAGGCCGGGGCAATGCATGAAATAGCTCTCCAGGCTCTGGGAGTGCTGGGCTCCAAGCTGGCTGCCGCCGCCGCCCGGCATCCGCACCACCATGGGCAGAAAGGTCTGGCCGCCGAACATGGAGCGGATCTTGGCCATGTGATTGACGATCTGGTCCATGGCCAAAAGCGCGAAATTGACCGTCATCAGCTCGGCCACCGGCCGCAGGCCCCCCATGGCCGCGCCCACGGCCACGCCGACGATGGTGTTCTCGGAGATGGGGGTATCCAGGACCCGCTGTTCGCCGAACTCGGCCAGAAGCCCCCTGGTCACCTTGAAGGAGCCCTCGTACAGCGCCACGTCCTCCCCCCAGACCACCACGGAAGGGTCGCGCCGCATCTCCTCCTTCAGAGCCAGGTTCAGTGCATCGCGATAGGTCATCTCAGACATAGATGTCCTCCCAGATCTCATTTTCCTCCGGCCAGGGGGACGCCTCGGCGAACTGTACCGCCTCGGCGACGGTTGCCCGGGCCTTTGCCAGGATGGCGTCGAGCTGCGCCTGCGTCGCGATTCCCTCTTCCAGGAGCCGCTTGGCAAAGGCGGGGATCGGGTCGCGCGCCTTCCACATCTCATGCTCGGCAGCGGAGCGGTACTTGGCCGGGTCGGCCATGGAGTGGCCGCGGAAACGGTAGGTGACCGCCTCGATGAAATGGGGCCGGCCGGTCTCCCGCACCTTTTCCGCCGCGTACTTCACCGCCTTGTAGACCGCGATCACGTCCATGCCGTCCACCTTTTCCGACGGGATGTCGTAACCGCAGGTGCGGCGGTGGATGGAGGAGAGGGCAGAGGAGCGGTGCACCTCGGTGCCGATGCCGTAGAAGTTGTTCTCGCAGACGAACAGGACCGGCAGCTCCCAGAGCCGCGCCCAGTTGAGGGATTCGTGGAAGGTCCCCTGGTTGACCGCGCCATCGCCGAAGAAGCAGGCGGCGATCCGGTCCTCCCCCCGGTACTTGGCGCTGAAGGCGAGGCCGACCGCCACCGGGAACTGGCCGCCGACTATGGCGTACCCCCCCATGAAGTTGAGGGAGGGATCGAAGAGGTGCATGGAGCCCCCCTTCCCCTTGCAGACGCCGGTCGCCTTGCCGAACAGCTCGGCCATCACCCGCCGCGGTTCGGCCCCCCGGACAATGGCCTGGGCATGCTCCCGGTAGGCGGAGAGGATGTAGTCGTCCCGGTGGAGCCCGGCCGTGGCACCTACCGCCACAGCCTCCTGGCCGCTGTACAAGTGCACCGGGCACTTCACCTCGCCCGAGAGGATCGGCGCCACGAAGCGCTCTTCGCATGCCCTCATCCGGACCATCGTCCGGTAGAGGTCCAGCAGGAGCTCC
>JACRPV010000151.1 GCA_016223015.1 Geobacter sp. | reverse complement strand
GCCAAGAGCAGCGCCTGGAAAGGTGGGAAAAGGATGACCTTGCGAATGATCTCACGGGGGGAGGTATGGCCGGTCGAATAGATGGTGGCAGTAAGAATACCGAGCGTGGAGAGGACCAGAAAAGAGCCGAGCTGATCGGCAATAAGCCCGATCCCCAGGTACTCCTTGCCGTAGTAAGCCTCTATCATGGGCAGGCCGACAAATGAGGTATTGCCCAGCCCCCCCACCAGCATGAGAGCACCAATACTTTGGGTATCCAGGCCTGCCAGTCGTCCGGTCAACTTGAAGAAGAGATAGCCGGCACCGAACAGGCACCAGGCCATCCCGGCAGTAAAAAGCAGGGAAATGTCGAGAGTAAGCCGGTGGATATGGAGAAGAGCCAGGGCAGGAAGCGATACGTGAATGATGAAGCCGTTGAGCGCTGCAGGAGTGGATTCGGGAAAGCGACCGGTGCGCCGTAAACCCATCCCGGCAAGGAAACAGACAATAAGCAAAATGATATTGGACATTACCGTGCCAGTATTCTGGAATGCATCACAGTGAAGTATCCCTGTTTTCCCGCTCAATCTTGTCGACGATGCAGTAGATGCCCCCTTCTTTCAACCCCGGCTTAAAACAGCCGTTGCACGAGATACAGCGGGCATGGACTTCATTCCCATCCTCCCAGCGCCGGGGGAGATTCGGTTCGCGTATCAACGGGCGTGAGAATGCGACAAAATCTGCCTCTTGATCCGGTACGCCAGCGGCAGGTTGTATTCCTCTTTTTCCCGTGACTCGATCCCCTGCCGCACCGGTGTTTTGTCACCGGACGCAGGCGTGCCGCCACTCACCTCTATGGCATCGATACCTTCGTCATCGAGGATCCGCGCGGCAATCACCGCATCATCAAGTGTCAGTCCGCCGTCAAGGTTGTCCGAACCATTGAGTTTTGCCAGCACGGGGAATTCATGCCCGACCGCTTTCCTTACTGAACGGTAGACTTCCAGCATGAAGCGGCAACGACTTTCCGCATTGCCACCGTAGCCGTCGTCACGGCGATTGGTAAGGGGAGAAAGGAACTGGTTGATGAGATAGCCATGGGCCGCGTGAATCTGGACGGCGTCGCACCCCGAATCTTTGGCCCGCCGCGCAGCAGCGCCGAAACATTCGACAATGGTCCTGATATCTTCAGTCGTTAGCCCTGCCGGCATCTCGGGATACTGATCGACCTTGAGAGCAGATGGAGCGACTGGCTGACCTCCCGCGTAGGTGGTTGTGGTCTGCCCGCCGCAGTGAACCAGCTGTATGCAGAGCTTCCCCCCTTCCCGGTGGACCGACTCTGCCAACAATGCAAGATCGGGCACTACCTCGTCCCGATATATCCCCAACTGGCCGGGGAGTTGCTTGCCATCCGGGCGAACATAGGCATAACCACTGATGAGCAGCCCCACCCGCCCACTGGCCAGGGTACGGTAATATTCCGCCAGCTTTCGCGTTGGGTGACCGTCATCGGCACACATTCCTTCCCACGTTGCAGAGCGCACTAGCCGGTTGGCAAGGTGCATCCCCTTGATCCGCGTCTCGTCGAACAGCTTTCGCATCAGTGCACTCCCCTAGAATATTTCGTAGAATCCCTTTGCACCTAGCTTGTGTACCTTCATGAGATTGGTCGATCCCCTGGCCTCGATCGGTACACCCATGGTGATTATGGCAACATCACCTTTCCTGTAGCCGAGAGAAAGCATAGTTTCCTCAACGGCAAATATCTGCTCATCGGTGCCGGAGACCTTTCCTACCCTGCAGGTCCTCACCCCCCAATAG
>JACRPV010000199.1 GCA_016223015.1 Geobacter sp. | reverse complement strand
GAGAGGAGGATGGCCGCAAAGAAAGATATGACCGCAGCGGTGAGTATGCGGGAAAGCCGCACGGGGAATTTCATGGGCCTATGAACCGACCAGCACCGAGGCGATGGCGGCATCGATCTTTTCCACGTCGACCCTGGTATTGAAGCAGGGGCCGTAGGGGCGGTCGTTGAGGATGCCGATGACCGGCAGCGGGTAGCAGTCCTTGATCCCGGAGGTGAGGTCACGCTCGCAGGCCACTGCCACCACCAGCTTGGGCCGTTTTTCGATGATCACCTTGCGGGCCAGGGTGCCGCCGGTTGCCACCGAGATGTCGACCCGGTATTTCTGGGCGATATCCGCCAGCCCCTTGATGTCGCAGCGGCCGCAGCGGACGCACTTGTTGATGTCGCCGGTGACCTTGATCTCGCAGTCGAAGAGCTGCAGGCAGTGGGGCAGGAGGATCAGTATCCGGTCGGCCGGCACCAGCAGCCGCTGGGAGGAGACCAGGCTGTTGTTCATGGCGACGAACGACTGCCTGATGGTGTCCTTGGGGATGCCGAACAGCTTCCCCATGGTCTCGATGACCGGCAGGAGGAACTTGATCACCACCAGCCGCATGAAGCGGGTGAAGAGGATGTCCTTGCCCAGGGCCGTGGTCAGGACCAGGAGAGCGGTTCCCAGCACGGCCAGCAGGGAGAGGGTGCCGAAGACCAGGCCGACGATGCGGGGGAGGTCGGGATGGAAATTCGCCAGACCCTTGGTGGGGACCCACCAGAGGAGGTAGATGATCCCGATCAGAAGGATGCAGGTAAATCCCATCAAAGCCACGAAGAGGCGCTTGCGGGGCGGCTGCGGAGTCGATCCGTTCATGCTCAACGGTTTTCGTCCCTTTCGCCGAGGATCGTGCCGGGGGCAAGCCGGACGCCGGAGAGGAAGTCGGCTGCACCGAGGCGCTTCTTCCCTTCGAGCTGGAGCTCTTCGATCACCAGGCTGCCCGCTTCGCAGGCGACTTCAAGACCGGTGCGGTCCGCGCGGATGATGGTGCCTGGCGTTCCGCTCCCTTCGCCGGTCCGGGCGCGCCAGATCTTCATGACCTTTCCGTCGAGATGGGTGTAGGCGCCGGGCCAGGGGGCCATGCCGCGCACCTGGTTGCGGATCGCCGTTGCCGCACGGTCCCAGGAGATGAGCCCGTCCTCCTTTTTCAGCATGGAGGCGTAGCAGGTCTGGCTGTCGTCCTGCTTCTCCGGCACCAGGCGGCCGGCCACCAGCAGGTCGAGGGTCTGGGCCAGGGTCTCGGCGCCGAGGAGGGAGAGCCGGTCGTGGAGCGATTGGGCGTCTTCGTCCGGGTCGATGGGGGTTACCTTTTTCAGCAGCATGTCGCCGGTATCGAGCCCCACATCCATCTGCATGGTGGTGATGCCGGTCTCGCTCTCGCCATTGACGATGCACCAGTTGATGGGAGCAGCGCCACGGTAGCGCGGGAGCAGCGAGGCATGCACGTTGATGCAGCCCAGGCGCGGCACCTCCAGCAGGCTTTTGGGGAGGATCTGGCCGAAGGCGATCACCACGATCAGGTCGGGGGCAAAGGCGCGGACCTGTTCCACCGCCTCGGGGAGCCGCACCTTGACCGGCTGGAAGACCGGGATGCCGTGCGCCTCCGCCAGGACTTTGACCGGCGGGGGGAGGGTCTGCTGGCCCCGCCCCTTGGGGCGGTCGGGCTGGGTCACCACGCCGACGACCCGCTCGCCCCGGTCGATGAGGGTCTGCAAGGTCGGGCAGGCGAATTCGGGGGTCCCCATGAAGACGATGCGCAGGCCGGTCATCAGGGGCGCTCCTGCGGATCTTCCATCTGGCGGCGGTAGCGTTTCTTGAAGATTTCCCGCTTGAGGGGGGAGATGTGGTCGATGAAGAGGATGCCGTCCAGGTGGTCGATCTCGTGCTGGAAGGCGATGGCCAGGAGCTCGTCGGCCTTCCAGGTGATCTCTTCGCCCTCCAGGTTGAGCCCCTTGACGATCACCCTGGCGTGGCGGCGGACGTTTGCGGCATAGCGGGGGACCGACAGGCAGCCTTCTTCCTCGTAGGCCTCTCCGTCGGCATAGACAATGACCGGGTTGATGGCGACGATCAGTTCGGGCGGCTCGTCCTTGCCGGCCACGTCGATGACGATCACCCGCTGGTGCACGCCGATCTGGGGTGCGGCCAGGCCGACGCCCGGCGCGGCGTACATGGTCTCTGCCATGTCCCGGACGAGTTCGCGTACTTTATCGTTGATAACGGTCACCGGCTGCGATTTCTTCTTCAGCTCCGGATCGGGATAGGTGAGTATTGTTCGTACCATCGGTTGCTCGGCTCCCTTTCTAATTTTCCCACTATAACCAATTTGTCGAGAAAAATGCAAATCCTTCCTGATTGTCCAGATACCTACCGGTAGGTAGATAATGCTTGACAGGTGTGCCTCGTAGTTGTACTTACCGGTAGGTAGGTATCGTCGGCGGATGGGGTAGAGACATGACAGAAGAACAGCCAGCAGGAACCCAGGGGAATACCCAGGCCCGTCAGCGTTTGCTGGAGTCGGCTCTCCGGCTCTTTACCATAAAGGGGTATGCCACCACCACGGTCAGGGAGATCGTGGCCGCGGCCGGGGTGAGCAAGCCGGTCCTCTATTACTACTTCGGCAGCAAGGAGGGGATCTACCTGGAGCTGATGCAGGAGCCCCTGGGCCGGTTCGAGGCCATGCTGCTGGAGATGTTCCGGGAAACCGGGGGTGCCCGCGGCCGGATCATCACCCTCCTGGACCGTATCTTTCAATTGGTGCTGACCGAGGTCGGCGTTACCCGGCTCATGTACGCCATGTATTACGGCCCTCCCCAGGGGGCGCCCTATTTCGACTTTGAGGCGTACCACGAAAAGATTGTGGAGAACGTGCGGTTTCTGGTGGAGCAGGGGATTGCGGACGGGGAGTTTCAGTCCGGCAATCCGGACGACATGGCGTGGGCGCTGGTCGGCGCCTTCAACGTGGCCATGGAGGAGCAGCTGTGCGACCGGCCGCCGCGGCTCGACCGGCAGGGGCTGCTCCGGATACTCGACCTGATCATGGCGGGATTCGAGCCGCAGCGGAACAAGGAGACGGAAAGATGCTGAGGAAATGGGGAGTTTTCTCGCTGGCGGTGGTGCTTTTGGCCTGGATCTGGGGGTGCGGCAAAAGCGGCGAGGCAAAGGTGAAGACCGGCGCGGCCGCTGTCAAGCCGGCGGTCGCCGTGGAGGTTGCCCAGGCTGCCCCGCAACGGCTCGTCGAGGGGATCGAGGTGACCGGCAACCTGGAACCGAAGTTCAAGGCCGATGTAAAGACGCAGATTCCGGGGCTGATCCGGCAGGTCTACGTTACCGAGTGGGTCCGGGTCAGGCGGGGGCAGCCGCTGGTACGGATCGATGTTGCCGAGAGCGAGGCCCTGGTCAAGCGGTCCGAGGCGGCGATAGAATCGGCCAGGGCCGGGCTTGCCCAGGCCCAGGTTGTGGCGAGCCGCGCCGAACGGGAGCTGGCAAGGGCGCTCAAACTGAAGGAGTCGGGGCTTGCCACCCAGCAGGCGGTGGATGATGCCCGCACCGAGTCGGATGCTGCCAGGGCGCGGATAGAGGCGGCCCGTGCCCAGATCAGGGTTGCCCAGGAGGAGATGCGCCAGGCCCGTGCCCGTCAGGCCAAGGGGCTGGTGACCGCTCCCCTGGATGGCGTCGTGGCGCAGCGCAGCGTCAATGTCGGCGACCTGGCCAGCGATGCGGCGGCAGCCAGCCCGATCTTCAAAATCGTCGACAACCGCCTGCTCAACCTGACCGTGACGGTATCGTCGGCAGACTCGGCCAGGGTCAAGGTCGGGCAGCCGTTGGAGTTCACGGTCGACGCCCTGCCCGGCACCACGTTCAGCGGCAGGGTGATGTACGTGAACCCGTCGCTCAACCAGGCGGATCGCTCGCTCCAGGTGATCGCCGAGGTGCGGAACGTTCCGGAGACGCTGAAAGGGGGGCTGTTCGCCCAGGGGCGGATCATCACCGGCGAGCGCCGGGAGGTGGTGCAGGTTCCGCGGCAGGCCCTTGCCGGCTGGGACACCATGGCGAAGAAGGCCTCGCTCTTTGTCGTTGAAAACGGGGTGGGGAAAAGCAGATCCGTTGCCACCGGTCTGGTGAACGGCGACCTGGTGGAGATCGCCGGCGGACTCAAGGCGGGCGAGACCTATGTGCTGCGGGGCGGCTTCAACCTGAAGGACGGCGACCGGGTGGCCGTGGCGCCTGCTGCCGGTGGCAAATAAGGCCGATGATTGTCTGAATCCGCCCGATTGCGGGAAAGGAGACCGTTATGAGTAACCTGATGCTGATGGTGCTGATGTTCTGCGGCGGCCTGGCCGTTGCGGTGCAGCCATCGATCAACGGCCGGCTGGCGCAGAAGGTCGGGACCTTCGAGAGTTCGTTCATCTCCTTTGCCGTCGGCACCCTGGCGCTCCTGGCAGTGGTGCTGATCGCCGGCAAGGGGTCGCTCAGGGGAGTCGCCGCGGCCTCCTGGTGGGAGCTGACCGGCGGCTTCATGGGGGCGTTTTTCGTCACCATGACCATTGTTGCGGTCCCCCGGATCGGCACTGCCGCGGCCATGGCGTCGGTGATCGCGGCCCAGCTCACCACCGGGCTCCTGCTGGACCATTTCGGCCTGTTCGGCTTCAGGCATTTCCCGATGGACGGCAAACGGGCCTTTGGCGTTCTGCTGCTTGTGGCCGGCGCCGCCCTGGTCTATCGACGCTAGCCAGGTCGTCCAAAAACAGCCATCTCGCCGCCGTCCTCGAAAGCCACCTTGTGCGGCGTGGCGCTGTTTATGCCCTGAGGGTACCACGCCTCCGCGGGGCTTTCTGCGGGTGCGACGATCTGACTATTTTTGAACAACCTGGGTTATTAGCTACGCTGAAACTTCGTTTTCAACAAACTGTTCGGCTGTTGGGAACGCCTGACACTTTCACCTGAATCGAGGCACTTCTTCCATGATCCTCTCGGATGTATCCATAAAACGGCCGATCTTTGCCACGGTGCTGATGCTGGCGCTGGTGACCCTCGGGATCTTCTCCTACAAACGGCTGGCCGTGGAGATGTTTCCCAATGTCGAATTCCCGCTGATCTCGGTGGTGACCACCTTTTCCGGCGCCAGTCCCGAGACCGTGGAGCGTGAGGTGTCGAAGCGGATCGAGGATTCGGTGAACCAGATCGCCGGGGTGAAGCATGTCTTCTCCACCTCGCGCGAAGGGGTCTCCACGGTCATGATCCAGTTCCAGCTGGAGCAGAAGGTCAATGACTGCGCCCAGGAGGTGCGGGCAAAGATCGGCTCCATCCGCGGCACCCTGCCCGAGGGGATCGACGAGCCGATCATCCAGAAGCTCGATTTCAATGCTGCGCCGGTTGCGGCGCTGGCGGTGGAGTCGACGTCCCTGTCGCCGCGCGAGCTGACCACCCTGGTGGAAAAGCGGATCAAGAAGCGCTTCGAGAGCGTTTCCGGGGTCGGCAAGGTGGAGATGGTCGGGGGCCGGAAGCGGGAGATCAACGTGGACCTCGACCCGGTGCGGCTGGACAGCCTGGGGTTGGGCGCCAACGACGTGGTGGGGGGTATCAGGTCGGAAAACACCAATACCCCGCTGGGGCGATTGACCAGGGGGACGGCCGAATATCCGCTCCGGATCGACGGCAAGCCGGACCACGCCGAAGGGTATCGCCGGATGGTCATTGCCCAGCGCGAAGGGCGCCCCCTGACCCTCGGCGAGGTGGCCCTGGTGACCGATGGGGTGGAGGAGAAGCGGAAACTGGCCCTGGTGAACGGCAAGCCCGCCATCGGCCTCGACGTCTACAAGCAATCGGGCGGTAACGAGGTCGAGCTGGTGGATGCGGTGAAAAAGACCATGGCAAAGGTGCAGCAGGAGCTGCCGCCAGGCGTTTCCCTCTCCATGGTCCGCGACGGCACCATCATGACCCGGGAGTCGCTGGCCGACGTGGAGGAGACGCTGATCATCGGCGGCATCCTGACAGTGCTGATCGTCTTCTGCTTCATCAACTCCTGGCGCTCCACGGTCATCACCGGGGTGACGCTTCCCATCTCGGTCATCTCCGCCTTTATCGTCATGAACGCCATGGGGATGACCCTCAACGTCATGACCCTGATGGCGCTGTCGCTCTCCATCGGCATGCTGATCGACGATGCCATCGTGGTCCGGGAGAACATCGTCAGGCACCTGGAGATGGGGAAAGACCACCTGGAGGCTGCACGCTTCGGCACCTCGGAGATCGGCCTGGCAGTCTTTGCCACCTCCCTGTCGATTATCGCCGTGTTCGTCCCGGTCGCCTACATGAAGGGGATCGTCGGCCGCTTCTTCTACCAGTTCGGCATCAGCGTCGCCTTTGCGGTGCTGGTCTCACTCTTTGTCTCCTTCACCCTCGACCCGATGCTGTCGTCGCGCTGGCACGACCCGTCCATCCTGCTGCAGGGGAAACGGAAGGGGATCGCCCGCTGGCTGGAGCGGTTCAACGACAGCTTCGAGAAGCTGGCTGACCGGTATCGCGGGGCGATCGGCTGGGCGCTCGACCACCGCAAGACAGTGATGCTCTCCGCCCTGGCAGCGTTTATCGGCGGGATCGCCATCTTCGGCACCCTGGAGTCCTCCTTCATGTCCAAGGAGGACAAGGGGGAGTTCCAGGTCGCGTTCAAGACCGCTCCCGACGCCTCCATGGCCGAGACCGAAGACCGGCTGCAGGCGATCCTCGCCTCACTGAAGGATATCCCGGAGATCGACCATACCTACGCCACCATCGGTGCCGGCGACAGCGGCACCGTGCGCGATGGCCTCCTTTACTTGAAGCTGACGGAGCGCGCAGAGCGGCAGCGCAACCAGTTTGTGCTGCAGCGGGAGGTGCGGCAGCGGCTGCAGAAGATTGCCGGCATCACCTTTTCCATCGAGGAGGTGGGGCAGATCGGCGGGGCGCAGAAGCCGCTCAACGTCAACCTGAAGGGTGACGATCTCGCCACGCTCAAAAAGCTCGGTCTCCGGCTGAAGGAGGAGCTCTACAAGGTGCCGGGGATCGTCGATCTGGCGGTGACCCTGGAGCACGACATCCCGGAATACCGGCTGCGGGTCGACCGGGAGAAGGCGCTCTCCGCAGGGGTTTCGACCAACGACATCGTGGGTGCCCTCGGCCGGCTGGTGGGGGGGGAGGCTATCAGCACCTACGAGGACGAGGATGGCGATGCCGTGGACGTGCGGGTCCGGCTCCCCGAGGCGCTGCGCCGCAATCCCGCCCAGGTGAGCGACCTGAAGGTCTCGGTCCCAGACGGCAACGGCGGAGTGAAGCATTGCGACGTAATCCGTCACAGGTCGGTGATCTGAAAGTTTCAGTGAACAACGGCGCCGGCGGTATCAAACTGGTGCCGCTCTCCAGCCTTTTGAGCGCCAGGGTGGCGGCCTCGCCGACCGAGATCAACCGGCGCGACCTGGCCCGTCAGGTCACGGTTTCGGCCAACCTGGACAACCTGCCGATCGGCACCGCCGTCAAGCATGTGGAGGCCGCCTCCAAAAAAATCAACATGCCTCCCGGCTACTCCATCGACCTCTCCGGAGAAGCCGAGGACATGGCCGAATCTTTCGGCTACATGGCGGAATCGCTCATGTTGGCGGTGATCTTCGTCTACCTGATCCTGGCGGCGCAGTTCGAGTCGTTCTTCGAGCCGCTGGCGATCATGCTGTCGCTTCCGCTCTCCATAGTCGGCATGGCCGGCATGCTCAAGCTCACCGGTGACACGGTCAAAATCATGTCGCTCATCGGCCTGATCATGCTGATGGGGCTGGTGACCAAGAACGCCATCCTGCTGGTGGACTATGCCAAGGTCTTGCAGCGGCGCGACGGCATGGCGCGGCGCGACGCAGTGATCCTGGCCGGCAGGACCCGGCTGCGGCCGATCGTCATGACCACCCTGGCGATGATCTTCGGCATGATGCCGCTCTTTCTCGGCATCGGCGCCGGCGGCGAGGGACGGGCGCCCATGGCCAGGGCCGTGGTCGGCGGGCTGCTCACCTCCACCTTCCTTACCCTGCTGGTGGTGCCGGTGATGTACACTACCATGGACGATTTCGGCGCCTGGCTGAAGCGGAAATGGCGGAGGGAACATGCCTGACCGCTCTCCCGTCGTCCTGCTGGATTCATCTGCTGGTGGCGCGTTCGGCGCCTCCTGGCGGTTCGACGGCTACCTGGGAACCCTCCAGGCCTGGGTGCCCGATGAAGTGCCGGGCGTCATCGCCGCAGTGGAGCGGGCTTCCCGCCGGGGGATGCATGCCGTGGGGTTCGTGGCCTACGAGGCAGCCTCGGCCTTCAACCCGGACCTGCCGGCGGTCCTTCCGGCAGAAGGGGTGCCGCTGGCCTGGTTCGTCCTCTACCGCGAGCGGAGGGCCGTGTCGCCGGGAGAGGGGCTGCCCGACGCGGCGCCGGACGTATCGGCCCCGGAGCCGCTGCTCGGCAGGCGCGATTACGGCGCTGCCGTCGGGAGGATCAGGGAGTACATCGCTGACGGCGACTGCTACCAGGTCAATTACACCTTTGGGCTTTCCGGCTCGTTCCGGGGGGAGCCGCTGGCGCTCTACCGCAGGATTCTCCGGGCTCAGCAGGCCTCCTTCTGCGCCTATCTGGACCTGGGCCCGCAGGTGATCATCTCGGCCTCGCCGGAACTTTTCTGTGCCGTCAAAGATGGGCGGATTACTGCCTGCCCCATGAAAGGGACTGCCCCCCGCGGCCGCTGGCCGGCCGAAGACCGGGACCTTGCCGCCCGGTTGCGTGAAGATCCCAAGGAGCGGGCGGAAAACCTGATGATCGTCGACCTGCTCCGCAACGACCTGGGGATGGTTGCGGAAACCGGGACGGTGCAGGTCGAATCGCTGTTCGACGTGGAGACCTATCCCACCGTTCACCAGCTCACCTCGCGCATCACGGCCCGGCTTCGGCCCGGCATTGGGCTGGTGGAGATCTTCGAGGCGCTCTTCCCCTGCGGTTCGATCACCGGCGCGCCGAAGCGGCGGAGCATGCAGATCATCGCCGAACTGGAGCGGGAGCCGCGCGGGGTCTACTGCGGCGCCATCGGCGTCATCTCCCCCGGCGGCGAAGCCGTTTTCAGCGTGGCGATCCGCACCCTGGTGCTGGAGAGGAAGAGCGGCCGGGCCAGGCTGGGGGTGGGGAGCGGCATCACCTGGGATGCCTCGCCGGATGCCGAATACGCCGAGTGTCTGCTCAAGTCCGCATTCCTTTGCCGGGATGCGGACGATTTCCGGCTCATCGAAACCCTCCGGCTGGAGGATGGCCGGTACGCGCTGCTCGACCGCCATCTGCAGCGACTCGCCGAGTCGGCCGCCTATTTCCGCTTCCCCTGTGCCATCGAACAGGTCCGTACGCTTCTTGAGGCCCATGCCGACAGACACCGGGAGACCTGCAAGGTGCGCCTTCTCCTCGACCGGAACGGCACGGTCACGCTTTCGTCCGAGCCCCTGGCGGACGAGCCGGAGTGGCTGCTGGCTGTGGCGCTGGCCAGGGAGCGGTCGGATTCGGGCGATCCGTTCCGTTATCACAAAACCACCCGCCGCGACCTGTTCGAACGGGCCATGAACGACCATCCCGGCTGCGACGAGGTGCTTTTTTGCAACGAGCGGGGGGAGCTGACCGAAGGGACCTACCACACAATCGTGCTCCGGATCGACGGCGAGCTGCTGACCCCTCCTCTGGCGTGCGGCCTGTTGGCAGGGACCCTGCGCCAGGAGCTCCTGGCGCGGGGAGAGGTCAGGGAGCGGCTGCTCCATGAAGACGACCTCTGCCGGGCCGATGAGATCTGGCTGGTCAACTCGGTGCGGGGGTGGCGCCGGGGCATGCTGCAGCCGCAGCCACCCTGGTGCGCCGGGGCGGGAAACGCCACAGATCAGGAAGGAGTGAGTGCATGATCCCCATGACGGGATACGGGATAGTGACGCATCGACGCCATGGCCGCAGTTTCACCAGCCTTGCAAGGGCCAGTGCCATTGTCGTCGCGTTCTTTCTGGTCTGGATGGTTCCTGTAACCTCACAGGCAGTGGAGACACGGGTGCTGACCCTTGACGATGCCCTTGCCATCGCCGGGGAAAAGAACCGGGACATCCAGAAGGCCCATGAATACGGCAACAGCGTCCGGGGCAAGTATGTGGAAGAGCGTTCGGCGGCGTTGCCCCAGCTTTCGCTGAACGGTTCCGCCACGCTCGGCAAGGATGAAAGCCAGCAGGCTTTCTATGGCAAGGCGCCGGAGCAGTACAGCCGGGTCGTGGATCTCACCCTGGAGCAGCCGCTCTATACCTGGGGCAAGGTGAGCGCCGCCATCCGGGCTGCGGAGGTGGGACTGAAGACCGCGGACGAACAGCTCCGCCTGGCACGGCAGGCTGCCCAGCGGGATGTCTCGGTTGCCTTTTACGATATCCTTCCGGCCAAGGAGCTGCACCGCCTGGCCGTGCAGAATCACGAACAGAAGAGCCGCCACCGGGACGAGGCCCATCGCAAGCTGGCAGCAGGGGTTGCCACCGACTACGACGTGCTGGCAGCTGATGTGGCGGTGGAGAATGCCCGTCCCGAGGTGATCAGGAGCGAAAACCGGATCCGGGTTGCGCGGGAACGGCTCCGGTTCCTGCTGGCCATCGACGATGGCGAGGTCGATGCGGCCGGCACCCTGGAGTCCCGGATCTCGCCGCCGCCGGCCTATACGGATGCCCTGAACAGCGCCCGTGACAGGAGGCCCGAACTGGCCGATCTCCGCTACCGGATCGGCATCTACGAGGAGCTGGTGACCATTGCGGATGCCGATAACAAGCCGCGTCTCGACCTGAAGGCGGGGGCGGGCTGGCATCATCTCGACGTCGACGGCACTCGGGACGACGGCGCGGCCTGGGATATCGGCGTCTATCTTACCTTCCCCTTTTTCGACGGGCTCAAGACCTCGGGCCGGGTTCAGCAGGCCCGCAGCGACCTGGCCACCCGGCAGATCGAGGAGAAAAAGCTCCTGGACGAGATTTCCCTGGAGGTCCGCAATGCGGTGAACAGCGTCAGGGAGGCGGCAGAGATCGTTGCGGCGCTGGGGGGTACGGTGCGCCAGGCCGAGCGGTTGCTGCAGATGGCGGAAAAGGGGTACGAATACGGGGTCAAGATCCGCCTGGAGGTGGAGGATGCCCAGCTGAACCTGCTCCAGGCGCAGAGCAACCTGGCGCGTGCCCGGCGCGACTACCTGTCGGCGCAGGTCGACATGGACTGGACCATGGGGCGTCTGGGCGAATAGGCCGGCTGTTTACGGATCTATTCGAGCACGACGTTGCAGAGCGAAGGCGAGGGGGAGGCAGCCGATGTGGAGATCCTCCGGCCGATCTGGGGGGGAGGAACTATCTGCACCCGTTCCCGCTCGGAAATCAGGGCCAGCCCTTGGGTCTGCCGATGGGAAAAGACGATGTCCGCTACCTGGCGAACCGGATTGCGGTTGTGGATGGTATGGGCATGAACGGTGCTGTTGTAGCGGGTCAGGGCAGCATAGAGCATGGTTTCGTTCTCGTCGATCCGTTTGTGGAGTCTCTTGAACCGGCTGTCGCGCATGAGCTGCGGATAGAGTTCCGGGTTGGCAACCATACGCGCCAGCGCATCGGTCAATTCCGAATGCTGTTCCATGAAGGTGGCAACTGCGGCCCGGTTATCGGGCAGGGTGACGGGAGGTTTGCCAAGGGCGCTGCGGTATGCCGATTGCAGCCGGTTGATCTCCGGGGCATCGCCTGCCCTGCTCCGGACAGCGGCAAGGTAGGGGCCGATCAGGGCGACCCGTTGCCGCGAGAGGGTGGCAACCTGCTGCCAGGCTTCGGTAGTGGCGTTGTCTCCCTGCGGATCGCGGTCTCCGGCGAGCGTTGCCGCGGCAATGGCGATGACGGCAATGACCGGGAGCAGTATCCACCGGCGCATCGGGTCCTCCTCTGAATTGCATAGTTGATTACTGTGGAATAATTAAAATATTGTAAGCAATAATTGTTCCAGGGATATGGCTGTTCAGGGCACTTTGCGGGAGCTGTTCTGTGCGCTGTTGCTACTGGTGCGCTTGGGCCTATCATGAGAGAGTTGATGACATAACCGTCAGTTTTGCTCGGGAATATGACGGGGTTCGTTTGCGATTGCGCGGAGGATGAGGATGCAGCGGGGAAAACCGGCAAAGAGATATTCACAGGCGTCACGGGTTCATGACATCATCCGGCTCATCGAATCGCGGCACGGCATGACCATCGACGAGCTTGCCGAAGAGACCGGCGTGACCCGGCGGACCATCCACCGGGACCTGAACGTGGTTCACGATGCAGGCTATCCGCTGATTTCCGAATGGGAAGGCAACAACAAGGTCTACCGCTTCCTGACCCGTTTCAAGGATGTGCCGCCCATCAGCTTTACCCTGCAGGAACTGGCAACGCTCTACTTTCTCCGCGGCCAGGCAGAGGTGTTCCAGGGGACGCCGTTCGACGGGGAGATCGGCTCGATCTTCCGCAAGATCAGGTCGGTTCTGCCGCCACGCTATGCAGCGCACCTGGAGCGGATCTCCGGCTGTGCGCTTCCTCTGCTCCAGGGGCGCCACGACTATTCGTCCCATGCGGAACTGCTCGGCCAGCTGCGGGATGCCCTGATCCACCAGCAGAGGCTCTCCATCCGCTATACCCCGCCGGGAAGGCAACGGCCAACGGCATACCTGGTCGATCCGTACACCCTGATCTTCTACAAGGGAGGGCTCTACCTGCTGGCATATGCCCATAACCGGAAGGCGCTCAGGACCTTTGCCGTGGAGCGGATCGGCAGTGTCAGGCTGGAACAGGAGCGCTTCGAGCTGCCGCCCGATTATAGCCCGGAAGAGCGGCTGAAGGGGGCGTTCGGGATCGTGGCCGAGCCGGCCATGGAGGTCTCGGCCTGGTTTTCGCCCCTGGTTGCCCATGCGGTGCGCGGCCGGCTCTGGCATCCGAGCCAGCGGATAACGGATGGTGACGATGGCAGTGTCGTGCTGACCTTTGCTGCGGGAGGGAAGATGGAGATCATTGCCTGGCTGCTCTCCTATGGCGAACATGTGGAGGTGCTGGCCCCGGCAGGGCTCCGGCAGGAGGTCGAAGGGATCGTGGCGCGGATGGACCTTTACGGCCCGTGCCCCCTTGCCCGGCAACGAGTTACAGCAGCTGAACCATGGCGGGTCAGACCTTGAACCAGCCGACCATGCCGTTGAGTTCGAGGGCCAGCTGGGAGAGGTCGCCGGAGGAGCGCTGGATATCGGCAAAGGAGTTCTTCAGCTCCCTGGTGACGGCGGAGATCTGCTCCATGTTGCGGGAGATGTCCTCGCTGGTGGAAGACTGCTCCTCGGCGGCGACGGCGATCCGCTGCACCATGTCGGTTACCTGGCTGACGCAGTTGACGATCTCGTCGATGGACGACAGTGTCCGGTTGACATAGTCAAGGACCGAGCTCACCGAATCCCGCTCGTCCTTCATGAAGGTTACCGAGTCGGCAACGCTCCCCTGCATCTGCCGAACGGTCTTTGCGATATCCTCGGTGGCAGAGGTGGTCTTCTCCGCCAGCGCCCTTACCTCGTCGGCGACCACGGCAAACCCCCTGCCCATGTCGCCGGCACGGGCCGCCTCGATGGCCGCGTTCAGGGCCAGGAGATTGGTCTGATCGGCAATGTCCTTGATCAGCGTGACAACGTTATTGATCTCGTCGGACTGTTGCCCCAGGGATTCCACCTTGGCAGCAGACTCTTTGACGGTCTCGGCGAACTTGTTCAGCTCCTGCACGGTGGTATGCATCGCGCTCTTGCCGTCGTCGGCGATCTTTTTCATCCGGTCGGCTGCCGTGGCGGTGTCCGAGGCGTTCCTGGCCACATCCATGGTGGTCTGGGTCATCTCCGTCATGGCAGCGGCCGATTGCTCGACCCGGCTGTTCTGGTCCTCGGCGCCCCGCTCCAGGGCATTGGAGGTGGCTGACAGCTCCTCAGAGCTGCTGGCAAGGCTCTGAGTCGCGTCCTTGATCTTGCCGACGATCCCCTGCAGGTTGTCGACCATGGTTCCCATGGACGACTGTACCTTGCCGACCTCGTCATTGCCGCTTTTGTCCAGGTGGAGGGAAAGGTCGCCTTTGGCCACCTGCTCGGCCGCACCGATCAGCTGGTTGAGGGGGTGGGCAATGGACCGGTAGATCCAGGCGCCGAAGAGGATGCCGAACAGGATGGCGCCGATGCCGATGGCGGCGATCAGGGTGATGCTGAAGCGGACCATGCGGTTGACGGTTGCAACTGCCTTCTCCTGGTCACCCTGGGCAATGCTGACGGTCTTCTTCCCTTTTTCCGCCTGTTGTGCCACGACCTCGCGGAGCTTCTTCGCCGCTTCGCCCGCCTTGGCGACCATGTCCAGCCGATTGCGCAGCTTGGAGATGACTCCGTCCTTGACGAACAGGAGGTTGGCTATGGAGCCGAGTGCCGCTTCGGCGCCCCGGAGCAGGGCTGTCTCCTGGCGGGCGTTCAGTTTGGTCAAGTTCTTTCCCAGCTCCCCTTTGACCGTGGCAATGCGGCCATAAACCCCTTTCAGTTCGGCTTCCACGGCATCGATCTCTTTCGGCGTCTCGCTGGTGAACAGCCGCGATGTCAGACCTTCCACATTGAAACCGAGGGAGACGAGTTCCGAATTGCCGGCCAGCACGCTGGTCGCCAGGGTGGAATTGCCGAAGATCGTTCCCTGGCGCCTGGTTTCGTCGTTGAAACGGGAGGTGGCCATGGCCGCCTCCTGCTCGACAGCCAGGACGATGGCATTGAGACGTTCGGTCATGTCGGACTGGAGGGTGTCGCGGGGGGCGGTATCGGCACCGGCCTGGCCCACCAGGGCGTTCTGGAGCTTGATGTATTCGGGGACTTTCTGGCTGAGCACCTTGATGTCGCTTGCCAGGGAGGGCTGGGTTTTCAGGTAGTCATTCTGCAGTGTCTTGCTCATGGAGGAGTTGCATTTCCCCTGGGCGATCAGCACCCCCTTCTTGTTTTGCGCCTTCTGGACCTCCATGAAGCCGAGCTGGAAATCCTTGAGGGTGAGTTTGAGCTGCTCGATGTTTCTCACCCCAGCAGAGATGCTGTTCATGCTGCCGAGCGATTTGGTGTAGGAGCTAGCCGAACTGGTCTGCAGCCCCTTGATCTTGGCATCGAGCTGTTTGAGCCGTCCGGTTGCCTCGCGCAGTTTCTCCGCAATGACCTTTCCTGCGGCACTGGCGGCTTCGTCAGCCTTCAACCGGCCGTCGCTGACGGTAAAGAGCTCCGTGGCTATGGTGGAGAGATCGTTGTAGGCCTCCATCTTGTCGCCGGAGAGCTCTTCCAGGGCTGCCTGGCTCGATTTCACCTCGGCCAGGGATTTCTCCGCCTCGCTCCGGTTTGCCCGGTATTCATCGGCATTCCGCGAGGTGCCGACCTTCAGGAGGTCGGTGGCCGTGCTCTGCAGCGACCGCTGGAACTCAACCGTCCGCATCTGGTAGGGAGTGCTCCGCTGGGTCAGGTAGGTCAGCTTGCTCTTTACCGACGACATGCCGATGATGCTGGCAATGGCAACAGCCGCAATGATCAGGATGACGATCACCACGTTCATGGTCAGTTTTGTTTTTATAGTCATGGTTCTTTTCCTTGGCTCTGCCGATCAGTAGCCGATCAGGTGCTGGCCTTCGCTTTTCATGAATTTTATGAGCCGGAGCAGGTTGGGGGAGGGAAAGCCGACGGTGACCAGGATGAACGGTCCCTTGATGGCGAGTTCCGGCGCCCGGAGCGTATTGACCGATCGCAGGTCCGCCGTAGCCGGCACGATGCCGATGGCGCTGGCTGATGCTGCGACCTCCCGAACGACGCCTACCGGTCCCTCGGTAGGAACCACCGCCTTCGTGAGTTCTTCGCCGGCCATGATCCTGTCGGCGAGCACCCATGCCGTTCCGGTGCTCCATGCCCCCCAGACGACCGAAAGCGGCGCGTCTGCCCCGTCGACGTCGTCCCAGTTGCGGTATCTGCCGGAGAAGATCTTGCGGAGCTGTTTCTCCGTCAGGCTGCTCACGGGATTTTGCGCATTGGCGATAACCCGGTACTCCACGTCTTCATGCAACTGCTGATGCTGTATGAGTGCGCGATTGCGCAGAAGCAGCTTTCTTTCGAGGGTCTGCCGCATGATCTCCTCGAACGGAGCGGCAGCCAGTATCCCATCGCAGGCCCCCTGGTCGATTTCAGCCATGGCCCAGGCCGGCGAAAGCTGGGCAGTTACGACCAGGCGGATGCCGGTGGCCTTTTCAAAGGCATCCTTGAGGGGAAAGACGAGGGCTGCAAGCGATTGTGGATCGCCATGCAGCCGGATCATCTCTATCCTTCGCTGGGCGGCATGAGCCGGTTGCGCCAGCAGCACAAGCGCCAGAACAACACCGAGCAGGGTCTGTATATGTCGGATTCCAAGCGGCATGTGTTTGTCCCTGTGGTGCAGCCTCTGTTATTTCCTGATATATTTCTGCCCTTCACCCTTGATGAAATCCAGCAGCTTCTGGACGCTGGCAGAGGGGCTTCCCTTGGTCAGCAGGGTGATGTCGCGCGACAGTTCGGGTGTTTCCGGGACATTGACGGTATTGTCCACCAGTGCCAGCGGGCCGAAGCCGATGGCTGAGGGGTTGGAGACGACATTCTGCCTGACATCCTCTGCCGTGGTCGCATCCAGGACGTCCTTGGCAAACGCTTTGGTGCCGAGGAACTTCTTCGCGAACATGGAGTTGGTTCCCGGAGTGAGTTTGCCCATGACCACCAGGATCGGCTGGTCATCCCCTCCTACCTCCTTCCAGCTGGCGATCTCGCCGCTGAAGATCCCCTGGAGCTGTTCGGCGGTCAGTTTCGCGACCTTGTTCTCTTTGTTCACGATGACCTTTACCAGGTCTTTGCCGATGACGACCTGTCCATAGGCTGCCGGGTCCTTGACCTCCACGCCTTCTTTCTTCATGAGCGCCAGCCAGTCGTTAAAGGAGAGGCCTGCGGCCGCAGCTTCCACAACCCCTTTGTCCAGGTCGAGCAGGGCGTTTTTCGGCCCGTTGGAAAGGATCGAGAGCTTGATTCCCGATGACTTTTCAAAGGCGTCCTTGATCGGTTTCAGGATGTTTTCCGTGGGGGCTCCGCCGGCGCCGATCTTGAGTTCGGCTCCCCAGGCAGCGCCTGTGAGCATGCAGAGTGCGGTGGCGGCGACAACTGCTTTCATCATGTTGTACATAGAGTTCCTCCTGTGAGGCTGATTTCCAGATCATCGGTATATTTGGGATTATCGGTTTCCAGGGGGGGAGCTTGAGCTCTTTGCTCGGCGAACCATAAATTTATTTTGAATATCAGGATATTGAAGCATTGCTTCGAGTGCGGTGGTGGGGATTTACCGATGAAGGTGCCGAAACCGCTCTGCAATTGACAAACATACGGGTATGGACTATACAATAAAACCTTTCGAGGAGCGTATGGAACAGCACGTAGGGACAGTTTTGGAGGGGATTCTCAGGGAGCGTATCGCCGCACAGGGGCGGCTGACCTTTGCGGCTTTCATGGCCGCCTGCCTCTATGAGCCGGGGCTGGGATATTACACCTCGGCCGGGCGCAAGGTCGGCGCCGAGGGCGATTTCTATACCAGCAGCAATGTGCATCAGGCCTTTGGCCGCGTCATTGCCCACGAACTGGTCCGGATGTGGGAATGCCTGGGAAGCCCGACTGCCTTCGACATCGTCGAGGTGGGGGCCGGAGGGGGGCAACTGGCCCTCGACATCATGGATACCCTGGCCGAGACCGCGCCGCGGCTCTATGAGGCCGCGACCTACCGCTGCATCGAAAAGGAGCCGTCCCTGAAGGCGGCCCAGGCGGGCAAACTGGCTTCCCACGCCGCGCACCTTGCCTGGAGCGACCCCGACGACCTGTTGAGCGGAACATTCTCCTTCAGCGGCTGTCTCCTCTCCAACGAACTGATCGACTCCTTTCCGGTCCATCTGGTCGAAATGACCAAGGAGGGGCTCCGCGAAGTCTTCGTGGCCGTTACGGAAGAGGGGTTCGGCGAGGAGCTTGCCGAGCCGTCGACCCCTGAGATTGCCGCCTACCTTGAGCGGGTCGGGGCTGCCCTGGTCGTCGGCCAGCGGGCAGAGATAAACCTGGCGGCGCCCCGCTGGATTGCTGCCGTTGCACAGGCCCTCAGCCGGGGGTTCGTGCTGACCATCGACTACGGCTACCCTGCCCAGGTCCTCTATGCGCCGGGTCGGATGAACGGCACGCTATTGTGCTACTACCGGCACACCGTGGAAGAGAACCCCTATGTGCGCGCCGGCGAACAGGACATCACCAGCCATGTGGATTTCACTACCCTGATGCAGGTCGGCGAGGCAGCCGGTCTCGCCACGGTCTGGTTCGGCGAACAGTACCGCTTTCTCATGGCCGCAGGGATCATCGAGGAGCTGATGGCCCTCGAAGCGCGGTCATCCAGCGAGGAGGAGCGCATAAAGCACCGCCTGACGCTGAAGAAGCTGATGCTGCCCGACGGCGGGATGGGGGACACCTTCCGCGTGCTGGTCCAGAGCAAGGGAGTGACCGATCCAAAGCTCCTCTGCATGCGGGACTGGCGGAAGCTTTTTTGACCGAATCCGGGGAGAATGATAGACTTTCATCATGATTTTGCAGAGAGATGCCGCCGCAGATGACTGATACGCTTAAGGCCCTGGTCTTTGACCTGGATGGGACCCTCTATTTCAGCGAGGAACTCGGTCGGGAAATCGGCCGGATCGCAGCGGTCTACATCGCCCGACTGAAGGGGATCGACACCGCCGCCGCCGTCGAGCTGCTCAGGGAGACGCGGCAGCGGCTGACGCGGTCGCAGGGTTTCGAGGCGTCATTGAGCATCGCCTGCCTGGACCTCGGCGGCAACCTGGAAGACCTGCATGCGTTGTTTGCCAGCGAGGTGAACCCCGACGGTATCCTGCAGAGGGACGAGCGGGTAGTGGCATCTCTGGCGGCCCTGGGGCGCAGATTCGCCCTCCATCTCTACACCAACAACAACCGGGCGCTATCGTCGCGGATCATGGAGATCATCGGTGTGGCCGGCATGTTCGACCAGGTCTTCACCATCGAGGACTCCTGGCGTCCCAAGCCCGACCGCCAGGTGCTGACGGAACTCTTTGCCGGGATCGGACTGGAGCCGGGCGAGACCCTGTTCGTCGGTGACCGGTACGATATCGACCTGCTCCTCCCTGGGCAGATGGGGGCGCAGGTTCATCTTGTCGGCAGGATCGAGGACCTGCTGGCCCTGAACGAGATTACTGAGAGAGGACAGACCATGAGCGGAGCAACCAAGGAGATGCTGGACGCCATCCTGCGGGCGATGGAGATAGAGAAGGAAACATTCGATTTCTACACCAGGGCAGAGCAGAAGACGTTCAATGCCGCGGGAAAACGGATATTCCACTGGCTGGCCAAGACCGAGGAAGAGCACTACCTGAAGCTTTCGGAACTCTACGCCTCCCTGGAGCACCGCGAACGCTGGGTCTTCTACGGCGGCTCCACCATCGAGCTGGAGCCGGATGCCGGCGGGCATGTCGGTGTCGATACCGGGGACCGGGAAGCGCTGGAAGTCGCCATGGAGATCGAAAAGAAAGGGATCGCCTATTTCGGGCAGCTCATCGAGAAGACAGCAGATCCCGAGGGGCGGAGCATGCTCACCACGCTCCTCAACGAGGAACGTGAACATCTGCGGATCATCGCGGAGAAGTACGGAGCGCTTGCCAAGGGGTAGGCAGCGGCTGTGCGACGGATTCGCGGCGTGAAAGACCGGAGGTTGCGGGTGGCGATGCGTCAGGAAAAGGATACCCTCGGGCTGGTCAAGGTGCCGGCATCGGCATATTTCGGTGCCCAGACTGCCCGTGCCGTGGCCAACTTTCCCATTTCGGGGTTGAAGCCCCATCCGGCGCTGGTCTGGGCCACTGTTCTCATCAAGAAATCCGCAGCCAGGGCCAACATGGCCACTGGCCGGCTCCCGCGGGAGATCGGCGACGCGGTGGTCTCCGCTGCCGACGAGATCCTGGCGGGCAGGCTTGCCGACCAGTTCGTGGTCGATCCGTTTCAGGCCGGTGCCGGCACGTCCCACAACATGAACGTCAACGAGGTTCTGGCCAACCGGGCAGCCGAGCTCCTGGGGGGGAGCCGCGGGGTCTACGACCGGGTTCATCCCAACGACCACGTGAACATGGCCCAGTCCACCAATGACGTCTTCCCGACAGCTCTGCGGCTTGCCTGCCTGCGCCTGACCGAGGAATTCCTGCCGGCCCTGGCGCTCTTGCGGGATGCCCTGGGGCGGAAGGGAGAGGAATTCGACACGATCCTCAAGTCCGGGCGGACCCATCTGCAGGATGCGGTGCCGATCCGACTCGGCCAGGAGTTTTCCGCCTATGCCCTGGCCATCGACAAGAACCTGCAGGGGGTCGAGCGGGCACTGCCCGAGCTCCGGGAACTGGGGCTCGGCGGGACAGCGGTCGGAACCGGGCTGAACGCCGAGGACCGCTACATCGATCTGGTGGTGGCCGAGCTGGCGCGGGAAAGCGGTTTTTCGCTGGTCCGGGGCCGCGACCTGGTGGAGCGGATGGAGAACATGGACCCCTTTGTGGCCCTCTCCTCGGCGCTCAAGGGGACAGCGGTCAACCTGATCCGCATTGCCAACGACTTGAGGCTTCTTGCCTCCGGTCCCCGCACCGGTTTTGACGAGATCTCCCTGCCTGCCCTGCAGCCCGGTTCTTCCATCATGCCGGGCAAGGTCAATCCCTCCATGGCGGAATTGACCGATATGGTGGCGTTTCAGGTGATCGGCTGCGATACCGTGGTGACCATGGCGGCTCAGGCAGGGCAGCTGGAGCTGAACGTGATGATGCCGGTGATCGCCTTCAACCTCCTTTCTTCCCTGACGATTCTCTCCAATGCGGTGCGCAAGCTGGCAACGTCCTGCATCGACGGCATCGTAGCCCATCCGGACCAATGCCGGCGGTATCTCGACGATTCCCTCGGCCTGGCCACGGTTCTGGCACCGTACATCGGCTATGCTGCCGCTGCGGAGATTGCCAAGGAAGCCGTTCGCAGCGGAAAGAGCATACGCGAGACTGTCCTGGAGAAGGGAATCCTTTCGGATGAGCGGCTGACGGCCCTTCTGGAGCCGATGTCGCTCACCACTCCCGGCGTACCGGGCAAGCACTAGCAGACAGGTCGATGCGACCGTACACGACAAAGGAGAAGCAGTCATGATCGAAGAGGTAAAACTGGTATTGGAGCAGATCCGGCCCGCCCTGCAGGCCGACGGCGGCGATGTGGAACTGGTGGAAGTGACCGAGGATGGCGTGGTCAAGGTACGGCTCAAGGGGGCCTGCGGATCGTGCCCCATGTCCACCATGACCCTCAAGATGGGGATCGAGCGCACCCTCATGGAGAAGGTACCCGGCGTCAAGGAAGTGGTCGGCGTCTGATCGTTTCACACGGGAAGAACATGGATGACAGGCACGGGGCGCGGAAGCAATTCCGCGCCTTTTGTGTAGACCGGTCTCGCAGATCCGGTTTTGTCAGAGGGGAGAGGGGATGAGTCTGATCCGGCGCAGAACGCGGCGCGGCTTTCCACGCACCCGGCATTTCCTCGGCAGATTCAGGAAAAGCACGGAGGCGTCCGTCACCCTGGGGAATCTGGTGGAGCTCTTCCCCGACGGCGGCGCGTTTTTCCCATCGTTTTTCGCCTCTCTGCAGACTGCGCAACGGACAATCTCCCTCGAATTCTACATCGTTCGCGACGACGCCGTCGGGCAACAGATGGCCGAACTGCTGGTCGATGCGGTGCGGCGCGGCGTCAAGGTTTCTCTCCTGTACGACTACATCGGCAGTTTCGAGACGATGAGCGCCTTTTTCCGGCGACTCGAAGAGGCAGGGGTCACCTGCCGCGCCTTCAATCCACCCCCTTTCCGTCGCGGGCTTGGCTGGTTCGACAAGCGCGACCATCGCAAGATTGCCGTCATCGACGGGACCATGGCCTTTGCCGGAGGGCTGAACATCGGCGCCGAGTATGCGGGATTCGGCGAGGACCGCCAAAGGTGGCGGGATGTCGGTATCAGGATCACCGGCCCTGCGGTTCTCGAATTGCAACGGCTGTTCTGCGAGAACTGGGCGGATGAAACCGGAGCAAATCCTGCCGGATGCGACCGAATCCCTTCACTGCTGCCGCAGGGGGGCGATGCGACGGTGCATATCGTCAGCGGCGGACCGCACCATACCCGTTCCTTTATCCGCAATGCGTTCCGACTGGCCATTGCCGGTGCCTCTCGCAGCATCACCATTGCCAACCCCTACTTCGTCCCCGGCCCCCGTCTGATCCGCTCCCTGCTACGCGCCTCTCGGCGTGGGGTGCGCATTCGCCTGATTCTCCCGGCAGTGAACGATGTCCCGTTGGTCAGGCTGGTGAGCCGGAGTACCTACTCCTCTCTCTTGCGCGCCGGGATCGAGATCTACGAGCGGGAAGGGACTGTGCTCCATGCCAAGGTGATGAGTATTGACGGCTGCTGGTCCATCATCGGCTCTGCCAACCTGGATCAGCGGAGTTTCCACCGGAATTTCGAGGTCAACCTGATTGTCGACAGCCGTGCCTTTGGCTGCCAGGTGGATGTGATGCTCGGCATGGATCTGGCCAAGTCGAAACGGGTGATACTTGAAGAGCATGAGCGGCGAGGCTGGCTCATCCGCATGCTGGAGCGTCTCTGTTCCCCCATCAGCTGGTTCCTGTGAAGCCCCTGTACGACATGTGATACGGATCTGCCGCCGTGGTTACGGCGCGCTGGGCACTGCCGGGCGGCGTTCCGCGTGTGTATGTTTTTACTACACCGTGGATATTTTCTGCCGATACGATAAACTGGGGCT